>CACYUZ010000013.1:976-70225 GCA_902777645.1 uncultured Prevotellaceae bacterium | reverse complement strand
TTTCCGCTCCCGACCGGCGGCGCACCGCGTTTTGTTCGAAAGCGGATGCAAAGGTATGAACTTTAAAGCCTCCCTCCAAATTTTTGGAGGACTTTTTTCATGAAAATGCGAAAGTTTTCGGGATTCTTGACAAAATAGACCAAAAAAAGCAGGAGTTTAGGAGTGCAGGAGTGTAGAAGTGTAGACAAATGCGGCATATGTCTACACTCCTACACTCCTCTACTCCTACACTCCAAAACACTCCTATACCTTATATTTATATAAAAGCCCCTTTTTATTAATAAAACAAAAATAAGCGCCGCAAAACCGCCATATTCACAAAGAATATGTATATTTGCATTATCTATAAGCCCTATAGACACCATTTGGCACAAGAATTGTATCATTGAGAGAAGATATCAACAACCAGTAAAAACCAAGTAAAACATAAGAAAATGAACGAACAAGAATTATCAAGAATCGTCAGAGAAGAAAGAGGACTGTCACTTTCGCAGGCATTTCCCGCACTGATGCGCAAAGTCTACACCTGGATGACACTGGCCCTCGCCATCACCGGCCTGACCGCCTATTATGTGGCCAACAACACCGAGTTCGTGTACAACCTGTTCGGCTCAGGCCTGATGTGGGGTCTGGTGATAGCAGAGCTCGTGATTGTGTTTGTGATTAGCGGCATGATCAACAAACTGTCGGTCACCACCGCCACCCTGCTCTTTGTGGCCTACTCCATTCTGAACGGACTCACCATAGCCCCGCTGCTGCTGGTGTACACCGGTGCGTCGGTGGCCCGCGTGTTCTTCATCACCGCAGGCACCTTTGCCGCCATGGCCGTGTTCGGCTACACCACGAAGCGCGACCTCTCCCCCATCGGACGGTTCCTCTTCATGGGCCTCATAGGCATCATCATCGCCACGCTGGTGAACGTGTTCTTCGTGAAGAGTGCCGGCATGGACCTCATCCTGAGCTATCTCGGCGTGCTCATCTTCGTAGGCCTCACCGCCTACGACTCGCAGAAGATAAAAGAGATGCTGGCCCTCTGCCCCGAGCCCGACGCACAGGCACAAAAGCTGGCCCTGCTGGGCTCGCTCACCCTCTACCTCGACTTCATCAACCTATTCCTCTATCTGCTCCGAATTTTCGGCAGTCGCGATTAATCCGCCCGAGCAGATTTCCCCAAAGAGCCCGAATCCGCACCAGGATCCGGGCTCTTTTTTTGGCATAAATACCCGCCGGGATGTATACAAAACGATAACATAAAAGAAAATTACAAAACGACGAAAAGAAGGAAAAACGAGCGGAATAATTACAATTTGTCAACAAAAACGACAACATAATAATAATTTTATATGAAAAATTTTGTTATATTTATAAATTTGAATAAATTTGCAGCCGTAAAAGTATAAATATACGGCTTATGAAGACGAAGACCAGCAGAATGGAAGCACTGAAGATGCTGATATCGAGCAAGGAGCTGAGCAGCCAGGAAGAAGTGCTTCAAGCCCTTGAGAAAGAAGGATTCAAGCTGACGCAGGCCACGCTGAGCAGAGACCTGAAACAGCTGAAGGTGGCCAAGGCAGCCAGTATGAACGGCAAATACGTATACGTACTGCCCAACGACACCATGTACAAGCGTTCCACCAAGCCCCGCTCGGCCATGGAGATGCTCCAGACTTCTAGTTTCCTCTCCATCAATTTCTCCGGCAACATAGGCGTGATAAAAACCCGCCCCGGCTATGCCAGCAGCATCGCCTACAACATCGACTACAGCAACATCCCCTCGATACTGGGCACCGTGGCCGGCGACGACACCATTCTTTTCGTCATCCAGGAGAATGTGTCGCAGCACGCCGTGATAGAAGACCTGTCGGTCATCATTCCCGACCTGCGCTGAGTAGGATTTTCCCTACAGCAGGAGCACAACAGAAACAGACAAGACAGCGAGGGCCCACAGATGCCGCCCGGCGAGTCATCCACCGCCCCCCGACTATTCAGTATTTTTTTAAGGTAAAAGGAAATAAATGGAAGATATTGTTGTCTTGGTAGCCAGTGCCGAGCATGAATTCTATGTAGACACCATTCTGCAGACCATAGCCGACGCCGCCAAGGTAAGGGGCACCGGCATAGCACGGCGCACGCACGAATACCTGCTCAACAAGATGCGCGAGGCGAAAGCCGTGCTGGCGCTCGACGGCGATCGCTTTGCCGGTTTCAGCTATATCGAGACCTGGGGCAACAAGCAGTATGTCACCACCTCAGGTCTGATAGTACATCCCGACTACCGGGGGCGCGGTGTAGCCAAGAAGATAAAAGACATGACCTTCAGTCTGGCACGCACCCGCTGGCCCCATGCCAAGATATTCAGTCTGACGAGCGGTGCCGCCGTGATGGCCATGAACACACAGTTGGGCTACAAGCCCGTGACCTTCGACGACCTGACCGACGACGAGTCGTTCTGGCAGGGGTGCAACGGTTGCGTGAACGTAGACATCCTGCAGCGCACCCACCGCAAGTACTGCATCTGCACGGCCATGCTCTACGACCCGGAGGAGCACCTGCCGGCCAAGATACCGCAAGACGTGCTCGACCGCATCAGAGAATTGGACAAGAATGAAGAAACAACAAACGACGAGAATTATGGATAAGAAGAAAGTAGTAGTAGCCTTTTCGGGTGGTCTCGACACCTCCTACACCGTGATGCGCCTCAGCCAGGAAGGCTATGAGGTGCATGCCGCATGTGCCAACACGGGCGGGTTCAGCGCCGCCCAGCTGAAGAAGAACGAGGAAAACGCCTACCGCCTGGGGGCCAAGCAATATGTGACACTCGACGTGACACAGGAGTATTACGACAAGTCGCTCAAATACATGATATTCGGCAATGTGCTGCGCAACAACTGCTACCCCATCTCGGTATCGTCGGAGCGCATCTTCCAGGCCATCGCCATAGCCCGCTATGCCAACGAGATAGGCGCCGACGCCATAGCCCACGGGTCGACAGGTGCCGGCAACGACCAGATACGCTTCGACATGACCTTCCTGGTGATGTCGCCCGGCATCGAAATCATCACGCTCACCCGCGACGAGCGGCTCACCCGCAAGGAAGAAGTGGACTATCTGAACGCCCACGGCTACCACGCCGACTTCACCAAGCTGAAATACTCCTACAATGTGGGCATCTGGGGCACCAGCATCTGCGGCGGCGAACTGCTCGACCCCTCGCAGGGGTTGCCTGAAGAAGCCTACCTGAAGCATGTGGTCCATGAAGAGGAGAGCCTGCTCACCATCACCTTCGAGAAGGGTGAGATAAGCGGTGTGAACGGCGAGGCCTTCACCGACAGGATAAAAGCCATACAGCGCATTGAGGAGATAGGCGCCGCCTACGGCATAGGACGCGACTGCAACGTGGGCGACACCATCATCGGCATCAAGGGCCGCGTAGGATTCGAGGCCGCCGCCCCCAAACTCATTATCGAGGCCCACCGCGCCCTGGAGAAGAACACGCTGAGCAAATGGCAGCAGTACTGGAAAGACCAAGTGGCCAACTGGTACGGCATGTTCCTGCACGAGAGCCAGTATCTGGAGCCCGTGATGCCCGACATCGAGGCCATGCTCACCAGTTCACAGCGCCATGTGAGCGGCGACGTCATCCTGCGCCTGCGCCCCCTCGGCTTCGAGGTGGTGGGTGTCGACTCGCCCAACGACCTGCTCAAGTCGAAACTCGGCGAATACGGCGAGACCCAGAGCGGCTGGAGCGCCGAAGAGGCGAAGGGCTTCATCAAACTGATGAGCACCCCCCTGAGAGTGTACTACGGTATCCACCCCGACGAAAAACGATAAACGCCACGCCACCATGGACAGACCCATTAGAATAGGCATTATGGGTGCCGCTGGCTATACCGGCGGCGAGTTGCTCCGCGTGCTCGCCTGTCACCCGATGGCCGAAATCCGGTTCGCCCACAGCGAAAGCCATGCCGGGCACCCCGTGGCCGATGTGCACGAAGGCCTTGACGGCGACCTGGACCTCACCTTCAGCGCCGACATGCCCTTCGACGACATCGACGTGCTCTTCCTCTGCTTCGGCCACGGCAAGAGCCGCGCCTTCCTTGCGGAGCATCCGCTGCCCGAGGCACTCCGCGTGATAGACCTGGCCCAGGACTTCCGCATCGCCGACGGCAGCCACGACTTCGTCTACGGCCTGCCCGAGCTGAACCGCCACCAGATAGCCACGGCCCGCCACATCGCCAACCCCGGCTGTTTCGCCACCTGCATACAGCTGGGTCTGCTGCCGCTGGCACAGATGGGCGAGCTGAACCACGATGTGGCCGTGAACGCCATCACCGGCAGCACCGGTGCCGGACAGAAACCCTCGGCCACCACCCATTTCTCCTGGCGCACCGGCAACATGAGCATCTACAAGCCCTTCCGCCACCAGCACCTGGCCGAGATACGCCAGAGCCTCTGCCAGCTGCAGGGCCATCTCGACTGCTCCATCGACTTCATTCCCTACCGCGGGTGTTTCGCACGGGGCATCTTCTGCACCGAGGTGGTGCGCACCTCACGGCCCATAGAAGAGATAGAGCAGGCCTACAAGGCCTTCTACGCCCAGGAGCCCTTCACCCACTACACCGACAGAGCCCTCGACCTGAAACAGGTGGTGAACACCAACAAGGCACTCGTGCACTGCGAGAAATATGACGACAAACTATTGGTGACCGCCTGCATCGACAACCTGCTTAAAGGTGCGGTGGGCCAGGCCGTACAAAACATGAACCTGCTCTTCGGCCTCGACGAGAGGACCGGACTGCGCCTCAAGGCATCAGCCTTCTGACAAGAAAGGAAACGCGATATGAAACTATACGACGTATACCCCCTCTTCGGCGTGAACATCGTAAGCGGCAAGGGATGCCGCGTCTACGACGATGCCGGCACCGAATACCTCGACCTCTACGGCGGACATGCCGTCATCAGCATCGGACACAGCCATCCCCACTATGTGGAGGCCGTGAGCCGCCAGCTGGGCAAGATAGGCTTCTACTCCAACTCCGTGGTGAACACGCTGCAGCGCGAGCTGGCCGAACGCCTGGGTGCCATAAGCGGCTATCCCGACTACCAGCTGTTTCTGGTGAACAGCGGCGCCGAGGCCAACGAGAACAGTCTGAAGCTCGCCTCATTCGCCACCGGCCGCAGCAGGATACTCGCCGCGGAGAAAGCTTTCCACGGACGCACCTCGCTGGCAGTGGAAGCCACCGACAATCCTAAGATTATCGCCCCCGTCAACGCCAACCGCCACGTGACTTTCCTGCCCATCGACGACATCGAGGCATGGGAGCGCGAACTGGTGAAGGGCGACGTGTGCGCCTGCATCATCGAGTGCATACAGGGTGTGGGCGGCATCCGCATGATTACCCCCTCCTTCGCCCAGCGCCTGGAGGCAGCCTGCCGACGCCACGGCACGGTGCTCATCGCCGACGAGATACAGTGCGGCTACGGCCGCAGCGGCCGTTTCTTCGCCCACCAGTGGCTGGGCATCCGGCCGCAGCTCATCACCGTGGCCAAGGGCATCGCCAACGGATTCCCCTTGTCGGCCGTGCTCATCTCGCCCGAGTTCAAACCCGTCTACGGCCAGCTCGGCACCACCTTCGGCGGCAACCACCTGGCGTGCGCCGCCGCCCTCGCCGTGCTCGACGTGATAGAGGGCGAGCACCTGGTGGTGAACGCCGACACCATGGGCCGCTACCTGCTGCAGCACCTCAAAGAGCTCCGGCAGACGGAACCCCACATCACCGATGTGCGCGGCCGCGGCCTGATGATAGGCATCGAGCTCGACGTGCCCCAGAAAGAGGTGCGCCAGCGCCTGGTCTACGACGAGCACTGCTTTGTGGGGTGCTCCGGCACCCATACCCTGCGCCTTCTGCCCCCGCTCTGCCTGAGCCAGGCCGAGGCCGACGAATGGATACAACACCTAACCCGCGCACTACGATGAAAACAGCCGTAATAGGCGCAGGAGCCATGGGCGGTGCCCTGGCAGAAGCCCTGCTCAAGTATTCCGGCCTTGCTGCCGGCGACATAGCCATAGCCGACCCCAACCCGCTGGCCCTGCGCCGCTTTGAGGCCAGCGGAGCCTCCGTGACCTGCGAGAACGACGCAGCCGCCATGGGCGCCGACCTCCTCTTCGTGGTGGTAAAGCCCTGGCTGGTGGAAGGCGTGGTGAAACAGTTGAAAGACGTCATTGACTATCAAAAAACCACACTGGTGGTGATAGCGGCCGGTGTCTCCTCGGCCAACATTCTTGAATGGATGAGAAAGATTGACGGGTCCACCCCCACCCTCTTCCTCGCCATCCCCAACACCGCCATCGCCGTGGGCGAGTCGATGACATTCCTTGTGCCTCCCAAGGGAGAAACCGCCAAGCAAGCCATGCTGCTGGACCTCTTCAACAAGATGGGAAGCGCCATGCTGGTAGACGAGGCACATCTGGCTGCCGGAACCTCCATCGCCTCATGCGGCATCGCCTACGCCTTGCGCTATGTACGCGCTGCCACAGAAGGAAGTGTGGAATTAGGTTTCCCTGCCAAAGATGCCCTGAAGATAGTGATACAGACCGTGAGCGGCGCAGTGAGTCTGCTGGCTGCCAACGGGACCCATCCCGAGGAGGAAATCGACAAGGTGACCACACCCGGCGGCGTGTCCATACGCGGACTGAACGTCATGGAGCGCGAAGGGTTCACCAATGCCGTGATACAAGGCTTGAAGGCCGGAACCGGAAAATGAGTTAACTAACAACCCCATAATACAATAGCTATGACAGATAATTTCAAACAAGTGGGTGAAAGGCTGAAAGGCCTACGCGATGTGCTCGACATTCCAGCGCAAGAGGTGGCCGACCTCTGCGGAATGACTGTTGAACACCTGATGAAGATAGAAGCCGGCGAAGCCGACCCGTCTATTTCGGACATGTCAAAGATTTCAAAGAAATTTGGCATTTCGCTCGATGTGCTGCTCTTTGGCGAGGAACCCCGCATGAACAGCTATTTTCTCACCCGCAAAGGGCAGGGCCTCTCCGTCAACCGCAACGAGAGCTACATATACCAGAGTCTGGCCAGTGGTTATCGTGGCCGAAAAGCCGACATCTTCCTCACACAGGTAGACCCCATGCCCGAAGGTCAGAGCCACAGTCCCAACAGCCATGAAGGGCAAGAGTTTCACTATGTGGTAGAGGGTGAGATGCAAGTGATTGTCGGTGAGAAGGAAATGGTCCTTCACGAAGGAGACAGCCTCTACTTCAACGCTTCCCGTCCGCACAGTATCAACGCACTGGGAGGCAAACCCGTAAAATTCATCGCTGTCGTCATCAATTGACAAGCGGCGAGCCTACATCAAAATCTACGGCCTACAACCACCGGCCATTTATATAAAGGTATTTATTTATGGTAGAAAGATTTCTCAAGCAGACCCACTTCACCTCGACGGAGGATTTTAGGGAACATCTGCAATTCATCATCCCCGAGCAGTTTAATTTTGCCTACGACGTGATGGACGTCTGGGCGGAGGAACAGCCCGACAAGACCGCACTGCTCTGGACCAACGACTCTGGCGAGAGTCATTTCTTTACTTTCGCAGACTTGAAACGGCTTTCCGACCAGGCTGCCTCCTACTTCCAGCAACTCGGCATAGGCCGCGGCGACACCGTGATGCTCATTCTGAAACGGCGGTATGAATTTTGGATCAGCATGCTGGCCCTCGAGAAAATCGGGGCAATTGTTGTGCCCGCCACACACATGCTCACCACCAAGGACATTCTATACCGGATAGAACGCGCCAGTCTGAAAGCCATTGTCTGTGTGGGAGAGAAATACGTGCTCTCGCAGGTGGCCGAGGCCAGGAAACACAACACCACACTTGAAACAGTGATTTCCATTGGTCCTGATGTACCGGAAGGGTTCCACGACTGGCAGAAAGAGTGCCCGCTGGCTCCAACCTTCAAGCGTCCCTCCCATGTCAATGAGAACGACGACACCATGATTATCTACTTCACGAGCGGAACGAGCGGAGAGCCCAAGATGGTGGCCCACGATTTTCTCTACGCCTTAGGACATATCACGACCGGACAATTCTGGCACAATCTCTCAACCGACAGCATACACCTCACAGTGGCCGACACCGGATGGGGGAAAGCCGTCTGGGGCAAGTTCTATGGACAGTGGCTGGCAGGAGCGGTGGTCTTCGTCTACGACCATGCGAAATTCTCCGCAGCCGACATGCTCAGCATGATAGAGCGCTACCATATCACCTCCTTCTGCGCCCCTCCCACCGTTTACCGCTTTATGATTCTCGAGGATTTCAGCAAGTACGACCTCAGTTCGCTGCGCTACTGCTGTACGGCAGGCGAGGCCCTGAACCCCTCCGTCTACGACCAGTTCTACCAGCTTACCGGCATCAAGCTGATGGAAGGCTTCGGCCAGACAGAGACCACTATGACACTGGGCACCATGCCGTGGATGGAGCCGAAGCCCGGCTCCATGGGCAAGCCCAATCCACAATACGACATTTCGCTTGTCCGCCCCGACGGCTCTCCTTGCGAGGACGGTGAGAAAGGCGAGATTGTGATAAGCACGCTCAAAGGACGGCCCATCGGGCTGTTCAAGGGATACTACCGCGACGAGAACCTCACGAAGAAGGTATGGCACGACGGCTACTACCACACCGGCGACCTGGCCTGGCGCGATGAAGACGGCTACTACTGGTTCGAGGGCCGTATAGACGATGTGATCAAGAGCAGCGGCTACCGCATTGGTCCGTTTGAGGTGGAAAGTGCGCTCATGACCCACGATGCCGTGGTGGAGTGTGCCGTGACCGGTGTACCCGATGACATACGCGGCATGGTGGTAAAAGCCACTGTGGTGCTCGACAAGGCATGGAAGGCGAAAGCCGGCCCCGACTTGGTGAAAGAGCTCCAGAACCACGTGAAACATGTGACCGCCCCCTACAAATATCCTCGTATTATTGACTTTGTCGATGAGTTGCCCAAGACCATCAGCGGCAAGATACGCCGTGTGGAGATTCGCGACCGCGACATGCAGAAAAAAGACTAAAAAAGAAAAGGACATGAACGAGAATTTCAAACAAATCGGCGAACGGCTGAAAGGTCTCCGCGAAGTGCTTGACATCCCGGCACAAGAAGTGGCCGACCTGTGCGACATTACCGTAGATCACCTGATGAAGATAGAGGCCGGCGAGGCCGACCCCTCCGTATACCGCCTGTCGAAAATATCGAAGAAGTTCGGCATCTCGCTCGATGTACTGCTTTTCGGTGAGGAGCCCCGCATGAACAGTTATTTCGTCACCCGAAAGGGACAAGGACTCTCCATCAACCGCAACGCGAACTACACCTACCAGAGTCTGGCCAGCGGTTTCAGGGGCCGCAAGGCCGACATCTTCCTCACACAGGTAGACCCCATGCCCGATGGTCAGAGCCACAGCCTGAACAGCCATGAGGGCCAGGAATTCCACTATATGATAGAAGGCGACATGCAGGTACGCATCGGCGAGAAGGAAATGATACTCCATGAGGGCGACAGCCTGTATTTCGATGCCTCACGTCCACATTGCATGAACGCCATCGGCGACAAGCCCGTAAAGTTCATAGCCGTTGTACTCAATTGACAAAAGCCCCACTATTCACAGCTTCGGCAAGCGGCCGTAAGCCATCTAAGAAAAGGTATTCATTATGGTAGAAAGATTTTTAAAACAGACACAATTCACATCGGCCGAGGATTACAAGCGAAACTTGGAATTTATTGTTCCCGAACAGTTTAATTTCGCATATGATGTGATGGACGAATGGGCTGCAGAACAGCCCGACAAGCGAGCCATGATATGGGCCAACGACGAGGGCAAAAGTCGTACATTCACTTTCGCCGACCTGAAAAGACTCTCCGATCAGGCCGCGTCTTATTTCCAGCAACTCGGCATAGGAAGGGGCGACACCGTGATGCTCATCTTGAAACGCCGCTATGAGTTCTGGATCAGCATGCTGGGTCTACAGAAACTGGGAGCCATTGGCGTGCCCGCCACACACATGCTCACAGTGAAAGACATTCTTTACCGCATAGAATGCGCCAGTTTGAAAGCCATTATCTGTGTGGGTGAAGACTATGTGCTCTCACAAGTGGCAGAGGCCAAACGCCTCAATGCCTCTCTCGAAACGGTTATCTCCGTAGGGCCCAATGTACCCGAGGGGTTCCACGACTGGCAGAAAGAGTGTCCGCAAGCCCCTGAATTCAAGCGTCCCGCCCATGTGAACGAGAACAACGACACCATGATTCTCTACTTCACCAGCGGCACCAGCGGAGAGCCCAAAATGGTGGCCCACAACTACCTGTATGCTTTGGGACACATCACCACCGGATTGTTCTGGCACAACCTGAAACCATACAGCATCCACCTCACTGTGGCCGATACTGGATGGTCGAAAGCCGCTTGGGGAAAGTTTTATGGTCAGTGGCTGGCAGGCGCCACAGTGTTCATCTATGACCACGTGAAGTTTACTGCTTCCGACATCCTTCGCATGATTGAGCGTTTCCACATCACCTCCTTCTGCGCTCCACCCACCGTATACCGTTTTATGATTCTCGAGGACTTCAGCAAGTACGACCTCCACTCACTGGAGCACTGCTGCACAGCCGGCGAGGCGTTGAACCCCTCTGTCTTTGAAGAATTGTATAAATTGACAGGTATACGGATCATGGAAGGATTCGGCCAGACAGAGACCACCATGACACTGGGCACCATGCCTTGGATGGAACCGAAACCCGGCTCCATGGGCAAACCCAATCCACAATACGACATTGCCTTGATGCGCCACGACGGCACCTTCTGCGAAGACGGAGAGAAAGGTGAGATTGTGATAAGGACCGACCAAGGCTGCCCCATTGGGCTGTTCAAGGGTTACTACCGCGACGAGGAGCTGACCAAGAGTGTATGGCACGATGGCTACTACCACACCGGCGACCTGGCCTGGCGCGACGAAGACGGCTACTACTGGTTCGAGGGCCGTATAGACGATGTGATCAAGAGCAGCGGCTACCGCATTGGCCCGTTTGAGGTGGAGAGTGCACTCATGACCCACGATGCCGTGGTGGAGTGTGCCGTGACCGGTGTGCCCGACGAGATACGCGGCGTAGTGGTAAAGGCCACCGTAATACTCGACGAGGCCTGGAAGCCGAAAGCCGGTCCGGAACTGGTGAAAGAGCTCCAGAACCACGTGAAGCATGTGACCGCCCCCTACAAATATCCCCGCATCATCGAGTTTGTCGACGAGTTGCCCAAGACCATCAGCGGCAAGATACGCCGTGTGGAGATACGCAACCGCGACAGCCAGAAACATTAACCCCCCTAAAAGCACCCGCCCCATGAAGAAGCAGCGAATCGTAGTGAAGATAGGCAGTAATGTGCTCACCCGCCCTGACGGCAAGGTAGACCTGACTCGCATCTCCGCCCTCACCGACCAGGTGGCCTGGCTTGTGGGCCAGGGCCACGAGGTGATACTCGTGTCGAGCGGCGCCGTGGCCTGTGGCCGCGGCGAGCTCACCCCGCGCCATAAGCTCGATACCGTGGCCCAGCGACAGCTCTACTCCGCCCTGGGGCAGGCCAAGCTCATCAACCACTACTACAACCTGTTTCGCGAGTACGGCCTGCATGTGGCGCAGGTGCTCACCATGAAGGAGAGCTTCAGCACCCGCAGCGAGTATCTCAACCAACGGGCCTGCATGACGGTGATGCTGGAAAACGGCGTAATACCCATCGTCAATGAGAACGACACCGTGAGCATCACCGAACTCATGTTCACCGACAACGACGAGTTGTCGGGCCTCATCGCCTCGATGATGGACGCCGACATCCTCATCCTGCTGAGCAATGTAGACGGCATCTATGACGGACCGCCTGCCTCGCCCGGCTCGCACCTGATAAGCCGCATAGAGCCCGGCCAGGACCTGAGCGGCTGCATACAGAGCGGCAAGAGCCAGTTTGGCCGCGGCGGCATGGGCACCAAGAGCAGCATAGCCCGCAAGGTGGCCGACGAGGGCATCCGTGTGGTGATAGCCAACGGCACCCGCCCCGACATCCTGCCCCAGCTGCTCTGCCATCCCGAGAGCACCCCCCACACCGAGTTTGTGCCCAGTGCCGAAAGTCCGTCGGGGGTGAAGAAGTGGATAGCCCACAGCGAGAGCTTTGCCAAGGGCCGGCTGCACATCAACAGCCAGGCCGCCGCCCGTCTGTGCGGCGACGAGGCCACCAGTCTGCTCATGGTGGGCGTGACGCGTGTGGAAGGCGACTTCGACGAGGGCGACATCGTGAGCATCATCGACCCCGACGGCCGCCGCATCGGTGTGGGGCGCGCCTGCTACGACAGCACCACCGCCCGGCGCCTGACCGGCGCCCACAATGTGCGCCCAGTGGTACACTACGACTATCTCTATCTGGAAAACTAACTCCACCGCAACATGCAAAACAAAACCCTTTTTGAACAAGTGAGAAAGGCGTCGCACACGCTGCCCCTGCTGAGCGACGACACCCGCAACCGCCTGCTGGCCACCCTGGCCGACAGGATAGAGGCCGAGAGCGGTGCGCTGCTCAGCGCCAACCGGGCCGACCTGGACCGGATGGACCCGTCGAGCCCCCTCTACGACCGCCTGCTGCTCACCCCCGAGCGGATAAGGAACATCGCCGCCGACATGCGGCAAGTGTCACTCCTGCCCTCGCCCCTGGGACGCACCCTGCTGGAGCGCACCCTGCCCAACGGACTGCGCCTGCGCCGCATAAGCGTGCCTTTCGGCGTGATAGGCATCGTGTTCGAAGCCCGCCCCAACGTGTGTTTCGACGTGTTCTCGCTGTGTTTCAAGAGCGGCAACGCCTGCATCCTGAAAGGCGGCCGCGACGCCGAGGAGTCGAACAAAGCCATCGTGGCCCTGATACAGCAGGTGCTCGGCGGGGCCGGCATCGACCCGATGGCCGTGGGCCTGCTGCCCGCCACCCATGAGGCCACCGCCGAGATGCTCCAGGCCACCGGCTATGTAGACCTGTGCATACCCCGCGGGGGCAAACGCCTCATCCAGTTTGTGCGCGACCATGCCCGCATACCCGTCATCGAGACCGGCGCCGGCGTGGTGAACACCTACTTCGACCGCTACGGCGACCTGGCCAAAGGGCGCGACATCGTGTGCAACGCCAAGACCCGCCGCGTGAGCGTGTGCAACGCACTCGACTGCCTCCTCCTGCACCAGTCGCGCCTGGCCGACCTGCCCGCGCTCTGCGCTCCCCTTGCCGACAAGAACGTGACGCTCTATGCCGATGCGGCCGCCCTGGCCGCCCTTACCGGCCATTATCCCGCCCACCTGCTCTGCCCCGCCACCGACGAGAGCTACGGCACCGAGTACATGGACTACAAGATGGCCATCCGCACCGTGACCACGATGGAAGAGGCGCTCCAGCACATAGCCCTCTACGGCAGCGGCCACAGCGAGAGCATCATCACCGAAGACGCCGGCCGCGCCGAAACGTTCCAAATGCGTGTCGACGCCGCCTGCGTGTATGTAAACGCCCCCACCAGTTTCACCGACGGCGCCCAGTTCGGTCTCGGTGCCGAGATAGGCATCAGCACCCAGAAGCTGGGGCCGCGCGGCCCCATGGGCCTGGAGGAGATGACCACCTACAAGTGGCTCATCAACGGCAACGGACAGGTACGCACGCCCTGACAGCGGCCCATCCACCCCATCAGAATATTCATCCCTAAAACCAATAATCTATGAAAAAAATTATTATTTCACTGTTTTGGCTCATCCTGTGCTCCACTGCCGTTTCCGCTCAGGTGAAGACCTTTCAGACCGTATTGGAAGACGAAAACCTGGTGCTGAATGCCAGTGACTGTGTGGACCGTTCGCGCGATAATTACCTGCTGTGGGTCCGCTATGACTACAAGGACAAGAAGACCTGCAAAAAAGAGGGCAAACGAGACGGCGTGACAGGCAAGCCCGTACGGGCAGAAGTGCTCTACGAGTTTGACGGACCGCTGCTCACCTACCGGATTATCTCCAAGAAATACTTCGACAAGCACGGAATCGTCTTGAGAGAGAAGATCTACTACCAGGCCCCTTGGAACCAAGTGGGCGAAAACGACTACTCACTCAAACTGGGCATCTACATGACACATGCCTTCGATATCACTGCCGGCTGACGAGCCGCCAATACCTTCCCATCACAGAAAACGACAAAAGAAACGATATGAAAACATTCTTCCATGTAGGCGACATCGGCCCCCTGAGCGCCGCCCTCGCCGAGGCGCAGGCCGTGAAGAGCGACCGCTACGCCTACCAGCAGCTGGGCAAGAACAAGACCCTGCTCATGATATTCTTCAACAACAGCCTGCGCACCCGGCTCTCCACCCAGAAAGCCGCCATGAACCTGGGCATGAACGTCATCGTGCTCGATGTGAACGCCGGCGCATGGAAACTGGAAACCGAGCGCGGCGTCATCATGGACGGCGACAAGAGCGAGCATCTGCTCGAGGCCATCCCCGTGATGGGCAGCTACTGCGACATCATCGCCGTGCGCTCCTTCGCCGGACTCACCGACCGCGACTACGACTATGCCGAGACGGTGGTGAACCAGTTTGTGCGCTACAGCGGCCGCCCCGTGGTGGCCATGGAGACCGCCACCGTGCATCCGCTGCAGGCCTTCGCCGACCTCATCACCATCGAGGAGCACAAACGCACCGAGCGCCCCAAGGTGGTGCTCACCTGGGCACCCCACTGCCGGGCACTGCCGCAGGCCGTGCCCAACTCGTTCGCCCAATGGATGAACGCCGCCGATGTAGATCTGGTCATCACCCACCCCGAGGGCTATGAGCTCGACCCAGCTTTCGCCGGCGACGCCACCGTGGAATACGACCAGCGCAAAGCCCTCGAGGGCGCCGACTTCGTGTACGCCAAGAACTGGAGCTGCCCCGGTGTGAGCCGCCCTGCCGACTACGGCCGCATACTGAGCCAGGACCGCAGCTGGACCATCGACAGCGAGCACATGGCATGGACCAACGACGCTTTCTTCATGCACTGCCTGCCCGTGCGCCGCGGACTCATCGTGACCGACGACGTGATAGAGAGCGACCGCTCGCTCGTGATACCCGAGGCCGCCAACCGCGAGATTTCGGCCCAGGTGGTGCTGAAAAGGGTACTCGAGAGCCTGTAAGCGATGCCCGACCATCAGGCGGAGTCACCAAAACTAAGTATTCCTGTCCTATTTTGCCGCGAAGGTTTTTTCTCTTCATAAAAAATGCTTACCTTTGCACACCGAAAAGCACGGCACTAAGTGCCGGGAAGAGAAGCCTAAGCAAGAAATGGACAGATACAACATCATCAAGCCCTCCGGGCGTGGTGCTTTCGCACTGCGCATAAGCGAGTTGCACCTGCTGTTGGCCGACTACCTCGACGAGGAGCAGGCCAACGGTAGGCAGCTGCAATACAGTAAGATATTCCTGAGCGACGCCCAAAACCAATACCAGCTTCTGATCGAGTCGGAACTCTACCAGAAGGTGCTCTCGCCCTGCGCCTGCAGCATCATAGAGCAGCCGCCCCTCGACGGTTCGAAAATCTCCATTCTGGTGAAGACGAGCGACAAGCCCGCCTCCTTCCTCTTCCACAGTCTGCGTCTGAGCGATGCCGAGACCAACGGCACCAACTCGTACATCCAGACCATGCTGCTCTTCGACAAGTACATCAAGAGCATCACACAGCGCGGCCTCACACTCAAGGAGCACTGCGTGCGCACCTGGATATACGTGGCCGACATCGATGTCAACTACCAAGGCATGGTGAAGGCGCGCAACGACATCTTCCGCCAGCATGGCCTCACCGCCGACACCCACTTCATAGCCAGCACCGGCATAGGCGGTTTCTCAGAGACCCGCGGCGCCTCGGTGGCCATCGACTTCCTGACCTACCCCGACATCCATGAAGCCGACAAGACCTACCTGAAGGCGCTCGACAATCTGAACCCCACCCACGAATACGGGGTGGCCTTCGAGCGCGGCACCCGCCTCACCCAGGCCGACGACCAGACCTTCTTCATCTCCGGCACGGCCAGCATCGACAAGTTCGGCCATGTGGTATACCTGGGCGACATACAGCGCCAGACAGCCCGTCTGCTGGAGAACATCGGCGCCCTGCTGCGCGACGGCGGCGCCACGATGAACGATGTGCAATACTTCGTAATCTACCTGCGCGACGCCTCCGACCGCGATGTGGTGGAGCAGTTCATGCAGAAAGCCTTCCCCCACACCCCGCGTATCTTGTTGCATGCCAAGGTGTGCCGCCCGGAGTGGCTCGTGGAGATGGAGTGCATAGCCAAGAAATAAGCCCTATGCCGCAGCGTTCCACTCCTTATTACCAATATGCCCTCATCCTGCTGTGGGGGGTGGCATGCATGGTGTTCTTCTGTTTCTACTATCCGCACCACCTGTTCTACCAGGAGCAGAACCAGCTGTTCCTGCTCACGCCCGACTATCTGAGCACCTACTGGCAGAAACCCGCCTGGCTGGCCTGCATGGCGGGCGACTTCCTCACCCAGTTCTACTATTATCTCTACGCCGGCCCCGCCATCCTGACGGTGGCCCTGCTCACCGTGGGCGACCTGTGGCGCCGCGGCGGCCAACGCGCCGGACTGAACCGCCATGTGGCCTTTGTGGCCGCCATGGTGTTGATGACGCTGCACTTCAGCCTCTGCCTGGGCGTGAACTACCGCCTGTCGCAGGTCATAGCCCTCATGGGCGGACAGGCCGCCTATCTGTGCACCTCATGGCTGCTGAGGCGGAGCAAGGGGTGGCTGCTCGCCATGCCCCTGCTCATCGGCCTGATTACCTACTGGCTCTTCGGCTATGGCGTGTGGGCCTATCTGCTGCTCGCCGCCCTCGATGTGGCGCTGCACCGCCGCAAGGCCCTTCTCTGCCTGGTGCCCGCCCTGCTGCTCATACCCCTGATTATGATGGCTGGCCCCCACTGCTACTACCTTACCCCCGGCCATGCCCTCACCTACCCCGGACTGGGAAAGCTCAAGACACCCGACTGGATTCTGGAGAAAGACTTTGCCGTGAGCGATGAATACTATTTCGGCCACTACGACAAAGTGGAACAGCTGGTGGAGAACGCCGGCCAGCGCACCGACCAGATGCTCTTCTTCTACAACCTGGTGCAGGCACAGAAAGGCGAGCTGCCCGACCACCTGCTCAAGTACACCCCCAACCAGCTGGGCACCTTCTACGCCATCGGACCGGAGACGCCCCGCCTCGTCATCATCAACATGAACGAGCTCTACTGGGCCCTGGGCGACATGACGATGACCGAGCGCGCCGCCATGATGACCAACGTGTTCTCCCCCCGCAACCGCAACGTAAGGATGATACGGCGGCTGGCTGAGTGCAACCTGGTGAGCGGCGACACCCTGGCCGCCACCAAATACCTGCGCCTGCTCGACAAGACGCTGGCCTACAGCCGATGGAGCAAAGCCGCCCAAAATGGCGAGATACTCCAAAAACGCCCCTTTACCAACCAGGCCGACACCATCCGTCTCTCCGACAACCTGCACATGGTGATGATGGAACTGCTCGACAGCAACCCCGCCAACACGGCAGCCCTCGACTATATCCTCTGCAGCACCCTGCTGCTGAAAGACATGGACAACTTCAAGCGCGACTACGACCGCTACTGCATCGACACCGGACGGCCGCGCCACAAGAAACTCTACCAGCAAGCCCTCATGATCTACCTGGCCGGCACCCATGCCCCCCAGGAAGAATGGAGCAAATACATCTACGACCAGGCAGAAGTGCAACGCTTCAGCGACTACAACAGCCACCGCGGCGACCCACGGTTCAGCGACACCTACTGGTATTATTTCGACACTGCCAAAACTCCTGCGCCATGAACCGCAAATCACTCCTCCTGACCCTTGCGGCAGCCGCCCTCCTGCTACTGGCCGCCTGCACGCCGAAACCCTCACACCCCGTGGAGAGCAGCGAGCTGCCACCTATGTATCCCGACTACACCGACGTGTGGATACCCTGCAACATAGCCCCGCTCAACTTCCTGCTGCGCGGCGACTACGAAGCCGTGGAGGTGAAGGCCACCTGCGGCGAGGAAACGCTGACGGTGAACCACCGCGGACCGGAGGCCGTCTTCGACCTGACCGACTGGAAAGACTTCATGGCGAATGCCACCGGCCGTGAGGTGAAGGTGACCGTGACGGCCCTCAAAGACGGCCAGTGGACCACCTTCCAGACCTTCAGCTGGCACGTCGTGGCCGACGCCGTGGACCCCTACCTCACCTACCGTCTCATAGAGCCCGACTACGAAATATACCAGAATCTGGCCCTGCGGGAGCGCTGTGTGGAGAACTTCGACGAGCGGAGCATCTCCGACTACGGTCTGGTGGGCAACCGGTGCATGAACTGCCACACCTACAGCAACCAAGACCCCTCGCTCAGCATGATGTACGTGCGCGGCGAGGGCGGCGGCGCTATCCTGAACCGCAACGGCCACCTGAGCAAGCTCAACATCAAGACCCCCGACATGGCCACCAGCAGCGTCTACTTCGGATTCAGCCCTTCAGGACGCTACATCACCTTCTCCACCAACAACATCATTCCGGCTTTCCACGCCCGCCCGAGCAAGCGACTGGAAGTGTTCGACAAGGTGTCGGACGTGTATGTGGCCGACCTGGACCGCAACACCATCCTGCGCAGCCCCCTGCTCAACGACAGCAGCGCCTTTGAGACTTTTCCCACTTTCTCGCCCGACGGCAAGTATATCTATTTCTGCGCCTCGCCCCACGTAGTCCTGCCCGTAGAGCTGAAAGACATGCGCTACAGCCTGTGCCGCATCGCCTTCGACGAGAAGAGCGGCCAACTGGGCACCACCGTCGACACCCTGCTCTCCGGCAGCCGGTCGCAACTGTCGGTGTGCCATCCCCGCATCAGCCCCGACGGCCGCCGCATCGTCTACTCCGTGGCCTCCTACGGCACCTTCCCCATCTGGCACCAGGAAGCCGACCTGCAGATGATGGACCTGCAAACAGGCGCCATCGACAGCCTGCGCGTGGTGAACAGCCGGAAAAGCGACACCTACCACAGCTGGTCATCCAACAGCCGCTGGCTGGTATTCGCCTCCAAGCGCGACGACGGCCTCTACGGCAAACCCTACTACTGCTACATCGACAAGACCGGAAAGGCTCATAAACCCTTCGTATTGCCCCAAAAGCATCCCTCCTTCTACGACAACAACCTCAAGTCGTTTAATGTGCCGGAAATGGGCAAGGGACCGCTGCCCTTCAACGCCAATGATGTGCGGAAAGCGATGGAAAAAGAAGCCATCGACTTCAAATAAAGAACCTACTCTTCATACAAAATAATTTCGCCGAAATGAGGATTTTCAGCGTAGTGACGATGGACGATTTGTTTGAGAAGATATAACACGGAAGTGGCGGGCCAGGCCCGCCACTTCCGCTTTCATTTATTTCACTTTTGTCTCTACCCTTTCGTCGCTCATGATTTCCTTTGCGGCGCGGTAGGCATCGAAGTCGACCTTCTCCTTGGTGAAGTCGGGCGTATTGAATGAATAGACCGACGAGTCATAGTATTTCCACGGGTGCTTCTGCGGCAGCAGGAACGGCTTGGTGGCGCGGCCCTTGTCGTCGATGGAAGCCATGTAGAGGCGGCTGTAGAGGCCGTCGCCCCTGCGGCTGGTGAACACAATCCAATGACTGTTGTCCGACCAGTTGTGGTAACTGTCGGCACGGCGGCTGTTTATATCGTCGAGGGGGCGTGCTTCGCCAGTGGCGAGGTCAAGCAACCATTGTTCCGACTCCTCGTGCCAGATGGAGAAGTAGCCATAGTCGATGAGTGTGAAGAGCAGGTACTTGCCGTCGTAGGAAGGCCGCGGCCAGGTGAGGCTCTTGCCCATTTTCGGAGCATTGAAGAGCGTGTCCACCTTCTGGGCGAACCGCCCCGTCTCCGGGTCGAAACCGATGCTGCACAGACTGTATTTCTCGTCTTTGAAATGGGCGGGATAGTCTTGCTGGCGGCAGGTCATAAAATAGAGCGTGCGGCCGTCGGGCGAGAACACGGGGCAGTTTTCCGACCAGTCTTTGGTCATGATGAGCGAGTCGGAGAGGATTTCGTGGGTGGCGGGATTGTAGACAAAGATATCCGACGAGAGGTCGAACACCTCGATGCGCTCATCGTGCACCACGTGGAACCCCTGACGGGTCTGGTTGGTGGAGAAGGCGCAGTACTTGCCCGACGGATGCCAGTAGGGATAGACCATGGAGCCGCCGAGCAAGTCGTTCTTGGCCTTGAGCCACTCGCGCTGTCCGTCGCGCTGTATCATGGTGGCGCCATGGTCGCCGCGCACGTGGAAGACAAACGACGAGGGGTTGGTGCGGTTGGACGTATGGCAGTTGACGCAAGCCCCCGGCACGCGGGTGTTGTCGATAATCTCATACTCCTCGAAGTTGCTCAGGTCGCGCTGATAGAGCCCCATGTGGCTGTACACCTCATAGCCCGGTGCTATGCGCCGGTAGGTGAGTCCCCACTCATCGAGGGGATACTGGCTCACATGTATTTTGAAGTCGCGGTACTGTTTCCACCCGTCGGGATAGGCGATGCACACCGTCACGTTGAGAGCGGCCCCCTGATTGGCCTTCGTGAGCTGGTGCCAATCGTCGATATCCCACTGGGCCACAGCGCCATGGGCATGCATTTCGCCACCTTTCTCTCCCTTTATCACCACGTCGATGTCATCGGCGAGCGAGTCGGCGGCTTGGAAATTGAGCGGTGCGATACCAGCCGGTATGGTCACCTCCACATAGTCGGGATAGATAGGAGGCAATTGGTCCACCTTCTGTGCGTTCTCCACCCGTGAGGAGCACGAAGCGCCCACGAGCAGCAGGAGAAATGCGATTGTAATAAAAGCAACTGTTCTTTTCATATTCTTACTCCTCTCCCATCAGATAATACCACAGTGTGTGGCTGAATTGTTTCAATTGCGGCGACCCCTTGCCGGCCGTCTGGTAAGTTTGTACAAAATTCTGCAACTGACTGGCCACGGCAGGAGACACCAGTCCTGCAGGCGGCTGCTGTCCCTTGCTCATGAAGGCATAGGCCAGGGCCTCCTGGCAGTAGCGCGGGTTGTACTGCGTCTTGCCCTGCACCACCTGTAAATAGCCGACGAAGCGGTCCAGGTCGCCCTGAAGCAGCGGGCACAAGAGAAGGTACTGCATGGCCATATTGTTCTGCGGATTGTGCATGAAGAGCTGTCCGCATATCTTGTCTATCTCGTTCTCACTGAAGAGCAGGTCGTTGTGCAGCCGCCATGCCTTCAGTTTGCCGTAGAGCGGATGCTGCATGATGGCCTGCTTGTTGCCCACCATCTTCTCCATGCGCTGAGCCCACCGGCGGTAGAAGAGCGTCTTCTTGAGCATACCCAGGTACTTGTGTGCCGCGGCATTCTGGCCGTTGAGCATATTGGTCTCTACAAGGCGTTTCACCGCCCGGGCGCTCTTGTTGTAGTTGGGTATGGCCTCCATGGCCTCGAAGGCGAAGCGCTGGGCCGTATTGACCAAGCCCAGTTGGAAATAAGCCTCGCCGGTGAGCTGCAGGGAGGCGAAATTGCGCTCGAAGGGCGGCAACAGGCCGCTCACTCCACGCTGGTAGAACAGGAAAGCCTCCTCGCCCAACTGCCCGTTCATGGCCAGCGCCAGGTTGGTGGCACACACGCTCATGGGCAGGTCGGGCTGCTTGGCCCTTGATTTCTGCAGGATATCGTTCCACCGCCCGGCTCTTACGAGATAGTCGTACTCGATAAGGTCGTATTTCTTGGTATCGAATCTCGACGGCACATAGAGCACTGCCACGAGCACCGCCACAAGCAGGGCTGCGGGGAGCACCGTCTTGCCCGCTACAGGACGGGCGGGGTTCTTCAGCCAGCGGCCCGCCACAGCCAGCAATACCACCAAGCAGGCGATGCTCACAAAGAGATAAGGCACCGTCTCCACATAGCGGTAATAGCTGAGCCCCAGGAAGAGGCGGAGCAGCGGGAAGGGGAGCCACAGTGCGCTCACGATGATGCAGGCAGCGGCATAGGCCACGGCACCAAGACCGCCCAGGATGCCCCCCAGCGTGCGTTTGCCCTTGAGCGCCATGTAGAGCGCCACGAAGAGCACCAGCGGCCCAATGGCCCAGTAAACGACCGGCAGACCGATGACGGCAAAAGTCACCCGACCCGACGTCTTCTTGGGATAGAGGAGCATGCAGACCATGGCCAGCACCAGCGCTACGGCAGCGGTGAGCAGCACATTCTCATCGCCCTGCAGTGCCCAGAAGAGCACCGGCGGCAGAAAGCTCAGCCCGTACCAGCAGTTGGCCGCCGGCCGCATGAGCCGCCAGGTAAGCCACTGCATCGCGACGGAGAGCAGGGCGTTTATCATAGCGCCCACGGGCACCAGGTTGTAGAACTGCACCAGCATCTCGGCCAGGTACCGCGCCACGCCGCCCGGTTCGCCGAGGCGGCTCAGCAGGTAGTCGGTATCGAAGAGGAAGAGCTGGAACTGCTCCTGAAAAGCCAGCGCATGCGGATAGCGCTTCCACCAGAAGAGGAAGACCGCCAATGCCAGCAGCAGGGAGAGCGCCGGTTTCCAGACCTTACTTAGCAATCGGCTCATTGGTATCGGCGTCAAATTCCACCACAGTGCTGTCGGGCATCACACGTTTGTAGGTACGCGGGAAGAGACCGTTGAGGAAATCGCCCAGCACATTGCCGTTCATATTGGCCGCCATCCGCCGTGTGTAGTTCTTGAAAGCGAGATGGAAGCTGTCGGCCTTCTCTTTCAGGGCATTGGCCTTCACGGTGTCGGTATTCATCAGGAGCGCTATCTCCTTGCGCATGAGCATGAAGTCGCGGTCGTGTTTCTCCTTGCTTTCCTTCCATGCCTGGAGCGAGTCGTTGGCGGGGGTGCCGGAGGCCGAGCTGACGGAGTCGATTCTCACCTTCACCTCGCCCGGCTCCACCACCACGAGTATCGGCTGTGTGCCCAGACGGAAATGGTAGTCAATCAGTATCTTGGCTATCATGAGGGTGTCGCGGGTGAACTCAAACTTGCCGTTTTTGATGACGACGGAGTCGACCACCTCGGCCCGTCCGTCGAACAGGGGCACGAGGAAGATTTTCTTACCTTCGTAATTCTCGGGGACGGTGCCGCTGATGTGGCATTTCCCGTCATTGCAGGCCACAAAGAGGCCGCTCAGCAGGGCCATGAGGCCGAACAGAAGAAATTTTCTCATAACTATTTTATTTTCACTTTTATCCTTTCTTGGTTGAACACCTGACGGTAGGCCTCGCGGGCATCGAATTCCACTTTTTCCGTGGTGAAGTCGGCCACATTGTACGAGTCCATCATCTCGTCGTAAAACTTGCGCGGGTTGCGCTGCGGCAGGAGGAAGGGTTTGGATACCTTTCCCTTGTCGTCGATGCCGGCGATGAAGAGTTGGGCATACATGCCGTTCTCGCGCTTGGAGGCGAACACAAACCAGCGGCTGTTGGTGCTCCAGCAGTGCCAGCTCTCCGTCTGCGGGCTGTTCACCTCGCTGAGGGGCCGTGTCTCACGTGTCTGCAGGTTCATCAGCCAGAGGTCGGCCTCGGGCCGGCACACGGGGAAGTTGCCGCAGTCGGAAACGGCATACATGAGCCACTTGCCGTCGTAAGAAGGGCGCGCCAGGGTAAAACTCTTGTCGAGGGTGCGGGCGTTGAGCAGTGTATCGGCCTTGTCGCCCCACCGCCCCGCCTTGGCGTCGAAGGGAATGGCGCAGAGGCTGCACTTCACCTTGTCGTATTCGGCCGGCACGCGGCAGGGTTTCGACGTGCTGTAGTAGACCGTATCGCCGGCTGCCGAGAAAGCCGGGAAAATCTCCAGGTCGTCAGTCATCATGAGCGGCGAGAGGATCAGTTCTTTGGTGCGGGTGTCGAGCATGACGACATTGCTGAAGCTGTGGTACACCTCGATGCGCTGTCCGGTACCCACATAGAACGACTGGTGCACGGCGTTGGCGGCATAGACGCAGTAGTCGCCGCCGGGATGCCAGGAGGCATAGCTTCCGGCCGCCTTGGTGCTGTCGGTCTTGGTGTCGAGCCACTGCTGCACGCCGTCTTTCTGTATGAGGGTGCCGCCGTTCTCACCGCGTATCTGCAGGGTGATGCGGTCGGGGTTGTTCTGCCGTGCCGTGTGGCAGTTCATGCAGCGTCCGGGCACGGTCATCTCGGTGAGGAGGGGGAACTCGTCGAACGAGTGGATGTCGCGCTGGTAGATACCGATGTTGCCGCCCACCTCATAGCCGGGCGGTATGCGGCGGTAGGTGAGTCCGTAGTCGTCGAGGGCATACTGGCTCACTTGGATGTTGAAATCGTTGTACTGCACCCACTCGCCGTCTTTTTCGGCGCATACCGTCAGTACGAGGTGTCCGCCCTTGTTCTGTTCGGTGAGCCGGTGCCATGCGTCGATGTCGAAGTCGGCATAGCTGCCGCTGGCATGCAGTTCACCACCTTTTGAGCCCTTCACGGTGACATCGATGCGTGTCACGCTGCGGTCGGCCATGGCGAAGTCGAGCGGAGCGATGCCCGCGGGAATGGTCACCCCCACATAGTCGGGATAGATGTCGGGCTGCATATCCACCTTGCGCGGGTGGTCAGGCCGCTTGGAGCAGCCTGCAAGCAGGAGCAGGAGCGGCAGCAGGAGGTATAGGTAGTGTTTCATGGGTTGCTTCTGAGTCGTTGCAGATAGTTGAGATAGGGCGAGCCCTGCACCTGCCCGTTTTGGCGGATACAGTTGACCACATCCTGGTAGACGAGCGGCATCGACCTGTACCCGCCATACTGCTGTGCCCAGGCCAGGTATTGCGAGAAGGCGGGCACATTGCCGTTGAGCAGCATCTGCGCCAGCATATAGTCGAGCGCCATCTTATTGTCGGTGTTGCCGATGAACAGCTGTCCGAACATCTTGTCTATCTCGTCGTAGTTGTAGAGGAAGTCGTTTTTGTAGCGCATTTTCCTCATCTTTCCCCAAACGGGGTGGGCATTGATTTTGTCCTCCTTTCCCAGATAAGTCTCCGCCTCCTTGGCCCATTGGCGGTAGAAGAGGGAGTGTTTAAGCAGGCCGAGCTGCTTGGCGGCGGGTTTGTAGTGGCCGTTCACTATCATGCACTCTGCTATGCGCTTGGTGCAGCGGCCGCTCTTCTTGGCGTTGAGGATGGACTCCTGCGTGTCGAACATATAGCGCTGCGCCGAATTGACCATGCCCAGATGCCAGAAGGCCTCGGCCGAAGGCAGCATGGAGGTGAGGTCGCGTGTGCGCGGCATGATGAGCGCCTCGCGTCCCGACTGGTAGAAGTCGAACATACGGTCGGCGAGGAGCCGTTTCTTGGCCAGCGCCAGGTTGACGCACTGTGCGCTGAAGGGGTCTTGCACTTGGTGTTCCTCCGCCCGGTCTATCACCTTGTCCCACTGCTCGTTGCGCACCAGCCAGTCTTGCTCTATAAGCAGCATCTTCTCGTTGGAGAATGCCGACCATGCCAGACAGATGAGCGCCACGACGACGGCTCCCTCGCAGGCCATGAGCCACGGTTTGTGCTTCAGCCGTGAGAGCAGCGCCAGGGCCAGCACCACCAGCGGCACAATCCACATCATCGGGTTCACCTGCAGCGGTATGCGGTAGTAGACCCATCCTGTGAGCACACTGTAGAGCTGCCACTCGGGCAAGAGGAAACTATAGGCCACCCACTGCGCCGCCACGGCGGGCACCACGGCGAAAAGCCGTCGCCAGCCGTTCCCTGCCACCTGCAGCGCCACATAGAGCCACACCATGGGGCCTATGAGCCAATAGAGCAGTGGCACCACGGCGAGGTCGGTGAGCCAGTGCCATTTCTTGGTGAACAGATGGCACCCCATCGCCCCTGCCATGGCCACGGGATAGGCCAGCAGCACGCTCTCGTCGGCCATCATCCAAGCCACCAGGACGGGCGGGATGAACGACAGCAAGAACCATTTCCGGCTGTGCAGCACCCGGGCCGTCAGCACATGCAGCAGCCACAGGAGCAGGGCCAGGAGCAGGGCGCCCAACCACTCCACGTAGAAGAACTGCACCACCATCTCTCCCATCCATGCCGCCATGCCACCCGGTATGCGCAGGGCCTGGCACAGGTAGTCGGCCGTAAACAGGAACAGCTGGTACTGCTCATGGTAGGAGAGCAGGAAGGGCACTCTGAGCCACCAGAACAGGTACAGAGCGGTCAGAAACAGGAGGCTGAGCGCCGCCTTTCCATATCTTGAAATGACACTTCTCATAATCGGGGCAAAGTTACGAATAAACGAGCGCAATGGAAAGAAAAATGTTATTTTTCTTTTATTGCCGAGTGAGAGTAACTTATCTAAAGTTACGATTAAACTTTGAGCAGAGCAAAAAGAATATATTCTTTTTCTATGCCAAAGTGGAGTAACTTATCTAAAGGTACGAATAAACGAGCGCAATGAAAAGAAAAATTATGTTTTTCTTTTATTGCCGAGTGAGCGTCAGAAAAATTGCGGCCCTGTGCAGGGAGCACAGAGCCGCAATGATTATAAAGGTTGAGCGGTTTCGCTATTATTTGGCCTTGAAGTGCCAGAAGCTGGCCTCGCCCCAAGCACCCTGGCTGCCTTTATCAGGATAGACAAGGCACATCTTGTCGCTGGTGAGGTAAACCACATCGAACCAGGTAGGCATGTTGCCGCCCGAGTTGATCTCATACGGCCAGAGGATGGTACCGGCGGTGGTGTTCAGGGTAGCCACCTTCCAGCTGTCGCCGTCCACCTTGTCGAACGAGAAGGTACCGCTGTTGATCACAGAGCCGTCGCCGGCATGACGTGTGATGGTACCGTCGGCAGTAAGCGTGAAGTAAGCGTCCATGCTCTCGTCGCCGTGCATCTTTCCGTCGGGAGTGTGAGCCAGCTGACCGGCGAAGTCGTCCTCAGTGAGGCAGCCCCACCATTTGCCGTTACCCTCGAGACCTACAGAAGCGCCGGTGCCGGGCTGATAGCCCATGTTGCCCCAGACCTCGCCCGAAGCGATGCTCTGGTCCCAAGTCCAGTCTTTCTTGGCTTCCTTGCCATAACCCACGGCCATACCCTCGATATCGGTATTGCTGCAGAAGTGCCAGAAGCTGGCCTCGCCCCATGAACCCTGGCTGCCTTTATCGGGATAAACGAGACACAGTTTGTCGGCAGTGAGGTATACGATTTCGAAGCGTCCGGGGTTATTACCGCCCGAGTTGATCTCATACGGCCAGAGGATAGAAGTGGTGATCAGGTCGCCCACCTTCCAGTCGTTGATGTACTCGGGAGTGTAGTTCTCCACCGAGTAAGTAGCCGAACGGATCACGTTGCCGTCCTTGTCGTAGCAGGTAGAGATACCCTCGTCGGTGAACACCATGTAGGCATTGATGCTCTCATCACCGTGAGCGGCACCGTCGGGCGTATGTGCGAGCTGGTTCATAAACTCGCTCAGCTCGCCGTCGGCATCGAGGCCCACGCCCCACCATTTACCGTTGCCCTCAAGAGCCACAGAGGCACCGGAGCCGGGCATATAGCCCATGTTGCCCCAGACCTCGCCCGAAGCGATAGAGGGGTCCCACTTCCAGGTCTTTGAGCCGTAGGCATCGCTGGCCAGAAGGCGGATTTCAGGATCAAGTTCCTGCTGCACATATACATTGACGGTTTTCTCCACCAGTGTCACCGAGCCGTCGGTATTGACCACGCGGAGCCAGAATTTCTGGTTGGGGTCGGAACCGCGTTTGGGTTTGATAGAGAAGGAGCCTGTGTAGCCATGGGCCAGGAGGTTCTCAGAGCCATCGGCGAAAGTATTGTAGACCGACACCTCTGTAGCGGGATTCGTGGTATATGAGAAATAGTTACCGTCGGCAGCGGGGTTACCGTTGGCATCGGTCTGCACTATCTGCACCACCTCATTGAGTTTCGACTCGCTGATGCTGTACAGGGTGAGATCTTTCTCCTCCTTGATGGGATCGCAGGATGCGAGGAATCCAGCTGCAACAACCAAGCAAAATATTGATTTTTTCATATTGCTGTATTCTTTAATGTTTTATTAATAAGTAGGTGTACCAGGCATGTTCCAGTCGGTCTGCTCGTCATACCAACCGGGATTCTGCTTCAGGATTTCCTCGTTGGAGTAGTAGCTGATCTGTGCAGGGGGTTTCGGCAGGAAGCCGTCGGTACGTGCATAGCGCTGTGCCCAACCGGTAGAACCGTGCTTGAGCTGTTTCTCATAGAAACCGGTGTAGTAGATACGTGAGCCGGCCTGTTTCTGCAGAGCCTGGGCAGCCTCGCAGTTGGCACCACCGTCCTTGCCCGACCAGCGGCGCAGGTCGTTGAAGCGGAGACCCTCACCGGCGAGCTCGAAGCGGCGCTCCGACTTGATGTTGGCCCATGAGTAAGGAATTTCACTCAGTCCGGCGCGTTTGCGCACCTTGTTCATCTCGGTGTTGGTACCAGTGATTTCGGAGTGCATGAGCATCACGTCGGCCAGACGGAGCAGGATGATGTCGGCGAAGTGGTCGCCCTGGAAGGAGTTACCGTTGGGAGCCTCGGTCTCGGTGTTGGCGGCTCTCCACACGCCCCACCAGGTGTAGGCGTTGTTGTGGTCGCTCCAAGTAGAACTCATAGCGGTCACAGGCATCCATTTCTTGTTGTAGTAGCCAGTCTCCTCAGAGCAGGAGGTGGTGTAGAAGAAGTTGCCATTGAACTCCTCGGGACCGTTGAGGATGGTAGCCTTCTTACGCGGGTCGTTGTTGGGCCACTCGTCCCAGAGGTTGGAGTTAATCACACCCTGACCCCATCCCTGTCCGAAGGGGAAGGTTTCGACGTCGCCGTTGGCGTGGCTGTTCTCGTCAGCATCGCAGCGGAGTCCGCAGTAGAGCGACACCTGGTTGCAGAAGCCCATACCGATGGTACCGTTCCATGAACCGGCGTTCATGTACTGCACCTGGAACATTTCCTCCGAGTTGCCGTTGCCGGCCCAGAATTTGCCCTGGTCGGCCAGGTCTTTCACGAAAGCATAGTCGGGGGCGGTCACCGGGTTGGTGTACTGCCAGAGCAGGCGGAAGTCCTCTACGAGCGAGTATCCACCGTTGTCGATAGCATCCTTCAGGTAGTTGGCCACCTGGTCCTTGGTGAGGTTGGGGTCGTTCACACCCTCCTGCTCGGGCAGAGCCACGGGAGCGGGATTGGCGGCAGCGATTTCGCCCATCTTCTTGTAGAAGCCCTCATAGAAGAGGTAAGCTCTTCCGAGGAAGCCCTCGGCAGCAGCCTTGGTGGCATGTCCGTCGCCACGGGTGGTGGAACCATGGGTCATGAGGTTCGATGCACTCACGAAGTCGGCCAGGATATGGGGATAGATTACCTCCTCAGCCGACACCTGGGGGCAGGGATCGGGAGCTGCGGGCTGCCAGTAGGCGGGGATATCGCCCCAGAACTGTGAGCCCCAGAGGTAGAAGAGACCACGCATGAAGTAAGCCTCGCCCAGCAGCTGGTTGCGGGTCTTCTCATTGCCGGTCCAGTCGAAAGCGTCGACAGCGCCGATAATGGCGTTGGCACGTGCTATACCCACATAGGTGTTGTGCCATGCGGCATCATAGAGGTCGGCCTTGTTGGTCATGAGGTGAGCCACTGCATGGCTCTCCACGTCGCCGGTACCACCGGCACCGTTGGCATCGTCCGACATGATGTAGTTGACGAACCAGGGGGTCTGGAGTGGGTTGGTGCTGAACTGGTTCATCACACCGTAGAGTGCTGCCAGCTCCTTATTGAGGTCATCAGGCGAAGCAGGATAGTTGTTCGTGTTGGCCTCGGAAAAGTTTTCGGAATCGAGGAAATCCTCGCACGATGCGAAGGCGAAGACTGCCGCGATAGCCATCAAATATATTTTTTTCATATTTCCTTATCTAAAATTGATTTAGTGACTTAACGCATTATTTAACCTCCTGGATGATAACCGAGCGGCTCATTTGAGGATCGTTGAAGTAGAGGTTGTCAACGCCACCCTTAGAGTCGAGCACGAGGCTGCTTGCGGGCACACCATACTCATTGACGAGCATGTCGTACACGTTCTTTGCGCGGTTCTCGGCCAGCCACTGGTTGCGGTCGGCGGTACCGGTAGCCTTGTCGGCATATCCCATCACGCTGTACTTCTTGCCGGGATTCTCCTTGATCATCTTGGCGATGGTGCTCAGGTTCACACGCTCGCGGTTCACGATGTCGGTCTTGTTGATCTCGAAGTTCACGAAGTAAGGATAGGTCACATATTTCTCGTCATACACGGTCTTGGTGGTGTTGACGGGCTTCTGGTTCTTCAGGTTGTCGTAGTCGGCGCGCAGTTTGTTGAGTTCACCGTTCAGACGGTCAATCTCAGCATTGTCGGTCACGTAGACAGTCTGGGGAGCAGCCACAGCGGCGGGTTTGGCATCGCGGTCCTTCTTGTCGCGGAAGGTGATGCTGGCACCCACGATATAGGTACGTGCGGTAGGATAGAGACCTACGTCGACGCCACGTGCCCAAGCCTGCTTACCGCCGGAGGAGCCCACCTCAGGATCCACGCCGGTGTAGCCGGTGAAGGTGTAGAGGTTCTGAGCCTGAGCATAGATGCGGATCTTGTCGAAGAGGTTGCTCTTGATCACGCGGGCCAGGTCATAGCCCAGGGTGATGTTCTGGATGCGGAAGTAGTCGGCATCCTGCACATAGCGGTTGGAGAACCACTGCTCGTTGACGGAACCAACGGCCAGACGGGGCATGGTGTTGCTGGTGCCCTCACCGTGCCAACGGTCGAAGACGTCGACGGTGTAGTTCTGATACTGGTTGGCGAGCAGTGCGGTGCGGTAGCACTGAGCTACCTGCATGCCGAATGCGCCGGCACCGGTCACGCTGAAGTCAAGTCCCTTCCACTCGAAGCCGAGGCTTACACCGAGGGTCAAGTCGGGATGCGGGTTACCGATGTTGTGGCGGTCGCCGTTGAGGGTGATTACGCCGTCACCGTTCCAGTCTTCCCAGATGCAGTCGCCGGGCTGTGCGCCATCGAGCACGGCCTTGCCGGCAGCGCGGGCAGCATCAATCTGAGCCCAGTTCTGCCAGATGCCCTTATACTCCATACCGGAGAAGTAGCTGATAGGCTGTCCTTCCTCTACGAGCACGATATAGCCGGAGTTCTGGAAGAGTCCGCTACCTTCATCCTCACCGAGTCTACCCGACTGGGTACCGAGCTTCGTCACCTTATTCTTATTATAGCCAGCATTTACGTTGGCAAAGTAGCTGAAGTCCTTACCGATGTGGTCACGCCATGAGAGCGCCACCTCGATACCGGTGTTCTCCACGTCGCCGGCGTTGATGTAGGGAGCCTCCTCATAACCGAGCACCTCGTTCTGGGGAGCCTGCACGAGCCAGTCTTTGGTGGTTTTCTTATACCAGTCGAAGTTCAGGCCGAGGCGGCTTGCGAAGAAGCGTGCGTCGACACCGATGTTGATCTGTTCGGAAGTTTCCCAAGTCACGTCCTCGTTGGGGGCGTTGCGGGCGTAGGCACCGGTGGTGTATACGTTGCGGTTCACAGTGTTGGCCATGTCGCTGCCGAACTTGTAGCCGTAGTCGGCATAGTCGGTGGGCGAGAAGCCGATATTGGAGAGGTAGTAGAAGTTGCCGATTTGACAGTTACCGTTCTGTCCCCAGCTGGCACGCAGTTTGAAGAAGTTCATCCAGTTGCGTGCGCCTTCCATGAATTTCTCGTTGGTGATGACCCAACCAGCGGAGAATGAGGGGAAGTAACCCCAGCGGTGTCCGCGTGCGAAGTTGTTCGAACCGTCGGCACGGATGATGGCGGTAGCCATGTAGCGCTCGTCATAGTTCCAGTTGGCACGGCCGAAGAAGGAGGCGATGGAGCCCTGCTCGGGGTTGTCGTAGCCGTTGTGTCCCTGGATGTACTGGGTCTCCATGTTGCCCATGTGAGCATAGTACCATCCGTTGAGGAAGAGCGAGTTGACGTTGGCCTGACCCACGTTGCCGGTCACGGAGAGACCGGTGCTCCAGTTGGAGCGCTCTATCGACTGACCTACGAGCACGTCGATGGTGTGCTTGCCAAGGTTGGGGAGGATATAGGAGAGCGTGTTCTCAATCGAGAAGCTTGAGCTCTGATACTGCTGCTGCTGCACACCGTAAGCGTTGCTCGAAGAGGTATCGCTGGAGGAGTAGGGCTTCGACTCGCTGCGGTAGTTGCTGGCGCTGTAACCGGTATTGAACTGTCCGCGGTATTTCAGGTTCTTCACAGGCTCCAGGATCCAGTAGAGGGTGGCGCCCACGCCGAAGTCGCGGTTGCGGTTGATAGAGTTGTATCCGCCGTTGAGGAAGTGGTTGAGCGGGTTGTTGTAGATCATGGTGCTGTACTTGTCCTTGCCGTCCTCACCATAGTTGGCAAGTGTGCCGTCCTCTCTGTAGGGCATCACGAGGGGCGAAGCGACGTAGGCGTTCTGCATGATGTTCCAGTAGCCGTTGCTCTCGGCGAGGTCATGGCTGCGGTGGTACCAGTAGGACACGTTCTCACCAATGGTCAGGATGTCGTGTGTGCGTCCTTTCCAGAGCACGTGCTCGGAGTTGATACGTCCACCGTAGCGGCGGTAGTTGGAGGCGTTGTCACCACCCATCACACCTTCGTTGGAGCTGTAGTTGAAGCTCATGGAGAACTTCGACCGCTCGCTACCACCGGAGACGCTGGCGGCATGGCTGAACTGGAGAGCATTCTCATTCTCATACTCTTTGAACCAGTCGGTGCCTTTCCATCCTCCGTTCACCTTGTCGAGGATAGCCTGCGGAACGAGGCTGGCCCAGTTGGTCGGAGTGCCGTAGGTGTTGAAGTTGGTCTCGTTGATAATCTGCATGTACTGCTGTGCGTTCAGCAGAGCGGGCACCTTGTAGGCATTGGAGATACCTACATAGCCGTCGTACTGCACGGTGAGCTTACCGGCCTTACCCTGCTTGGTGGTCACGAGGATCACACCGTTGGCGGCACGGGCACCGTAGATGGCGGCCGAGGCAGCGTCCTTCAGCACGTCGATGCTCTCGATATCGTTGGGGTTCAGACCGTTCAGACCGTCGTCGGCCGTACCGCTCTGAATACCGTCGATGATAAGCAGCGGCGATGAGTTGCCGATGGTACCGACACCACGGATGCTCACCTTGAAGCCCTTGCCAGGCTGCGAGGAGCTCTGTGTGATCTGCACACCGGGGGTAGACGACTGCATGGCGGTCAGTGCGTTGGTGGTGTTGAGTTTTGCGATGTCCTCACCCTTCACCTGCACGGTAGCACCGGTGACGAGTTTCTTCTTCTGCACACCGTAACCCACGACGACTACTTCCTCCAACACGTCGGAGTCTTCAGAGAGTGTGACAGAGATGTTGGTACGGTTGCCCACAGGAATCTCCTGGGTGGTGTAACCGATGTAGGAGATGACCAGCACAGCGCCGGGCTGCACATCGAGAGAGAAGTTACCGTCGAGATCGGTAACTGTACCATTACTAGTACCCTTTTCCATGATGGTGGCTCCGATCACCGGACCCATGGCATCATTCACGGTACCACTCACTTTCTTCGTCTGCTGAACTGCCGGAACGGCCGATTTAGACGAGTCGGCATAAGCCTGGGCCGAATAGCTCAGACCTAATCCCAAACATGCGCCCATCAGCAGCACTGTTTTTCTAAAGTTTACATTCATACATTAAGTATTTTCTTAGGTTAAATTGTAGAAATTCCTTCTTTAGGATAGATAACGAGCGTAAAGTCATGCGAGACGAACGTCTTCGCATTCCATACATGAGCACAGACCTCAGGGAGGCCCTTTTTTCAGGTGTTTGATCATTTTGGTATAACAGATATTTCAGTATAACAGATTCGATTGCTTCTCTATAAAAACCGGTCACGCCGCAACACAATGCGCCCACTCCAGTTTTCAGTTGCAAAGATAGGGCAATTCCGCTTGAAGAAATAATACTTTGTTGCTTAATTTTGATACTATTTTATATTTTTTGACAATTCAACCCCCATTTGAGCATAAAAGTATCAAAAAACCATAAAAAGTACACTTTAGTGTGAATAATACACTTATTCATCGCTGTATGGCTAACGAAAGTTCTACAGAAGCAGTAAAAGCGCATAAAAGCCCTGGAAGATTTTGATTTTTCAGCCGATTGCGCTAAATTTGCAATCGAAACCCTCCTGCATGGGGCCATCCTCCCTGCCCATCCGCCCTCAACAGGGCGGGCAGGCACAGCAGGAGGCAATATTAAAAAATTTTACACTTCAAATATGAGAAAAGCCATTGTCATAGGCGGCAGCAACGGTATCGGCTTGGCCATCGTCCATGCCCTGATGCACTACGACAAGATTGTGATTATCGACAAGTCGGCCCCCGAAGTGCCCCTGCCTGAGAAAGTAGAGGTGGAGCTGTTCGACCTGACCAGCGCCGACTACAGTATTTTCGACCGCCACAAAGACGCCTCGCTCGTGATGATTACCGCCGGTTTCGGCCGTCTGGCCCTCTTCAAGGATATCCCCGAGGAGTTGCTTTCCACCTACTTCCAGGTAAACACCCTTCCTACCCTCCGCATCGTGAAACGGTTCTACGACAAGCTGCAGGGAGCGGAGCTTTTCCGGTTGGGTGTAATGGTCAGCATATCAGGCTATATGTCATCGCCCTTCTTCTCTGTCTATGCCGCCACCAAGGCTGCTCTCAGAATGTTTATTGAGAGTGTGAATGTGGAGTTGGAGAAAGGCGGTTCGGCCAACCGCATCCTCAACGTATCGCCCGGCTCCATCAAAGGCACGCGGTTCGACGGAGCCGCCACCACCGACCTTTCGGCCACAGCCTCACTGGCCCGGGAGATTGTGGAGCACCTGGAAGCTGGCGACGACCTTTTCATTCCCCGCTACGACGAGGTGTTTCATGAGGTGCTGGAGCGCTACCACACCGACTTCCGGGCTGAGGGGCGCCACAGTTACGATTACAAGCTGCATAGTGAAAGAATGAAGAAATGACCACCAAAAATATTGACAACGAAGCACTGCGCAAGCGATTCAATCCCGACGGGTCGCTCTTGCGCCGCCAACAGCTCCGCATGCTGGAGATGCTGGTGGAAGTGGACCGTATCTGCCGCCGTCACGGCATCCGCTACTGGCTGAGCAGCGGCACCCTGATAGGTGCCGCGCGCCACAAGGGATTCATCCCCTGGGACGATGACCTCGATATCGAGATGCTGCTGCCCGACTACCGCCGGCTAATGAAAGTATTACCCAAGGAGCTGCCCGACACAATGCGTCTGCAAAGTATCAACACCGACCGCAATTACTTCTTTTTCTATGCCAAGGTGCGCGACCGCCGCTCGCTGCTCGAGGAGACCAACCGTTACGACCGTGTGTGGCAGGAGCGGGGCATCTACCTCGACATCTTCCCTTTCTACCGCCAGCCCCTTTGGCTGCATATGATATCGGAGAAACTGCAGGGCCATGTGTACAAGATTATGAACCGGATGGGCGAGGGCGACAAGGAGATGTGGAAGGTTCGCCTCATCACCCGCATGAACCAGCGCGTGTTTTTCCCCGTGCTGGGCGCCCTCTGCCGGCTGAGCCGCGCCCGCGAGCGCTACGGTTTAGGTGTGCCCTACCACGACACCCGCATCGTGGAAGACATCTTCCCGCTCACGGAGATGGAGTTTGAGGGCCACCTTTTCCCCGTGCCGAAAGACACCCACAAGGTGCTCACCCATAAATACGGCGACTACATGACGATGCCGCCGCTCGACAGCATCACGCCCCACACGGGGCATCTTGAAATCTACGAATAGTACAAGCATGGAAACCTTGAAAGAGAAGACAGCACGCGGCCTCCTCTGGGGCGGGGTGAGCAACGGCATCCAGCAGTTGCTCAACCTTGTGTTCGGCATTTTCCTGGCCCGCCTGCTCACCCAGTCCGACTATGGTATGGTGGGCATGCTCACGGTCTTCTCCGCCATCGGCACCGTGCTGCAGGAAGGCGGCTTCATCGCCGCGCTCAACAAGCGCAAGCATGCCGGCCATGCCGACTACAACGCCGTGTTCTGGGCCTGCACGCTGGTGAGCGTGAGTTTCTATGCGCTCCTCTTCGTCTGTGCCCCGCTCATAGCGCGTTTCTATGGTATAGGCGAGCTCACCCCGCTGGCCCGCTTCGTCTTCCTCAGCTTCGTCATCGCCAGTCTGAATGTAGCCCCGCGCGCCATGCTCTTCCGGCAGATGCGCGTCAGGGAGACGGCGCTCACCAACATCATCAGCCTGCTCATATCGGGCTGCGTGGCCGTGGTGATGGCGCTCCGCGGCTTTGCCTACTGGGGCATCGCCACCCAGACCATCGTCTATATGGCCATGGTCACGGTGCTGAGCTACTACTACACCGGGTGGCGGCCCTCGCTGCCTGTCGACTTCCGCCCCGTGAAGGAGATGTTCGGCTTCAGCAGCCGCCTCATCGTGACCAATCTGTGCAACGTGGTGAACAACAACCTCTTCGCCGTGATATTAGGCCGCCTTTACACCCCCGACGACGTGGGCAACTACACCCAGGCCAACAAATGGACCACGATGGGCCACTCGCTCATCACCAGCATGGTGTATGGCGTGGCGCAGCCCGTGTTCACCCGTGTGGAGGACGACCGCGAGCGGCAGCGCAACGTGTTCCGCAAGTTGCTGCGCTTCACCGCCTTCATCTGTTTCCCGCTCATGTTCGGCCTCATGCTCACGGCGCAGGAGTTCATCGTCATCCTCATCACCGAGAAGTGGCTCAGCAGCGCCCGCATCATGCAGGTGCTGTGTGTGGGCGGCGCCTTCCTGCCCATCTCCAACCTCTTCTCCAACCTCATCATCAGCCGCGGCCACTCATCGGTCTACATGTGGTGCACCATCGCGCTCTGCATCACCGAGATTGCGACGGCCTGCCTGCTCTCACCCCTCGGCATCATGACCATGGTGAGCGCCTACGTGGCGGTGCAGGTGGCATGGCTCCTGGTGTGGCACTACCACGCTCACCGCGAGATAGGCGTACGGCTGGGCGAGGTGCTGCGCGACATAGCCCCCTATCTGCTGCTCTCGCTCGCCCTCATCGCCCTGGCCCATTTCATCACGCAGCCCATCGCCAACCTCTACCTGCGCTTCGCCGCCAAGGTGGTGCTGGTGGCCGCCGGCTATGTGGGCGTGCTCTGGGGCCTCAAGTCGGTCATTCTGCGCGAGGCGGCCGACTTCCTGCTTCATCACAAGATACACAACGATTAAGACATACCCAACCCTATTATCCCCCACCCTGCCATGACCAGACATCCCGCCAAGACCGACATAGCCGTACTGATGCTGTTCTTCAACCGTCCCGACACCTTCCGCCTCGTGTTCAATGAGGTGAAGAAAGCGCGTCCCAGCCGCCTGTTCCTCTACCAGGACGGACCGCGGGGCGAGCGCGACATGGCCGGCATAGAAGCCTGCCGCGCCATCGTGGCCGACAGCGAGATAGACTGGGAGTGCGACGTACGGCGCAACTACCAGACCAAGAACCAGGGCTGCGACCCCTCGGGCTATCTCTCCCACCGATGGGCTTTTTCCCTGGCCGACAAATGCATGGTGCTGGAAGACGACGTGGTGCCCTCGCAGTCGTTCTTCCCTTTCTGCAAGGAGATGCTCGACCGCTACGAGCACGACGAGCGGGTGACGATGATAGCCGGCTTCAACCCCGACGAGACCACGCCCGACGTGCCCGCCGACTATTTCTTCACCTCGGTTTTCAGCATCTGGGGATGGGCCTCATGGCGCCGTGTGGTGGACCGCTGGGACCCCACCTACTCCTTCCTCGACGATGAGTTCACCTGCCGCCAACTGGACCACCTGGTCAGAAAACGGCGCTTCCGCAGCGACTTCATGCAGATGTGCCGCGACCACCGCGCCGCCGGCAAGCCCTATTTTGAGAGCATCTTCTGGTCGGCCATGCTGCTGAACAACGGCCTGGCCGTCATGCCCACCCGCAATATGATTAACAACGTGGGCGCCACGGCCGACTCCACCCATTTTGCCGCGCTGAGGACGCTCCCCGCCCGCCTGCGCCGCATCTTCACCATGGAGCGGCTGGAAACGGAGCAGCCGTTCCGGCATCCCAAGCATGTGATGGAGTATGTCGACTTCAAGGACCATTTCTACAAGGCCTACGGCTGGGGCTACCCCTTGGTGAAGATAAGCCGCTCGTTCGAGGAGCTATGGCTCAACCTGCGCTACGGCCAGTGGGGCCGCATCGGTGAGGCCATCCGCCTGCGCCTGCAGAAGTGGATGGGAAAGAAAAAACACAAGTAAGGAAGTCTTTTTTATTTCTTCAGCAGCAATTCTTCCACTGCCTCCGGCACAAGGTGGCCGATGGGCAGGTGCTGCGCCAGCCGCTGTCTGATTTCGGTGCTGCTCACATTGACCAGCGGCAGGTCTACCAGCCGCACACGGGGCGGCAACGACTCGGCGTCGATGTCGTCGCCCTCGCGGGGATAGACCATGACATCGTAATGGGCCAGAATGTCGTCGCCATGATACCAATGGCCGAAGCGCGTCCAGTTGTCACCGCCCACCAGCAGCACGAACTCCCTGTCGGGATAAGCCGCCGTCAGGGCCTGCAGCGTGTTCCAGGTGTAGGAGGGCTTGGGCAGCTGAAACTCAAAATCGGATGCCACCAGCCCCTTCTCTTCCCCGATTGCCGCCCGCACCAATTGCAGCCGGTAGTCATCGGGCATCAGGTCGGCCTTCTGCTTCCACGGGTTCTGCGGTGTCACGAGGAACCACACCTCGTCGAGGCCCGCCACCTGCAGCATGCCGCGTGCCAACTGCATGTGACCGTTGTGTATGGGGTTGAAAGACCCGCCGTAGATGCCGGTGCGCTTCTTCATTTTGCCGGGGGGATGTATAGATTAAGTTTCAGGACTATGACAGGCTAAGGCTAAGAGAGGGGGGCTATTCCACCTCCTCTATCTCCAGGAAACGGCTCACCAGGCCGAGAGCCTCTTGCTGGGCGGTTTCCAGGTCGTCGTTCACCACTACACGGTCGAACATCGGGGCGAAGGTCAGCTCATACGCAGCCTTGGCCACCCGGTCGGCGATGACCTCCGGGCTGTCGGTGCCGCGGTTCTCCAGTCGGCGGCGCAGTTCCTCCACCGAGGGAGGCTGAATGAAGATGCTCAGTGCCCTGTCGCCGAAGTATTTCTTCAGGCTGCATCCGCCCTTCACATCCACATCGAACACCACGTTCTGCCCTTGGCTCAACTGGTGCTCCACCTGCGACTTGAGAGTGCCGTAGAAGCGTCCCTCGTAAACTTCCTCATATTCCAGGAACTCATCGGCCTCGATACGCCGGCGGAACTCGTCGGGCGTGAGGAAGAAATACTCCACGCCGTTGCGCTCACTGCCGCGCGGCGGGCGACTGGTGCAGGATATGCTGAACGCCAGCCGGAGTTCCGGGTGCTTCATCAGCCAGCTGATGATGGTACTTTTGCCCGATCCGCTCGGTGCCGACACGATAATCAGTTTGCCTTTCATTATTTCTTCCTCCTCTTACAGGGCGTTGAGCACCTGCTCTTTTATCTGCTCCAGCTCGTCTTTCATTTTCACCACGATGTTCTGCATCTCCGCCATGTTGCTCTTCGAGCCGGTGGTGTTGATCTCGCGGCCCATCTCCTGGGCTATGAAGCCCAGTTTCTTGCCCTGCCCGGCCGGTTCGGCCATGGTCTCGCGGAAATACTTCAGGTGATTGGCCAATCGCTGCTTCTCCTCGCTGATATCCAGCTTCTCGATATAGTAAATGAGCTCCTGCTCCAGCCGGTTCTTGTCGTAGTCGGCCTCGGGAATGGCCTTGAGGCCCTCCACGATGCGGCCTCTGATTTTCTCCACACGCGCCTTCTCATAGGGCTCAATGCTGTCGAGCAGGGCAGCGATATTGTCTATCTTCTCGGTAAACTTACGTTCCAAGGCGGCTCCCTCCTGAATGCGGAAAGCCGTGATGGCATTCAAGGCCTCGTCGATGACCCCTCTCACCGTGTTCCATTCCTCATCGGAGAGTTCCTCCATCTCGGTGCGTGCCGTCACGTCGGGCAGCCGGAGCAGCGACACCCACCAGTCTTGCGGTTCGGGTATACCGCACTGCGAGGCGATGGCCCTGATCTGCTCATAGTAGTTCTGCACCAGTGCGCCGTTGATGGGCACGGCATCAGAGCCGGCCTCCTTCTCTATCCATATAGAGACATCCACTTTTCCCCTGACGAGAGCCTTGGCAACGGTCTGTCTGATTTCCATTTCCCTCTCACGGTAGACGGGAGCAATCCGGGTAGAAAGGTCGAGGGCCTTGCTGTTGAGCGATTTCACCTCTACATGTATCTTTTTGTCCTTATAGGCTGCCATGGCCTTGCCATAGCCTGTCATCGATTGTATCATAGTATGCGATATTTGCGTGCAAACTTACATAAAAATATTGAAAAAACGGACAACAATGTGTTTTTATTCAAAAAATTGTCAACAAGAGGGCTTTTCTGCAGAAAAAGCAGTAATTTTGCACATCAATTCTGTTGAGGATTTATAAGTTATGTCATGTATTTTAAACATTGAGACGAGCACCGACGTGTGTTCGGTGGCCGTAAGCCAGGATGGAGCCCTCCTTTTTGAGAAGACCGACCTGCAAGGTCCCAACCACGCGGTGAGCCTGGGCGTATTCGTCGACGAGGCCCTCTCCTTCACCGACAACCACGGCATTCCCTTCGACGCGGTGGCCGTGAGCTGCGGTCCCGGCTCCTACACCGGCCTGCGCATCGGCGTGTCGATGGCCAAGGGCATCTGCTACGCCCGCAACCTGCCGCTCATCGCCGTGCCCACCCTCGAGCTGCTCGCCGTGCCCGTGCTGCTGGGCCATGAGGAACTGCCCGACGACGCCCTGCTCTGTCCGATGCTCGACGCCCGCCGCATGGAGGTCTATGCCGCCGTCTACGACCGCGCGCTGCGCCAGGTGCGCAGCATCCAGGCCGATGTGGTCGATGCCGATACCTACCGTCCCTGGCTCGACGAGCATCCCGTCTACTTCTTCGGCAACGGTGCCGCCAAGTGCATGGAAACCATCGGTCATCCCAATGCCCGCCTTCGCGAGGGCATCGTGCCGCTGGCCAAGCACATGTACCCTCTGGCCGAGAAGCGCATCGCCCTCGGACAGTATGAGGACGTGGCCTACTTCACCCCCTTCTACCTGAAGGACTTTGTGGCGAAGGCTCCCAAGAAACTTTTATAAGCGACCCACCGGGAGGGCATCCTCCCACCCATATAACCCACAACCCCCTTAGAATAATGAACATAGAAGGATTGGACTATAATACCCAGCGCGAGCAGCTCATCCTGCCCGAGTATGGCCGCGAGATACAGAACATGGTCGACTATGCCGTGTCGCTCCCCACCAAGCAGGAGCGCCAGCACTGCGCCGAGACCATCATCGGCATCATGGACCGCATGTATCCGCAGAACCGCGGCAATGCCGACCACCAGCAGAAGCTGTGGGACCACCTGGCCCTGATGAGCAAGTTCAAGCTCGACATCGACTACCCCTACGACGTGAGCCAGGCCGCCACCATCTCCCGCAAGCCAGAGGCCATGGGCTATCCGATGAAAGACATCCCCGTGCGCCACTACGGCTACCTGCTCTATGAGGTCTTCGAGAAGCTGAAGACGATGGAGCCCGGTGCCGAGCGCGACGAGCTGGTGCGCATCACGGCCAACCAGATGAAGCGCGACCTCTACCAGTGGAGCCACGGCTCGGTGGTCGACGAGAAGGTGGCCGACGACCTGGCCCGCTACACCGACGGTGTGATACAGCTCGACCTGGACCACTTCGAGTTTGAGAAGATGAGCGAGCGCGACTTTGTGGTGGAGAAGCGCAAGAAAAAGAAATAAAAACCGGCATATGCAATCATTCATCATAGAAGGCGGCCACCCGCTGCAGGGCAGCATCGAGCCCCAGGGCGCCAAGAACGAGGCTCTTGAGGTGATTTGCGCCACGCTGCTCACGTGCGAGCCCGTCCACATCAAGAACATCCCCGAGATACTGGATGTGAAGAACCTCATCCTGCTGCTGCAGGACATCGGGGTGAAGGTGACGCGCCTTGAGCACGGCTCCTACATCTTCCAGGCCGACGATCTGAACCTCGACTATCTGCAGAGCGACGAGTTTGTGCGCAAGTGCTCCGCCCTGCGCGGCAGCGTGCTCATGATAGGTCCGCTGCTGGCCCGTTTCCACCGCGCCGTGGTGGCCAAGCCCGGCGGCGACAAGATAGGACGCCGCCGTCTCGACACCCACTTCCTGGGCTTCGGCTACCTGGGCGCCACACTGGGCCGTGTGGAGGGCCGCGACGTATTCCAGCTGTCGGCCGACCGGTTGAGGGGCCGCTACATGCTGCTCGACGAGGCCTCGGTGACCGGCACCGCCAACATCATCATGGCGTCGGTGCTGGCCGAGGGCACCACCACCATCTACAACGCCGCCTGCGAGCCCTATATCCAGCAGCTCTGCCACATGCTCAACCGCATGGGAGCCCAGATAAGCGGCATCGCCTCCAACCTGCTCACCATCGTGGGCACAGACCGCCTGCACGGCACCGAGCACACCCTGCTGCCCGACATGATCGAGGTGGGGTCGTTCATCGGCATGGCCGCCATGGTGGGCCACGGCATACGCATCAACAATGTGTCGGTGCGCAACTTAGGCATCATCCCCGACACCTTCCGCCGGCTGGGCGTGAAGGTGGAGCAACAGGACGACGACCTGTGGATACCCTATCACGACCACTATGAGGTGGAGTCGTTTATCGACGGCACCATCATGACGATAGCCGACGCCCCCTGGCCCGGCCTCACCCCCGACCTGCTGTCGGTGCTGCTTGTGGTGGCCACCCAGTCGAAGGGCAGTGTGCTCTTCCACCAGAAGATGTTCGAGAGCCGCCTCTTCTTCACCGACAAGCTCATCGACATGGGCGCGCAGATTATCCTCTGCGACCCGCACCGCGCCGTGGTCGTGGGCCACGACCATCACATACGGCTGCGCGCCGGCCGCATGACGAGCCCCGACATACGCGCCGGCATCGCCCTGCTCATCGCCGCCCTGAGCGCCAACGGCACCAGCCGCATTGCGAACATCGCTCAGATAGACCGTGGCTACGAGGACATCGAGAACCGCCTGAACCAACTGGGCGCCCACATCCAACGCGTAGACGACTGACGGCATGCTCAACTACGACGACCTGTACGAGATAGGTACCCTGGGCAAGCCCCACGGCGTGAAGGGCGAGATAGCCTTCCGCTTCAGCGACGACGTGTTCGACCGCGCCGACGCCGACTACCTCTTCGTAGAGGTAGACGGACTGCCTGTGCCCTTCTTCATAGAGGAATACCGCTTCAAGAGCGACACGCTGGCCCTGATGAAATTCTCCGGCATCGACACCGCCGACGACGCCCAGGAGCTGAACGGCTGCAGCGTGCTCTTCGAGCGCTCCCAGACACCCGACGACGACATGCTGTCGTGGGCCGAGATTATCGGCTATACCATCATCGACGCCTCCACCGGCCGTGAGGTGGGCCGCCTGCTGGCCGTCGACGACACCACCATCAACCTGCTCTTCGAGGTGGAGGTGGCCGATGCCGACGAGCCGGTGCTGCTGCCCGCCGCCGAGGAGCTCATAGCCGACGTTGACCGCGACCGCCGCGAGATACACCTCACCATCCCCGATGGGCTGCTGCCCTCAAACCCGACAGAAGAATGAAAAAACAACAGATATGCATACTCGGCTCCACCGGGTCGATAGGCACACAGGCCCTTGAGGTCATCGGCGAGCACGCCGACCGCTACGAGGCCTACTGCCTCACCGCCAACAACCGTGTGGAGCTGCTGGCCGAGCAGGCCCACCGCTACCGTCCGGCCGCTGTGGTGATAGCCAACGAGCAACACTACACACGACTCAAGGAACTGCTGGCCGACCTGCCCGACACCAAGGTATATGCCGGTGCCCAAGCCCTCGACGAGATAGTAGAGGCCGGCCCCGTCGACATGGTGCTCACCGCCATGGTGGGCTTTGCCGGTCTCTCCCCCACCATCCACGCCATCCGCGCAGGCAAGAAAATCTGCCTGGCCAACAAGGAGACCCTCGTGGTGGCCGGCGAGCTCATCTGCCGGCTGGCCGCCGAGTATCACGCCCCCATCCTGCCCGTCGACAGCGAGCACAGCGCCATTTTCCAGAGCCTGGTGGGCGAGGACGACAACGAGATAGAGAAGATACTGCTCACGGCGAGCGGCGGTCCCTTCCGCCTGTTGCCCAAGGAGCAGCTCGCCACGGTGACGTGCCAGGACGCACTGCGCCATCCCACCTGGGACATGGGTGCCAAGATCACCATCGACAGCGCCACGATGATGAACAAGGGCTTCGAGGTGATTGAGGCCAAATGGCTCTTCGGCGTGCCGGTAGACCGCATCCAGGTGCTGGTGCACCCGCAGTCGGTGGTGCACAGCGCGGTGCAGTTCCACGACGGCAGCGTGAAGGCGCAGCTCGGCGTGCCCGACATGCGCCTGCCCATACAGTATGCCTTCTCCTTTCCCGAGCGGCTGCCGCTGAGCGGCGAGCGGCTCGACCTGTTCCGCCATCCGCTCGAGTTTTTCGAGCCCGACCTCGACAAGTTCCGCTGCCTGGCCCTCGCCTTCGAGGCCATCCGCCGGGGCGGCAACATGCCCTGCATCGTGAATGCCGCCAACGAGATTGTGAACCGCGGATTCCTGGAGGGCCGCTGCGGCTTTGTGCAGATGGCCGACATCATAGCCGAGACCATGGAGCGCGCCACCTTCAGCGCCACGCCCAGCTACGACACCTATGTGGCCACCGACGCCGAGGCGCGCCGCATAGCCACCGAGATTATGAACCGATAAAACAAACCTACACAGACAAGATACCGAAATAATGGAGATATTCTTAATCAGACTGCTGCAGTTTCTGCTGTCCATCTCGCTCCTCGTGCTGCTGCACGAGGGCGGCCACTTCTTCTTCGCCAAACTCTTCAAGGTAAGGGTAAGCCGCTTCTACATCTTCTTCAACCCCAAGTTCCATCTCTTCAGCACCTACGACCCCTGGTTCCGGCGCCTCTTCAAGAAAGACCCCGTGGTGGTGCCAGAGGTGACGAAGAAAGACGAGAAAGGCAACGAATACAAGGAAAAGGAGTATGTGGGCACAGAATACGGCATCGGCTGGCTCCCCCTGGGCGGCTACTGCGCCATCTCCGGCATGATCGACGAGACCAACCAGCAGCTCAGCGACGAGCCCCAGCCCTGGGAGTTCCGCACCAAGCCGGTGTGGCAGCGCCTGCTCATCATGATAGGCGGCGTGCTGGTGAACTTCCTGCTGGCCCTCTTCATCTACTCGATGGTGCTCTACCACTGGGGCGACGACTTCATCCAGCCCAAGGACATGACCATGGGCATGAAATTCAACGACGACGCCAAGGCCCTCGGCTTCAAGGACGGCGACATCCTGCTCAGCGCCGACGGCGAGGCGATAGAGAAATTCGACGTCGACCTGTACCGCACACTCTCCAAAGCCAAGGAGGTGGCAGTGAAACGCGGCGGGCAGGACGTGACGGTGCAGCTGCCCGGCGACCTGAACCTGCTCAACATGCTCAAGGTGACGCCCACATTCGTGGCACCCCTCATCCCGGCACAGATAGACAGCGTGCTGCCCGGCACACCCGCCGAGAAAGCCGGCATGAAGGCCGGCGACCGCGTGCTCTCGCTCAACGGCAAGGCCGTGGACTCGTGGAACGAGTTCACCTATGAGATGGGCCGCATCTCCGATGTGCTGGCCGTGAAGACCACCCACGCCGACAGCCTGCGCGAGCGCAATGTGCAGGTGTCGTACGTGAGCAAGGCCACCGGCCAGACCGACACCGTAACCCTCCAGCTCACCCCCGACCTGAAGTTGGGCGTGCTGCAGGCCAATATCTACACCCTCTACAAGGAGACCCACCGCTCGTTCGGCTTCTGGGAGAGTTTCCCGGCCGGCATCGACTACGGCATCGGTGTGCTGCGCGGCTACGTGAGCGACATGAAGTATGTGTTCACCGCCGACGGTGCCAAGTCGCTCGGCGGTTTCGGCGCCATCGGCAGCCTATTCCCGCCCGTGTGGGACTGGATGCTCTTCTGGCGCATGACGGCCTTCCTGAGCATCATCCTGGCCTTCATGAACATTCTGCCCATTCCCGCCCTCGACGGCGGTCATGTGCTCTTCCTGCTCTACGAGATGATTACACGCCGCAAACCGAGCGACAAGTTCATGGTGGTGGCCGAGTATATCGGCTTCGGCATTCTGCTGCTGCTCATGATTGTGGCCAATCTCAACGACATACTGCGCTGGATGGGCGTGATGTAACCGGGGGCAGCCCCCAAGGCTCACAGAGCCACTCATTATTTAAGGTAAAAAAGGTTATATGGCTAATTTAAGATTTCAGGTTGTAGAAGAGGCTTTCAAGAAGAAGCCCCTCGATGTGATATCCCCCACGGAGCGCCCGTCGGAATACTTCGGCAAGTATGTCTTCACGCGCGAGAAGATGTACAAGTATCTCTCCCGCGATGTGTATCTGAAACTCATCGACGTGATTGACAACGGCACCCGCCTGGACCGCTCCATCGCCGACGCCGTGGCACGCGGCATGCGGCAGTGGGCCGAGGAGAACGGCGTGACGCACTACACCCACTGGTTCCAGCCGCTCACCGAGGGCACCGCCGAGAAACACGACGCCTTCATCGAACACGACGGCAAGGGCGGCATGATAGAGGAGTTCACCGGCAAGCTGCTCGTGCAGCAGGAGCCCGACGCCTCGTCGTTCCCCAGCGGCGGCATCCGCAATACCTTCGAGGCGCGCGGCTACTCGGCCTGGGACCCCACCTCGCCTGTCTTCATCATCGACGACACCCTCTGTATACCCACCATCTTCATCTCCTACACCGGCGAGGCCCTCGACTACAAGGCCCCGCTGCTGCGCGCGCTGCGCGCCGTGAACGTGGCCGCCACCGAGGTGTGCCGCTACTTCTATCCCGACGTGAAGAAGGTGACCACCAACCTGGGCTGGGAACAGGAATACTTCCTCGTGGACGAAGGCCTCTACAGCGCGCGCCCCGACCTGATGCTCACCGGCCGCACGCTGATGGGCCACGACTCGGCCAAGAACCAGCAGATGGACGACCACTACTTCGGCACCATCCCCGACCGTGTGCAGGCCTTCATGAAAGACCTCGAGATACAGGCCCTGGAACTCTCCATCCCCTGCAAGACACGCCACAACGAGGTGGCTCCCAACCAGTTTGAACTGGCTCCCATCTACGAGGAGACCAACCTGGCCATCGACCACAACATGCTGCTCATGTCGCTCATGAAGCGCGTGGCGCGCAAACATGGTTTCCGCGTGCTGCTCCACGAAAAACCCTTCGCCGGCATCAACGGCAGCGGCAAGCACAACAACTGGAGTCTCTCCACCGACACCGGCATCCTGCTGCACGGCCCCGGCAAGACACCTGAGGACATACTGCGCTTCGTGGTGTTCATCGTCGAGACGCTCATGGGCGTCTACCGCCACAACGGTCTGCTCAAGGCCAGCATCATGAGCGCCACCAATGCCCACCGCCTGGGTGCCAACGAGGCACCGCCCGCCATCATCTCTTCCTTCCTGGGCAAGCAGCTCAGCGAACTGCTCGACCACATCGAGTGCGCCGACACCGAGGAACTCTTCACCATGAGCGGCAAGCAGGGCATGAAGCTCGACATACCCGAGATACCCGAACTGCTCATCGACAACACCGACCGCAACCGCACCAGCCCCTTCGCCTTCACCGGCAACCGCTTTGAGTTCCGCGCCGTGGGCAGCGAGGCCAACTGCGCCTCGGCCATGATAGCGCTCAACACAGCCGTGGCCGAGGCCCTGACCAGTTTCAAGCAGCGTGTCGACGCACTCATCGCCGACGGCCAGGACAAGACCACCGCCATCATCAATGTGGTGCGCGACGACATCAAGACCTGCAAGCCCATCCATTTCGACGGCAACGGCTACAGCGACGAGTGGGTGGCCGAAGCCGCCCGCCGCGGCCTCGATGTGGAGACGAGCTGCCCGCTCATCTTCGACCGCTACCTCGATGCCGACACCATACGCATGTTCGAGAGTCAGAACGTGATGAACGCCAAGGAACTGGCCGCCCGCAACGAGGTGAAATGGGAGACCTACACCAAGAAGATACAGATAGAGGCCCGCGTGATGGGCGACCTGAGCATGAACCACATCATACCCATCGCCACCCAGTATCAGAGCCAGTTGGCCAAGAACGTGCTCAATATGTACGAAATCTTCTCCAAGGAGGAGGCCGACGAACTGACCGCGCGCAACAAAAAGATTATCAAGGAGATAGCCACCCGCTCGCAAGCCATCGAGACGGGTGTGGAGCGACTGGTGGAGACGCGCAAGGTGGCCAACCGCATAGAGAGCATCCGCGAGAGGGCCATCGCCTATCACGACACCGTAGAGCCCATCATGACCGACATCCGCTATGAGATAGACAAGCTCGAGATGATTGTGAGCGACGAGTGCTGGACACTGCCCAAGTACCGCGAACTGCTCTTCATCCGATAACCCCGCGCACTCCATGTACAGACGGTTGCTTCTACTCCTTGTGGCGCTGTATGCCGCCCTACCCCTCCTTGCCGGCGGCAAGGAAGACGGCAGCGTGCGGTTCTACAACCAGTACAAGCAGCTCAGCAGCAAGGAACTCAACAGCCGCGCCTACCAATACCTGTCGGAACCCGACAAGAGAGACTCAGCCCTGGTGTGCTACAACATCGTGGTGAACCGCTTCTACCAGGGCCACCGCTCCGACGAGGAGATTCTCCTCACCACACAGGCCTTCACCAACCTGGGCCTTATGTACATGACCTACTATCTCGACTACCAGAAAGCCACCGAGTATCTTCTCCAAGCCGACAAGTTGGCCAATGAGCACCACCTGCAGAAGATGGTGCCCTACATAGCCAACGGCATGGCCAATCTGATCAAAGTGTCGGATCATGAGGAAGAACCCAAGTATGGCCAGATTCTGGAGATGCGGCGCAAAGCCTTCGCCGCCTGCCGGGAGACAAACGACATCAATGTCTACGCCACCACCATGACCGGCGCTATAACAGATGTCATCGACAACCAGCACGAAAAAAAACTGGTGCCCGACATAAAGACCTTCCTGACAGTTACCGCCAAGGCCGACAGCGTGCCTGTGATACGCCACACCCGCCTGCGCTGCCAGGCACTGCTCGCCCTCGTGCGGGGCGACACCGCCCAGGCAGCCCGCCTCATGGAGCAGAGTGCAGATATCACATGGGAGGAGCCCTTGGTGTCGCGTTTCACCTCCACCTCGCTGCTCGATGCCGCCACTCTCTACCGGCGTATCGGCCAGGACGACAACGCCCTGCGGCTCTACCGAAAGGCACTCGCCAGTGCCGATGTCGACGGCAATCTCGACTACACCTACTCCATACACGACAAGATAGCGGAGATTTACGACCAGCGCGGCGACACCGCACAGGCCCGCTACCATGAGCTGCTCTACCTGCGCGAGAAAGACTCGCTCAACACCCAGGCCAAACTGGCCTCTACCGGCGAGGTGAAACTGCGCTACCAACTCGAGGAGGCCAACCACGAGATGCAGTTGCTCGGGCTGCGCAACCGCATGCTCACCATCATCATCACCCTGGCCGTGGTGGTGGTAGTGGTGGTGAGTCTGCTGCTGTGGCGGCTCTACCTGGCCTACAAGAAAGTGAGCGCCCTGCACCGTCACCTCTACAAGCAGAACTTGGAACTGCTACAGCAGAATGAAGCGAGCAGACAGGCACCGGTCAAGCCCGCCGCAGAAAAGAACGACGACGAGCAGCAACTCTATGAGAAGATAGAAGAGGTGATGCTCCACAACCCCGACATCTACAACACCGGCTTCACCGTGGCACGCCTGGCCGAACTCATAGGCAGCAACACCAAATATGTGTCGCAAGCCATCAACGACGTTACAGGGAAAAACTTCAACGCCCTGCTGGCCGAATACCGCATCCGCGAGGCTTGCCGCCGACTCAACGACCTCGACCAATACGGCCAGATGACCATCGAGGCCATCGCCGAGAGCGTGGGCATCAAGAGCCGCTCCAATTTCTCCACCTTATTTAAAAACCAGACCGGACTCACTCCCTCCGAATACCAGCGGGTGGCAAGAGAAGAGCAAAAGGAATCGTCAGGAGGGGTAGAAGTGTAGAAGTACAGACATTACCAAGGTATTGTCTACACTCCTCTATTTCTTTGCCTATACTTCTACACTCCTACATTCGCATAAAAACTGTAAAAAAATGAAAAAATAGGCATTTTTTTGTAGGAAATCGGTGCTTTTTCGTGAATCAGAACCCCAACCAGCGGGTGTTTTTCTTAAAAAGGACAAATATCATTTATATTTGTGGGCAGAAAAAAACCAACCTTGTATAAATGTATTAACCGAAAAAACTGCTTATGAAAAGATTTACTTCCATTCTAGCAAGTCTGGCAGCCTGCATGATGCTCTCGCAAAGCGCACAGGCTCAACTACGCGTCTCCAGTCCCAATGACAACAAGAAGGAGAGCGCCGCCATTCCTCACATCAAGAAGAGTGCGCCCAATTTTGAGGTGCGTCATCTTGCGCCGGCCAAAGCCTCTTCCAGCCAACAGTCGGTTCTCATCGACGAGGACTTCTCACTTGTGACAAACGGCTCGGAAACCGCACCCGACACCACGCGTTACCTGGCCTCGCAATACCCCCAATTCGGCGACGGCATCTACATCGACCCCACGCTCACCAAGGACGGCACCTGGGGCGGCGACTGGGTAATGGCAGCCGGCGGCATGCTCTACCTGCGCACCTACAACCCGCAGTTGCCCGCAACCCTGTTCACTCCGATGGGCGACTATTCCGGCGACATTACCATCTCCTTCCGCGTAAAGTCAGTGCCTTACTATATCCCCAGCGGTACCGATGAGAGCGGCAACCAAAAGTGGGCCTACTATTGGGGTTCGAGCATCAATGTATTTGCCTTCAAGGGCGGTTACGAGAGCACAGAGCGCCCCAACACCGACATGAACACCTACGGCGAAAGTTACCGATTCTATCCCACAGAGGGTTGGCAGGAAATTGAGGTCACCTTCCGCAACTTCGATGCCGACAACTCCACCTACCTCGCCTTCACCACCAACGATGCCGTGCTCATCGACGACATCAAGGTGACCGCCAACTACAGCGAGTTTATCGCACAGCCCCATGTGCTAGGTGTGACCGACTACCAGAAAGACCAGTTCACCATTGCCTGGGAGCCCGTGCGCCACTCTTACAACTATTACATCGACCTGTGGAAGAAGGCCTATACCACCGATGCCGAGGAGAACTTCACCGAAGACTTTGAGAACTACACCGGCACACCCGAAGGATGGGCAAGCACCACCACCGCCATCAGCGACACCGAAGGCCAGGAAGGCACGAAGGGTCTGAAGATGGTGAACGGCGACACCCTCACCCTGCCCAAGACCCAGGGCACCTACAAGACCGCCGCTGTTTACATGAACGTGGTCGACCCGACCGTCGACATGAACGACCCCTGGTGGCAGTGGTACATCGGTGGTTCCATCACCGTTGAGGCACTGAACGAGAACGGCGAGTGGGAACCCCTCGGCAACATGTGGGCCTCCAACGCAGCCGGTGGTGGTGTCATGGTACTCACCGACCAACAGCAGTCGGCCAACAAATACTATGCTTACCGCATCAGCACTGCCGACTTCACCGAGTCTGAATATCTGATAATAGACAACATCGACATCGTGGGCAACAGAGCCTTTACCTTTGAGCGCGTTATGGGTCCCAGCTCCTCTGACTACGGTGGCAACTACACTTTCTACGACTACACCAAGAAACTGGGTCAGACCACCTACACCTTCACCGAGCTTGAACCGGAGACTGAGTACTACTACGCCGTACGCTCGCACCATGTGAGCCAGTTCTCCGAGAGCGACCGCCAGCATGCCCTTGGCATCAGCGCCCCTGTGGCCACCCTCGCCACCGACATCAACGACCGCGGCTCCTTCACCGCCAACTGGGAGGCTGCTCCTAAGGCCATGAAGTACGATGTGAACCTCTACGGTGTGAAGAAAGTGGAGGCCGACGCCGCCGACTACACCCTCCTCGAGGAAGACTTCAGCGCCATCGACGCCAGTGTGACCGAAGCCACCGACCCGATGAGTCCTGAGATACTGGGCAACACCAGCGAGGCCTACAGTTTCGACGACTACACCGCACAGCCCGGTTGGACCGGACTTGGCAACACCGTGGCACAGGGCATGCTGGGTTGCGCCCAACCCTCCAGGTACATCAACTACATCACCTCGCCTGTGATCGACACCCATAACGGCAGCAGCATCTATGTGACGCTGAAGGCCTACAGCTATGCCGGCGAGCAGCTCACCATCACCATCGACGGTATCACCTACGGGATTCCGTTCGACGAGAACGGTGTTATCGACGGCACCTTCGAGATGCCCATCACCGAAGGCACCCAGCAGTTCCGCTTGGTGACCTACAACTACAGCCCCTGGATGCTCGACTACATGCGCGTGGGTCAGGATGTGAAGGCCGGCTCCATAGTGAAGACTCCTCTCAAGACTGTGGAAACCACTGAACTGAACTACAACTTCACCAACCTGTCCGACTACGACTACGAGCTGTTCGGCTACGATGTGACCGCTTCTTACGAGCACGAGGGCAAATGGGCCACCTCTGTGGCTTCCGACCTGATCCTTGTCGACCTGGAGGCTGGCAGCAGCGAGTCGGGTCTGCACGACGTGACCGGTCTTACCTATCCTTACAACCTTGGCGGAAAGGCTACGTTCTACGGAGTTGACGGTCGCGAGCGCGCCACACTGGAGCGCGGTCTGAACATCGTCCGCATGGCCGACGGCACCACCCGCAAGATTATGGTGAAATAAAAATGAGCTAAGCATGAACAAGATACTTACCATGTGCGCTGCGGCCCTGCTGGGCACGGCAGAGCTGAACGCACAGACCTATCTTGAGTGTGATTTCAGTGGGGGCATCCCCACTGATTTCACGCTTATAGACGGCGACCAACTCACCCCCTCGAGAGACATGCAGAACCTCGGCTTCGAGGTGGGCACCCCCTGGGTGGCCTACACACCGAAGGGCGAGGACGGCCCTGTGGCCTGCAGCACCTCGTGGTACATGGAAGCCGGCACCAGTGACGACTGGATGATTCTGCCCGCCTTCACCATCGCCGACGACCATGTCGTGCTGCGCTGGCGCGCCATGGCCTCCGACAAGAAACACCGCGACGGCTATGAGGTCTACGCCACCACCGATGTAGATGCCGCCGACCTGAAAGCCGCCCAGTGGCAGCCCCTCCTCACCGTCGACAAGGAGGAGAATACCTGGACCCTGCACAACCTCGACCTCGCCGCCTATAAAGGCCAGGCCGTGAGACTCGCCTTCGTAAACAACAGCACCGACCAGAGCCGCCTCTATGTAGACGATGTGTTCGTGGGCGTGAAGGCCGACTTGCAGCTGAAGCTCGTTACCGGCACCGGTGTGCCCAACAACGGGCAGGTGGCCCTCAGCGGCACCGTCACCAACCTGACCGAGGCCGCTATTCCCAGCTACACCATCGGTCTGAGCTACGGCGGCGAGACCTACACACAGCAGATAGACGAGCCGCTGGCCTCCGGCGCATCCGCCGCCTTCACGCTCGACCAGCCCATACCCCTTCCCTTCCATGAGCAGGTGGCCTACACCATCTGGGCCGACAACGGCAACAGCCGCCACACCGTGGCGAGCACCGTGACGAGCTATCCCCGCCACGTGGTGTGCGAGGAAGGCACCGGCACCTGGTGCGGATGGTGCGTGCGCGGCCATGTGGCCCTGGAATATCTGCACAAGTATTGCTCCGACTGGACCATCGGCATAGCCGCCCACAACGGCGACCCCATGGCCAACGAATATGAGGAACGCCTCTCCTCCTACAAGAACAGCGGCTATCCCTCGGGCACCTGCAACCGCATTGTGCGCACCGACCCCGGCGACTTCGAAATGGCTGCCCGCAAGGCATTCAACACCGAGACCGTGCTGGTGGCCATGCAGGCCGAAGCTTCCCTCAATACCGAGACCCGCGAAGTGAGCACCACCACACAGCTGTGGTTTGCCGAGGGCCAGCAGGCCGCCGACTACCGCATCGGCTTCAGCATCATCGAGAACAATGTGCACGTACCCGATGACCCCGGCTACGACCAGAACAACTCCTACTCTGGCAGTTCCACCGAGATGGGCGGCTACGAGAATCTGCCCGGCAATGTGCCCGCCGCCCAGATGTGGTACCAGGAAGTGGCCCGCGGCTTTGTAGAGAACTTCAAAGGTGTGTCGGGCAGCATTCCCGCCAGTTTCGAGGCTGAGGAGGAAATCACCTATAGCAAGTCGTTCACCCTGCCCGACGGTATTCTCGACGACCGCAACACCGCTGTGGTAATCATGGTCATCGACCAGGCCGACGGCCACATCATCAATGCCCTCCAGTTGCCGCTCGGCGAGAACGAGATCAACGGCATAGAGAATGCTGTGCAGCCCACCGCCACCTCATCGGCCGCTCTCTACGACCTGTCGGGCCGCCGTGTGACAGGCACCCCCACCCGTGGCATCTACATCCAGAACTGCCGAAAGATGGTGATAAAGTAAAATTATAGATTAAAATTTCTCTCATGAGCAAAAACCATTCTATCCTGTTATTGCTCTGCCTGGTCCTGTCTGCCGCAGCCTCTGCTCAGACAGGACCTCGCATGGAGGCCCGCCTGCAGCGCAGCCTGCAGCAAGCCGCCCCCACCGAGCTTATCAGCACCTTGGTGAAGACCCAAAATGCCGACGCCGAGGCGCTGGCCGCCCAGATACGCGCCGACGGTCAGTATGCCACCGCCATCGACGCCGCCACCCTCACCGTGCGTGCCACCCCCGGATATCTGCGCCTTCTGGGCCAGAAAGCCCAGGTGGGCTACATGCAGCAGTCGCACCGGCTGGTGCCCCTGATGGACCAGGCACGCCAGTTCTCCGGAGTGGACCGCGTGCACAGCGGCGACGGGCTCGACACGCCCTTCACGGGCCGCGGCGTGGTCATCGGCGTGATAGACCAGGGTTTCGAGTACCGCCACATCGCCTTCCTCGACAGCGACAACCAGACACGCGTGAAGGCCGTATGGAACCGCTGGGGCTATTCCACCGGCACCGACCAGGAGCCCACCACCGACATACCCGCCACGAGCGATGGCATCGCCTCTTCGGCCCATGCCACCCATGTGGCAGGCATCGCCGCCGGCTCGCATATCAGCGAGAACGACTGGTATGGTGTGGCACCCGATGCCGAACTGGTGATGATACCCTCTGAATTCGACACCAACGAGGTGCTGGAAGACGTGAAGTACATCAGCGACATGGCCCGCGCCGAGGGCAAGCCTTGGGTGGTGAACATGAGCTTCGGCGGCAACCTGGGCTCGCACGACGGCACCGACCCCGCCTACACCACTCTCGACGACCTCATCACCGCCCAGCCCGGCGGCATGATTGTGGCCGCCGTGGGCAACGACGGACTGACCCACCTGCACGCCAGCCACGCCTTCACAGCACCGGCCGGCACCGACCCCGACACCATCCGCCTGGCGGTGAATCCCGGCAGCTACGCCACCATCGTCGACATCTGGTGCGACCAGACCGACTCGCTGAGTCATTTCACCCTGCGCCCCTTCATCTACGATGGCGGCAAGCGCACCTATCTGGAGGAAGCGGTGGTGAACGAGATTGTGGCCCACGAGATAGCTCCCTTCAACCGCAAGGAGCACTACACCGTGACGGCCCCCACCAGCGCCATCCACAGCTACGGCTACAACTCACTGCTCGGGCTGGAACTTGCCGGCCATGAAGGCACGTCGCTCCATGCCTGGACCACCACCAACCTGGGCACCTTCGCCACTGTGGGCGAGGCGGGCTATGCCGTGCCCGACAATGCCTACACCGTGTGCGCACCCGCCCACGGCATGCTCCACGGCGTGTCGGTGGCCTCGTACAACAGCACCAAGGTCTATGACAACGTGCGCGGACAGCGCCAAGTGGCCAACTTCGGCGAGGTAGGCGAGATAAGCACGTTCAGCAACCGCGGTCCGTCGCTCCACGGGGTGCCCCAGCCCACGCTGGCCGCCCCCGGCGCCATGGTCATCTCGTCGCTCTCGAAATATGAGCAGGGCTTCACCAAGGAAGCCAGCTACATCGCCGGCGACGTGAAGCGCGGCCTGAAACATTTCTACTACGGCGCCTACTCCGGCACCTCTATGGCCACCCCGATGGTCACAGGCTCCATAGCGCTCTGGCTGCAGGCCAACCCCCTGCTCACCCATGAGCAGATACTCGACATACTGCGCACCACCGCCGTCATGCCCGACGGCACGGAGACCGATGCCGAGGGTTGGAACGCCCAGTGGGGCTTCGGCCGCCTCGACACCTACGAGGGTCTGAAAGCCGCCCTCCGCCTGGCCGACGAAAACGGCATCGGCAACGAGCTGGCCGCCACGACACCGTTCACCCTGAGCCGCGAGGCCCGCCAGTGGCGCGTGCTCTTCAACAACGACGAGCCCTGGGCCACCCTCACGCTCACCGACCTGAACGGGCGCCGGCTCTCGTCGCAGCACCTGGGCCATGTGAAGCGCGGCCAGGAGACCGCCGTCGACCTCAGCACCCTGCCCAAAGGCCTCTACCTGCTCACCCTGAGCGCCCCCCGTGCCCAAGTAACGAAGAAGATGATAATAGAATAGAGATTTTTGCCATATCCACGTGGCAAAAGCATTCGCCCTCGGCTCAAAATGTCAATTTTTTTCTCATTTTGGGTCGGGGGCGAACTATTTATGGCCTAAAAAGGGAGAAAATTGTCATTTTTTCTGTATATTTGCGATAGTAACGGCAGCCCAAAGCCTATAAAAGCGAAAGAAACCACATTTACATTAATTATTTAATACCTTAATAGATTATGGATATTACGATTGCCTTTCTGATTGCCGCAGCCGTGCTGCTGCTCGTCATCTTCATCGCCCTTTCGTATGTCAAGGCACCGCCCTCCTACGCCTTCATCATCTCCGGTCTGAGCAGAGAACCCCGCGTGCTCATCGGCTCCGGCGGATTCCGCATCCCCTTCCTCGAGCGCCTCGACAAGGTGTATCTCGGACAGATTACCGTCGACATCAAGACCGAGGAGAGCGTGCCCACCAACGACTTCATCAACGTCGATGTAGACGCCGTGGCCAAGATACGCGTCACCCCCACCTCCGAGGGCACCCGCCTGGCCGCCAAGAACTTCCTCAATATGTCACCGGCCGAGATAGCCCAGCAGCTGCAGGACTCGCTGCAGGGCAACATGCGTGAGATTATCGGCACGCTCGACCTGCGCTCGCTCAACACCGACCGCGACGGATTCTCCGACCAGGTGATGATGAAAGCCTCGCCCGACATGAGCAAGTTGGGCATCGAGGTGATATCGTGCAACATCCAGAACGTGACCGACAAGGAAGGTCTCATCCATGACCTGGGTGCCGACAACACGGCCAAGATCAAGAAAGACGCCTCCATCAACCGTGCCAACGCCGAGCGCGACGTGAAGATACAGGTGGCCCATGCCGACAAGGAGGCCAACGATGCCCGTGTAGACGCCGACACCGCCATCGCCATCAAGAACAACGACCTTGCCCTGAAGCGCGCCGCCCTGAAACAGCAGGCCGACACGGCCCAGGCCGATGCCGACGCCGCCTACGCCATCCAGCAGCAGGAGCAGCAGAAGACCATCAACATCAAGACGGTGGAGGCCCAGATTGAGCGCACCCGCCGCGAGCAGATCCTCTCGCGCGAGCAGATTGAGATACGCCAGAACCAACTCTCCGCCGAGGTGGAGAAGAAGGCCGACGCCGACAAATACCAGATACAGAAGAACGCCGAGGCCGACCTGGAGCAGCGCAAGCGTGTGGCCGAGGCCCAGCGCTACGAGGCCGAGCAGCGCGCCCTGGCCCAGAACGCCGCCTCCGACGCCACCCGCTACCAGCTGGAGCAGGAGGCCCAGGGTATCAAGGCGAAAGGCGAGGCCGAGGCCTACGCTATCCTGAAGAAAGGTGAGGCCGAGGCCATGGCCATGGACAAGAAGGCCGAGGCCTACAAGAAGTACAACAACGCCGCCATCGCCCAGATGATGATTGAGGTGCTGCCGCAGATTGTGGAGAATGTGGCCAAGCCCATCAGCGCCATCAAGGACGTGAAGATATACAGCGGCGGCGAGGGCCAGAACGGCATCTCCACCCTCTCGGGCAATGTGCCAGTGGCCATCAAGCAGGCCTTCGACGTGCTGCAGAGCGCCACAGGCGTAGACATGGCCGACATCATGCGCGCCGGCACCATCGAGGCCAAGACCACCCGCAACATCAATGTCGACGGCCTGGACGGCCTGGCCTCCAAGCCCAAGGACAAAAAATAGAAGCAACCTCAGATTACTCAGATTACTCAGAAAAAAATATGCCCTATCCCCTTCTCATGGCAGGCAAAACCATCATGTATGTGCATGGTTTTGCCTCCTCCGCCCAGTCGGGCACAGCTGGGCGGCTGCGCACCATGCTGCCCGCCGCCAACGTAATAGCCGAAGACCTGCCCCTGCACCCCGCCGAGGCCATGGACATGCTTCGCCGTCTCTGCGACACCCATCACCCCGACCTCATCATCGGCACCTCGATGGGCGGCATGTATACCGAGCAGCTCTACGGCTACGACCGCATCGTGGTGAACCCCGCCTTCCAGATAGCCGACACGATGGCCTCGCACGGCATGATGGGACAGCAGGAATTTTTCAGCCCCCGCAAGGACGGCGTGCAGAAATTCTTTGTCGACAAAGCCCTTCAGAAAGAGTACAAGGCCTGCACGGAGCAAAACTTCAGCGGTGTCACGTCCGACGAGCAGCGCCGCGTGTGGGGCCTCTTCGGCGACGAGGACGACCTGGTAGACACCTTCGACCTGTTCTGCAGCCACTATCCGCAGGCCGCCCATTTCCATGGCGGCCACCGCATGAACGACCACATCTTCATCCACAACCTGCTGCCCCTCATCCGCCGCATCGACGACCTGCAGGCCCACCGTGAGCGGCCGGTCATCTTCATCGGCATCGAGACCCTGGTCGACAGCCACGGCGCCGCCACGGCGAGTGCGCAGAAAGCCTTCCTGCAACTGCAGGAGAACTACCAGGTGTATATCGTGGCACCCTCGCCCACCAACCACCCGTCGTATCCCGAAGAGGTGATACGTCAGGCCGTGGCCTACTACGACTCGCCGGCCCACGACCGCGTGATATTCACCAACCAGCGCCACCTGCTGTATGGCGACTTCCTGGTGGCCGACGCGCCGTGCGACGACTTCCTGGGCACCACCATCGAGTGGCGGAGCAGCGATTTCAAAACATGGGAAGAAATAATCGTCTATTTTGAGCGGCTCATAGGCTGAGCCGTAGTTTCCTTGGCTTCCTGAACGGGGAAGCCAAGGAAACTATTAATCGTCGGACAACAGGAACCGTTCCTCCAGGCACCGCTGCGGTCCCTCGTCCAGGTAGAGGAATCCGTTGTAGCCGTATCTCGTGATGGCCGCCACCTTGGGGTTGGCGTGCAGCACGCTGATATACTCGCTGTAGGGCATATACCTGCCCCCCATCGACTGCAAGTGCGGTGTATGGCACTGGCAGTCGATTATTTTTGTTCCCTGCTCGGCCAGCCGCCGTGCCAGGGCTATGAGGGCCACCTTGCTTCCGCTGGGCTGGAGCGAGAACATGCTCTCGCCCACAAACACCTCATTGGAAATTTGTGTGCCGTAGAGGCCGCCCATGAGCGTGTCGCCGTCGTACACCTCCACGCAGTGGGCCATGCCCTTGTTGAAGAGCGGCAGGAAGGCGTCTACGATATGCTGTCCGAGCCATGCGTTCTCCTCCCCGTCGCGTCCGTTTACGAAGCGGCAGTGGTTGAGCACCCCCACGAAGTCGCCGTCGAAGACCACGCGCAGGAACTTCTTGTTGAAGAGTGTGCGCATGGAGTGCGACACGTGCACCTGGTGCGGCAGGATGACAAACCGCTCTAAGGGGCAGCACCAGTAGATGGTTTCCTTCTTATAGGCATACCAGGGGAAGATGCCGTTGGCATAGGCCAGCATGAGGCGCAGCTCGGAGAGGTCGCCCCCTGCGGCAAAGAACCCGTTGCCGTCGCCCAGATAGGGACTCGGAAACCAGATATCCTCGTCGAGACTTACAATCATAGTGCTTACGCTTTATTTTTTGGGGGTTGCGACTTTCTGCCTCTCTTTTTGGGGGCGGCATATCCGGCTGCGGTGGCAGGCTCTTTCACCTTTTCCAGGCACAGCTCGCCGTCCTTGAGCCCCACGAAGGCCTCGCCGCCCTGCTGCAGGCGTCCGAACAGTATTTCGCGCATGAGGAGCGGCTTGAGCATCCGACCCACCACGCGGTCTATCTCGCGTGCGCCATACTCGCGTGTAAATCCCTTTTCGAGCAGCAGTTCCCTTGCCGGTGCGCTGAGCGTCAGGGTCACCTTCTTGGCGGCGAGCAGACATTCCAGCTGCCACAGTTTCTTGTCGAGGATGAGCGATGCCATCTGCTCGTCCATATCGTTGAACACCACGGTGGCGGTGAGCCGGTTGATGAACTCCGGCTTGAAGGTCTTCTTCACCTGCCGCAGCATGGCCTCGCCGGCCGGCACCTTGTCGCCGAAGCCCACGGAGGCCTGTGCGGCATACTGTGCTCCGGCGTTCGATGTCATGATGAGCACCACATTGCGGAAGTCGGCCTTGTTGCCCTTGTTATCGGTCAGTTTGGCATAGTCCATCACCTGCAGCAGGATGTTGTAGATGTCGCTGTGCGCCTTCTCTATCTCGTCGAGCAGGAGCACGCAGTTGGGTGTCTTCCGTATGGCGTCGGTGAGCAGTCCGCCGTCCTCGTAGCCCACATAGCCTGCCGGCGAGCCGATGAGCTTGGCCACGGTGTGCTTCTCGGTATACTCGCTCATGTCGAACCTCACGAGCTCCACGCCCATTTCCCTGGCGAGCACGCGTGCCACCTCGGTCTTTCCCACACCGGTGGGTCCCACGAAGAGCAGGCTGGCCATCGGTTTGTCCTCGTCGGTGAGTCCGGCCTTCGACATCTGCACGGCCTCCACCACCTGCCTCACGGCCTTGTCCTGTCCGTATATCTGCTCGCTTATGCGGTCTTCCAGTGTGAGCAGCATGGCGTTGTCGTCGTCGTGGTCGGCCAGCATTTCCACCTTGCACACCTTGGCGAGCACCTCGCTGATGAGCGCCTTGTCCACCAGCTTCTTGCTCTTCCTGGCGTGGATGGCAGCATAGGCTCCCGCCTCGTCGATGAGGTCGATGGCCTTGTCGGGCAGGCACCGCTCGTTGATATACTTGGCGCTCAGGCTCACGGCCTGCCGCATGGTGCCCTCGGCGTAGGTCACGCCGTGAAACTGCTCGAAGCCCTCTTTCAGGCCCTCGAGTATGCTTACGGCCTCCTCCTGGCTGGGCTCCGGGATGTCTATTTGCTGGAACCGCCTCACCATGCCGCGGCTCTTGGCGAAGTAGCGGTTGAACTCCTGGTAGGTGGTGCTGCCGATGAACCGTACGCGTCCGTCCTCGAGATAGCGCTTGAGCATGTTCGAGGCGTCCATGGAGCCCTCGCCAGTCTGTCCGGCGCCCACCAGGTTGTGAATCTCGTCGATATAGGCGATGGCGTTGGGCTCGGAGAGCAGTCCGTCCATCACCATCTTCATGCGTTTCTCGAAGTCGCCCCTGAACTGCGTTCCGGCCAGGAGCGTGCCCAGGTCGATCAGGTAGATGCGTGCCCCCTTGAGCCGCTTGGGCACCTTGCCCTTCTCGATGCGTGCCGCCAGTCCGTAGACGAGGGCTGTCTTTCCCACGCCCGGCTCACCCACATGGAGCGGGTTGTTCTTGTATTTCCGGCACAGCACCTGTATGGTGCGCTCCAGCTCGGCCTCGCGCCCTATGAGCGGGTGAGTCTCGTCGAGATGGTCGTTCAGACAGGTCACCAGGCTCTTCCACTCCGCCTTCTCACCGCGGGTCTCACCGTGTGGCCCGCCGTTGGCCACGGCCTCGATGTCGATGTTCTCGTTGACAAGGTCGAAGTCGTAGAATCTCACCACCTCTGCGAAGAAGAAGGGCAGGTCCTCGCTCATCTCCCTGTCGAGCAGGTAGACCGCCATGGAGTCTTTTAGCGTGAGGAGTGCGCGCAGGATGTGCGGCACCTCGATGGCCTCGGCATTGGAGTAGAGCAGCTGGTCGTAGGCCATTGATATCACCTGTGAGAACTGCACGGAAGGGTCGCACGGGCTCTCCACCTCTTCGGGCAGTGTGTCGAGCGTGTCGAGATAGTCGTTGAGCGCCTCTTCGAGCTTCTGTGCGTTGCCGCCGCAGCTTTGGTAGGCCTCTCTGAAGAGGTCCTGCCTAATCAGCGCCAGGAGCAGGTGTTCGGGTGTCTCAAATTCGTGGTGGCGTGCGGCGCAGATTTCGGAGCACTCATTGAGCACCTCCACAACAGGCATGGAGAATGTAAGGTCGGGCATATCTGTTATTTTAGTATGAAGTTATTCGGGTTGTACAGTGAATCGCAGGGGGAAGTTTTCCTCGCGTGCCATCTGTGTGGCCTTTGCCACTTTCGACTTTGCGATATCGTAGGTATAGACCCCGGCCACGGCTTTTCCCTCATGATGCACCTTGAGCATGAGCTTCTCGGCCTCGAGGTCACTTTTGTAGAACACAAGTTTGAGCACCATGACCACAAAGTCCATGGTGGTGAAGTCATCGTTGTGTATGACCACACTGTAGCGCTTGGGTTCGTCGGTATTCAGCCTCTCGCGCTGTCGGATGGCAGATTGTTCCTGCGGCATAGGATGCAAAATTACGGTTATTTTTTGAATAACCGCTTATTTTGTGCCAAAAAAAGCAGTGGCGGCAGTGGTTTTCGTACCCTCTGGAAACAAAAAAAGGACTCCGCTGAGTCCCAACCTTGTTAACCTTAAATCTAATACTATGAAAAACACGATGCAAAGATATGGTTTATCTCTGCATCGTGCAAGCATTTAGAGGAATAATTGTATTTTTTACCCTTATTCTTGACTTATGTCAATCGCCGCCGGTGTTTCACTCCCGGTTTTTGAAGTTTTTGAGTCCGGTGTTGAGGAAGTTCATATACTCCGGAACATCCTCCTTGTAGCTGAAGGAAGGTCCGAGCGGGTTGCCGTCGTTGTCTACGAGCACATAGAGCGGCTGTGTGAGATAGCCGAACTTCATTTCCTCGAGATAGCTCCACTTGTCGCCTATGGTGCGCAGGGTGCGTTTCTTGCCGTTGTACTCCACCTCGATGGGTTTGGGCAGCGGCGTCTTGTCGTCGACGAAGAGGGAGATGAGCACATAGTCGTTGTTCAGTTTGTCGGCCACGGTGGGGTCGGTCCACACGGCAATCTCCATCTTGCGGCAGTTCACGCATCCGAATCCGGTGAAGTCGAGCATCACGGGCTTGCCTTTCTGCATGGCGGCGCGCATGCCCTCCTCATAGTCGGTGTAGGCGGCGCGCACCTCCTTGGTGTTGAGGTTGAAGTCCTGCGTGTAGAGGGGCGGTGCGAAGGCGCTGACGGCGCGGCAGGGAGCGCCCCAGAGTCCGGGCACCATATAGATGGAGAAGGCGAACGACACAAGTCCGAGCATGATGCAGAGCACGGGCATGGGTTTGTTGCGTCCCTCGTCGCTCTGGAACTTGAGGTGGCCTATGAGATAGAGTCCGAGCAGGAAGAAGATGGCTATCCAGAGGGCGAGGAAGACCTCGCGGTCCATGAGCCGCCATCCGTAGGCCAGGTCGGCCACGGAGAAGAACTTGAGTGCGAAGGCCAGTTCGATGAATCCGAGCACCACCTTGATGGTGTTCATCCATGCGCCCGACTTAGGTGCCTGTTTGAGCCAGGAGGGGAAGAGGGCGAAGAGGGTGAAGGGCAGTGCCAGTGCGATGGCGAATCCGAGCATGCCGATGGCCGGTCCTATCCAGTTGCCCGAGGTGGTGGTCTCCACGAGCAGCAGTCCGATGATGGGTCCTGTGCAGGAGAAGCTCACGAGTGTGAGCGTGAAGGCCATGAGGAAGATGGAGAGCAGTCCGCTGGTAGAGGAGGCCTTGCTGTCCACCTTGTCGGTCCACGACGAGGGCAGGGTGAGTTCGAACCATCCGAAGAAGGAGAGTGCGAAGACCACGAGGAGCAGGCAGAAGAAGATGTTGAACACGGCGTTGGTGGCCAGGTTGTTGAGCGTGTCGGCCCCGAAGAGAGCGGTGACGAGGAGTCCCAATGCCAGGTAGATTACGATGATGGAGATGCCGTAGGTGATGGCATCCTTGACGCCCTGTTTCTTGTCTTTGCTGCGCTTGAGGAAGAAGCTCACGGTCATGGGTATGATGGGCCACACACAGGGGGTGAACACGGCCAGGAGTCCGTAGAGCAGACCCATGAGGAAGATATAGATCCAGGAGCGGTCGCTGATGTTTCCGCCGTTCAGGTTTTTCAGTTCGTCCACCGAGGTGGTCCACCAGTGGTTGCCGTCGGCGGTGAGGGTGGAGTCGGGTGTGGCCAGAGCGGCCGAGTCGGCGGCCGCCAACGCTGCGGGCACGGTGTCGGCCGTAGCTGCCTCAGCGGTTTTCTCCTCCTCCTTGGCGGGTTCCGGCGCCGGAGCGTCGGCGGGTCCGTTGCCCTTATAGTCGAACTCCACGTTCGAGGGGGGCATGCACATCTCGTCGTTGCAGGCGCCGTAGTTCAGGTAGCCCTTTATGCGGTAGGTCTTTCCGGTTATCTTGTATTTCTGCTGGAAGGTGACATTGTTTTCGAAGAAGCGCAGTTTCATGCCGAAGATGGGGTCGTCCTCGCTTATCTCCTTGCCTATGTGGGTGAGTTTTCCCACGGGCTGCGCGCCCTCGGCCACTTCCGTCACGAGTTCGGCCGATGTGGGTCCGTCGGCGGGGAGTCCGGTGGAGTAGACGTGCCATCCCTTATCGATAGAAGCCTTGAAGGAGACGACCACCTCTTCGGGCGAGTTCTGCTTTTGCGAGGCGGTGAACTTCACGGGCATTTCCATTTGCGCCATGGCGACGGCGCTGACGCTCATCAGGAGCAGGGTGAGCATCCAGTTTTTGAATAGATTCCTCATATTGTTGGTTGTAAAAAGGTTGGTTGTCAATGGTTGTGCTTATGGGTCATGATGTCGAGCACGAAGCGGTCGGTCACGTCCATGCCTTGGCTTCCTATCTCGGTGAGGTTGCGTATGCTCTGGTCCACGTCGTCGTCGATGATGCCCTCTACGGAGAGCACATACTTGTGCTGTATGGCGAGCATGGCGCTGAGCACGGCGGTGCTCACGCCCGAGGTGAGTTTGAGGGCGCAGCTGGGTTTGGCGCCGTCGCATATCATGCCGGTCAGGTTGGCTATCATGTTCTTCACGGCATACGACACCTGCTCGAAGTTGCCGCCCATGAGGTAGGTGATGCCGCAACTGCTGCCGGTGCTTGCCACCACGCATCCGCAGAGTGCGGAGAGGGTGCCCAGGTGCTGTTTCACATAGATGGCGGTGAGGTTGCTGAGCACGAGGGCCCGTATCAGCTCCTCCTCGGTGTTGTGGTTCTCCTGTGCGAACACCACCACGGGCATGGTGGTGCAGATGCCCTGGTTGCCGCTTCCGCTGTTGCTCATCACGGGTATCATGGCGCCGGCCATGCGCGCGTCGCAGGCGCAGCTGGTGTAGGAGAGTATTTTGGAGAAGATGCTCTCGCCCATGACGCCCCGGCCCAGGGGGCTGCAGAGCGTCTTGCCCAGTTGGTGGCCGTAGTTCTCGCGCAGTCCTTCGGCGGCGGCGCGCTCGTTGAGTTTCTTGGCCTCGAGAATGAAGCGCAGGTCGTCGAGGGGCGCCGTGGTGGCCAGCTCGTACACCTTGCGCAGGGTGAGCTCACAGTGGCACTGCTCGTCGGCGGCCTCGGCGCGGCAGGCCGGTTTGTCGAGGAGCACCTCGCCGTCGCGCACCAGGCGGACGAAGCGTGTGTGCTCGCCGCTTATCACGGCCTCGGTGTGCCGGCCTCCGGCCTGGCAGCCAACGCGCACATAGAGTTTGTCGGGGGCGTTCTCCTCGAGCGAGATATGAATACGTTTTTCGGTAATGTAGTCGCGTCCGCGCTGCACGGCGGCGGCATCGATGTCCTTGAGCACCTCGAGCTGGTAGTCGGACTTGCCGGCGATGGCTCCGAGGGCGATGGCGATGGGCAGTCCTATCATGTTGGTGCCGGGTATGCCCACACCCATGGCGTTTTTCAAGATATTGGCACTCAGCGCCACTTCTATTTTTTCGGGCAGCGCGCCGAGCATTTCGGTGGCTTTAGCCACACAGAGCGCCACACAGGCCGGTTCGGTGCATCCCACAGCGGGCACCACCTGTTTGTGGAGCAGTTCGAGCATGGCTTTCCGCTCAGTTTCGGTCAACATAAGGTATGTGTTTAGTATAAATATAATTAGATGTTGCAAAAGTAGCAATAATATATAAAAAACACCACTTTTTTATAGAAAAAATTGTGGGTTTGGGAAATTTCATTTACCTTTGCATCGAGTAAAGTTTTAAAGAGCTGCGCATCTGCCATATAGAATGCCAGGAAAAACAGCAGGCAGCTCACGCCTTCGGCAACGGTCGAAGTGGCGCGCTGCAAAGCATCACGAAGCAGAAAACCGATACACGAGAGCAAGATACAGAGGAATTCCGACACGACGACTGTCGGGATTTCTACTTTTTTTGCATCAGCCGGAAATAAAAAAACTACAACAATATAAAAGAGAAGATTATGACCTACATGTCGCAAGAAGGCTACGACAAGCTTGTGGCCGAACTACAAAGACTAGAATCGGTGGAGCGTCCGAAAGCATCGGCCGCCATCGCCGAAGCCCGTGACAAGGGCGACCTGAGTGAGAATTCGGAGTACGATGCCGCCAAGGAGGCCCAGGCCCACTTGGAGGACAAGATAAACCGGATGAAGATGACACTGGCCGAGGCCAAGATTGTGGACACCTCGCGCCTGAGCGCCGACACGGTGCAGATACTCTGCAAGGTGGAGATGACCAACCTGGCCACCAACGCCAAGATGGCCTACACCATCGTGAGCGAGAACGAGGCCGACCTGCGCGCCGGCAAGATAAGCATCAAGACCCCGATAGCCCAGGGCCTTCTGAACAAGAAGGTGGGCGACGAGGTGGAGATAAAGATACCGCGCGGCACCATCCATCTGCGCATCGACAACATCAGCATTGCCTAACCTCCTAACCCTCTACAGCCATGGCCGATATATTCAGCAGAATAGCTGCCGGTGAGATACCGAGCTACAAATGCGCCGAGAGCGATGAGTTTTACGCCTTTCTCGACATCAACCCGCTGGTGAAGGGTCACACCCTGGTGATTCCCCGCCGCGAGGTAGACTACATTTTCGACATGGACGAGGCCGAGACCGCCCGTTACCATCAGTTTGCCCGCAAGGTGGCCATTGCCATCAAGCGCGCCTTCCCCTGTGTGAAGGTAGGCATGGCGGTGCTGGGTCTTGAGGTGCCTCACGCACACATCCACCTGGTGCCCATGCAGAGCGAGCGCGACATGCTGTTCAGCAATCCGAAGCTGCAGCTGAGCGCCGACGAGATGGCCGACGCCGCCGCCCGCATCTACGCCGAGTTTCAGAAGCTCTAAGGTGTGAGCACATATAAAGAAATGATCATCGGGGACGGTTCTCGATGATCATTTTTTATCCCTGCATTATAGCCGCCCCTTACCAAGGGGCTCTAAACGGTGCAGAGTCTGAAAAAAATTCCCATAATGCTCATAATTGCTCATAATGACATTGAAAGAAATTATCAGAAATTATCAGAAATTTTCTTTTTATCGCATCAACACCTCCTTCATCAAGACGCTTGATGTATGTGAAATATTATTTGAGAAATTTCTGCGTATTATGACAATTTCTTTCCATTAACTTCGCATCGCAGATGCGCCGGCCTTTCGAAGTCTATTGCCAATGAAATTTCTGCGTATTATGACAATTTCTTTCCTTTAACTTCGCATCGCAGATGCGCCGGCCTTTCGAAGTCTATTGCCAATGAAATTTCTGCGTATTATGAGAATTTCTTTCCTTTAACTTCGCATCGCAGATGCGCCGGCCTTCTCATTTCCCCATTTTAATCTTTCATTTTCCATTTTTTCAAACGTACTCTTCCCCCTTCTTTATCTGCACCTCGTTGTTCAGTTTCCTGACGAGGGCCGAAGAGTCCTCCTTCTTGCAGATGAAGAGCACGTTGCCATGCTCGGCGATGATGAAGTTGTCGAGTCCGCAGAACACGCCGAGTCGGCCTTTAGGCAGTTTCACGATGTTGCCGTGGCAGTTTTCCATCACCACGTCCGAGTCGAGCAGCACGTTGTCGGTCCCCACATTGCTCATGGCCTCGTAGACCGAGTGCCACATGCCCAGATCGGCCCATCCGAAGTCGCATTTCATCACATACACCTTGTCCGACTTCTCCAGGATGCCGTGGTCCATGGAGATGTTGGGGAACACGGGGAAGTATTCGGCCACGAACTTGAGTTCCTCCTCGAGCGTGAGGTTCTGCTGCGAGGTAATCTGGTCGAACACCGGGGGCAGGATCTCGCGGAAACAGGTGCGCAGGAACACCGCGTTGGAGAGGAACATACCCGTATTCCAGAAAAACTCGCCGCTCTCCATGAAGAAGCGTGCGAACTCGCGGTCCGGTTTCTCG
>CACYUZ010000013.1:0-951 GCA_902777645.1 uncultured Prevotellaceae bacterium | reverse complement strand
CGGAAGATCTCCTTGTTGCGTGCGGTGGAGTAGGAGAGGTCGGCCTGGATGTAGCCGTAGCCTGTCTCGGGCCGTGTGGGCTTCACGCCCAGGGTGAGGAGTCCCTCGTGGCGGGCCACGAAGTCGAGTCCGTCTCTGAGGTTCTGGTCGAAAGCCTCCTCGTTGACCACCGACTGGTCGGAGGGCACCACGATGAGGTTGCCATCGTTGCATCTGCGCAGTACCCTGAAGCAGGCCCATGCCGTGCTGGGCGCCGTGTTGCGTCCGATGGGTTCGGCCAGGATGTGAATGGGGTTGATGTCGGGCAACTGCTCCCTGACGAGGTAGGCATATTCCTGATGGGTGCTGATATAGATATTGTCGGCGGGTATGACCTTTGCGATGCGGTCGTAGGTCTGCTGTAGCAGGGTGCGTCCGGTTCCGAAGAAGTCGATAAACTGTTTGGGGCAGTGTGTGCGGCTCACGGGCCAGAGTCGTTTCCCCTTTCCTCCGGCCAGAATCACGCAATAATTGTTGGTATTTTTGGTCATAGCATTTCGTTTTTCAAATGGTGAGGCCCTGTTTTTCTGCGTCATATCCCGACGGGGCCGTATTTATCTATTTTATAAACGCACGAAAGCGGTTTTTAGTGTTTTTTCCGTCAAAAATTTGTGATTTCAGAAAAAATCAGTAACTTTGCAGCCGCATTGATGCCCAGATGGCGGAATCGGTAGACGCGCTGGTCTCAAACACCAGTGGGGCAACCCGTGCCGGTTCGACCCCGGCTCTGGGTACTTTTTAAAAACGCAGAAAATCGCTAAAGACTTGTAAAAAAGTTCTTTAGCGATTTTTTATTTGGGGGATTTTCCCCACATTTTGGATCTTCGTCACTTTTGTTGCAAAATCACCCATAGTTAGACAGTATGACTTTTCTTCTGAGCAGTTCAAATCCCGCTCTTCCGTAGCATTCCC
>CACYUZ010000012.1:0-72382 GCA_902777645.1 uncultured Prevotellaceae bacterium | reverse complement strand
AATCGGTCGTATTAATTCATCCGTTCTTTGACGTTCTTCCTCCGTTTGGCAATTAGCTAATATTTCATCCCGTTTTTCGGAACTGATAATGAATGCTTCATTACATCCAGTAAGGACCCCACGATAGATGTTGATATCCCAGTCCTTCAAAGGAGTTCCCACAGCCTCAATTTTACGCTTGATACTTTGCTCAATGGGTGACAGGATTACCCAACTATCAGAAGTGGCAAAATCACAAATAGAGTTCTGCTGCTGCACGAAATCGCTCAATTTTTTGACACTATCTTTATTCTGCTTGTTGGTGACGGCACAAATGGTTTTGTGCTGATTACTCCCTTTAGAGAAAAGTAAGATATTTGTATCTACCGTTGCACTTTCAAAAATCTTTACACCAGCAAAATCGATAAGCAACATAGGATTTGTCTTTTTCGCAAAGAAATCCCTTGTCTTTTCTCCATATCCTGCTCTCATCCATTTATTAGAGGTTATGTAACAGAGATGACCTCCTTCCTTTAATAGTTGCCATCCACGTTCATAGAATAAGCAATATATGTCACCGGTTCTGGCAAAAGTGTTATAATTACTGTGCTCATATAACTTAGCCAATTCACCACCATTATTTTGAAGTTGAATATACGGTGGATTGCCAATCACGATATCAAATCCATCAGAAACGCCAAACATCCATTCCGGGTCAAAAAATGGGCTGACAGCGTTCTGATCATAGGGGTTCCATGAGGCCAACTGCTTTGCATCTTCTGGCGCAAAGTTGTCTTCATCAGAGAGCAGGCTCGCTAATTTCTCACGTAAAAATTGGTCTTTTTCTCTCAAGCGGTGCTTGGCAGATGCTGACTTTGCTGAAAAATGTTTGTGTCTAACTTGATGAAGTTCCTGCTTTGTCTTTTCAATTTCTGGATTCTCGAAAAGATTCAATTGGGCAGCTCGTTTTTTCTTGGCTATCAAAGAATTGGCTGAAACGAACTTCGTTTCAAGATTCGGTAGGGTAGGAATGCCGAAGTTGGGCTTTGATGCATCTTTTTCACAATCACAGATAAGTGAAATGAAGAAGCGAAGTTTAGTTATTTGAGCAGCTATACTCTGAATGTCACTTCCATAAAGGCAGTTCTCAATGATTGACAATTTAAGATCGTATACTCGCTCATCAGGTGATATTCGTTCCAATATGTCTATCATCCTGTTAAGCAGGCCCATAGGAAATGCGCCAGAGCCACATGCAGGATCTAAAACTTTTACTGCTTTTAGCTTTTCTGCTATTTCTTTATAATCATCTGCTTTTGTCTTATCAAAAGAAAATTCATTGTCAAATATAGAACGGACAAAAGTATTGTCGCCCAAATACGCAATAAGACTTTCATCAACCATGTAGTTGACTATTTCACGTGGAGTATAGAAAGAACCGCTTTGATTGCGCGCTGTTTCTTTTGTTTCGGGATTATAAGCGCCCAATAGGTTTTCAAAAACTTTTCCAAGTAGTTCAGGGTCAAGTGCTACCTGTTGCTCTTCTGGAGAGTTCTCTTCAATAGTAAAGTTGTAACGGCTAAGAATAGAAATTAATCCTTTTTCTTTCTCAAAAAAGAGGATATTGGGTACGATAGCACGATGCTTGTATCGGCCGTCGGCAAACTTCAAGGTGTTACGACTGAAACCGTCGAAGTTATAACATTGTTCTACTCCGTCGATATAACGTGTCTTGTCCAAACATTCAAAAAGGCCACCATTCAAAAACGGTACTTCGGAAAAAAGATTGACGACTTCTTGTTCACTGATTGAGAATAATTCTGCATAACGGTATAATGTCTTTATGTCTCTTTTGCTGGACGTGGCAAATCGACGAGTGCTTCCATCATCTTCTACGATAGCTCGATTCAGGGTGCCAAAAAAGAGATTCTGCAAGATGGCATTGTAGTAAATGCCGTCTGTTTTGCTGTAAGGGTTAAAGTCTTTAAGGATTGTGGAAAGATAGTCTACATTAAATATTCTGTCAGGAACCAAATCCTTTTGCTTAATGAACCATACAAACATGATACGGGTTATCATGCGAATTATCTTCTTCTCGATGTCATCGCGGTCGTCATCCTCTATAGTCGGATTGTTCGGAAATGTGACGTTTGAATTGTCATCAACAGCCCACAGGAACCATTCGAACAAATCTTTGTAGAATTGTTTGGTAAGAGCTTCCACAGAAAATGCTGCCGTGACGTCACTTAATGATTGTTTGCTGTTCTTTAAGACACCGAACTGGTCAATGGCAGTGCGGCAACCACGTCCTTCTCCTAACAAGTAGGTGTACCTTTTTGTGTCGGTAGATATTTTTTCGTATACACCTTGCTTGTTGAATCCCCATGTCTCACTTACATAGGAGAAACGAAGAATACTTTCCTCCTTTCTGTAACAGAACATAAAAGCCCCTGCGTATCCCATGTTACGCCAGTCGGATGTAAGCATGTCGCGTATGCCACGGCGGTTTCGCTCTATATCAACCTTGTCTGTAAGTTCTACTTCATAAATAGCAATAGATTCTCCGTCTGACAAGGATATACGGCCCAGATTGAAAGCTTCTTTTGCCAATCGGCTGCTGACATGTACAGTAGACGGGCGGTTATAAAACGTGACCTTACTAAGGAAGATGTCGTGAAGTAATTGTTGCCAGGCTCCACGGTCGTATTTTGATTCAATAACGTCTTTGTAGTTCATGGGATATTTCTTTATTTAAAGCTTTCTGATAAAATGATTTCGGCATCAGTCTCTTCTTCGTTCATAAGTGATTCTTCTGCCATATAATATGCTGAATATTTCTTTGCCATTTCAATTATTTCAGCAAGGGCCTCGTCGTGAGTCATTCTTGACTTTCCACCTGTCCTTCGCAAGTCTTTTTGGATACGTTGCAGCCTTTTGGCAATATATGTGATTACGCCTCGCTCAACTAAGACTTTTAATTGGGCAACTTTGAGATATAGTTCGTTGTCGTCAATTTCACGCATGAAATTGGTAAGAAGGCTTATAGCTGTAGTTACCTGGGCGCCCATGTTGGATTGTTCTTCCCCAGAGTTCTCTAGAGTTTGGATTTCCTCATCCTGTATGTTACGGAATTTTCTCAGTGCCATTTCTACATGCTTGTGATGCTCTTCTATTCGTTCGATGGCCGCTTCTTCCTTGTCGGCTTTGAAATAGTTAAGAGCGTCAAGTACAGAAATCTCTTCTGCATTCTCTGATACAAGGAAAAAGACTTTTCGGAAATTAGTTTTAAGGAAGACCAATGTGTCGCCTGATAGAGTAACTCCTTCAACAGTCCTTGATTCGCGGCCTGTTCTGCTGCGGAGTGACAACTTCGCAATTCGGTTGTATTCTCTGCGATTTGTTTTATAGAGTGTACGCAGCTCTTCATAGAAAGGTATTTCTTTGTTGAAATCTTTCTTTTGCTCGTTCATCGCCTCATCAAACAACTTGCTGAGATTTCGGTCGATAATCTCTTTCTGTGAGTAAATCTGATTGTCCTCACCAAATGTGCTATGGAAGGTCTGAATCTTGCTTAATGCTATCTGATTGAGATTGATCTCTCTATTTCCTTCCCTTGAGGGATAGAAGACGTAGTTGTATATATGTTTAGATGCTGAGCCAATTCGGTTCACACGCCCTATTCGTTGCATTAGACGAGTTGAATTCCATGGAGTGTCATAGTTGACAATCACGTTGGAACGATGAAGGTTTACACCCTCAGCTAATACATCTGTGGTCAAAATGATGTTGTAATCGTTTAACTTGTTCTTGTAATTGGCATCAAAATTTTCTCTGATTATCTTGAATTGCTGACTTCTGTTTTTGGAAGATATGACAAGGACATCGGGACGATTGATGCGGCGCTGAAGATATTCAACGGTGTCAACAGATTCAGAGAAGACAACCAATTTTTGCTCGGGATTTCTGTCTTTCTTAAACAGCTCATGCTTTAAAAGCTCGTTGAATTTGGCGAACTTCGAATCGTCGGCATCAGAAATGTCTTTCCACTCGGCAACCATCTGTTCAAGCACGGCTTGGTCTTGGCGGAGCATTTCTATAAACTCAGGTCTGAAATCATCGCAATGGAATATAGCATTTTTGGGATTGTCTTCGGCTTTGGCGTTTAATTTCTCCTCGATTTCCTCTTCAGTGAATCCCGATTCTAACAATAGGTTTATGTCAAGGTCAGGTGCTATGAAAATTTTATTATTCATAAACATGTCGAGCATGTTTTGGTTGGCTTGCCTAAAGTTGTTGATTGAAACTTGAAATGCGTAAAAACTGCTTTCCAGTCGTTTTACCAAACCGTTCTTCCGGATTCCTGCCAAACTGCGGCTAATCACTTCTGCATTATCATATAATCCGTTGGATACTTCTGGCTTTAGGTAGGCTATGGCTTGATAACGAGCATAAGTCAATCTTTTGTCAAGTGTTGCCATTGCTTGCTCAAAAAGATTGGCTAAATGTTCATTCAATTCGTATCTGCTTTCTTTGGGCCGCTCTACCTTGGGAAATCCATTCACATCTTTGTTGTAACGTGGAACACTTTCTATGTCTGTCCTTGTACGGCGCACAGTAAGGGGCTTGATGACCCTGTCGCGTACCCGTTCTGCTAGCATTTTGAAATCTTGTATGTCGGCATCAGGATCCTTGCGAAGTCTTTTAAACTCTTTAATAAGGGGTGCGAAAAAAGCTGTTAGATTTCCTACACCATCAATGGTACAGCGGCGTGGGTCTTGGAACAGCAAAATTTCATTATACAAATCAGCAGGGGTATTGTTCATCGGAGTGGCGGAAATGAGCATAACCTTCTTCTTGTAGCCAGGAATGTTCCCTGTTTCAACGCGTGGCATCTTACAGATTTCCTGCAATTGTTCAAATGCTGATGTTGTATGGCTGCGGAATTTATGAGCCTCATCGACCAATACTAAGTCGTATTCGTCTGCATTCCAGTAATTGTAGTTTTCCTCGTCCAAGATTTTACTCAAACTTCCATTGGTGATGAAATTCGCATACTTGTCAATACCAAAATCTTTAAAAGTGGTTTTCCAGTTTTGCTCAACAGCGGGTGGATAGACCACAAGTATTTTAGTATTGTCACGTCCGTTTTCAATCAAAAACTTTTTAGCAATCATCGTTGCAATTACCGTTTTCCCAAGACCTACAACATCTGCAAGGAAGAAACCGTCATATCTTATGAGCTTTTGATATCCCTCTATGACCGCATCCATTTGATAGTCGTATTTGGTATATCCCTCTGGCATGTCAAATGGGTCATCATTATCTGTTTCCAAAACCCGATCCGAAAAATATTCCATGAGCATTTTAATGTATAGGTCGTATGGCGAAACATCACCTTTAAGATATGTATGGTCAATAGCGGTCTTTACATCTTCTGCTGTAATCTCACAGCCTTCAGATTCTTTCCATAATTGTTCGAATTCATCTTTGGCAAATTTAACATCCTCGTAATTGCTCAGTTTTACGTTGAACTCATACTGCCGTTCTTCAGAAATGCCCAAACCATTTCCTGAAAGATTGCTGGAACCTGTAATAGCCATACCTTGTGTATATTGGTTGAACTCGTCTGGATAGAGCACATAGATTTTGGCATGGATTTTTTTCGACGGGTGGGCACGTAGTTCTAATTTGCCATCAAGAAGGTCTTGAACCATTTGAAACATGCCTTCTTCGATTTCTTTTTTGTAGTTGGACGATTCGATGTCTTTCCGAATCTTACGTAAGCAATCTTCTTTTACATCTTCTTCTGCACCAAAAAACAACTTGCCTTGCCTGGCTGCTTGAGCTATGTATTTGTCAACGTCTATTCCAATTAAAACCCGAACCTTTCCAATGTTGTCAAGAAAGGGGCGTAAAGAGAAATAGCCTGAGGCGCGGAGGAAGCCAACGACGGCATCAAGATTACGAATATGAGGATTGTGCTGTAATACACCCTCAAATTCTTTCATTAAAGTATTTCCGTCTCTGTTCGTAAAAATGTGTGAATTCGTATTCTGTTCCATGATACTGTTTTATTTCTGTATATTTGGTCCGGCAGGCGACCTAACCATATAATACACTACGAGAGTGAACCCTCAATTTTTGCCCTTGGCAAATGGCCTTCGCCGAAACTTTCTCTTCGGTAGAGAAGTATTATACGACAAAGATAATAAAAACCTTTGACTTTCCGCACCTTTTATCGCAAATAATTCCACAAGGATGTAAACTTTTACACCCTTGTTTAGCAAATCCTGGCTCTGAGGGCTCCTTATGCCCTCAGAATCAGGAGGTCCTAAAAATGTACGACTCTACCGAAGAGAAAGCCCCTCCCCCTAAAACAAATTCCCTCTCTTACAGCAGCGACAGCAGCATGCGGTTGGCGTCGTCCACTGCCGTGGTCTCCAGCGAGGCCAGGTATATCTGCGTGGTGGCCTCGGAGTCGTGCCCCATGCCCTCGCTGATTACCGAAAGCGGCACATGACGCTGGCGGGCGGCGCTGGCCCAGGAGTGGCGCGCCACATACATGGTGAGCGGGCGGGGCAGACGGAGCAGCTCGCTCAGCCGCTTCAGCCGCTGGTTCACCACATGCAGGGTGTTGGTATACTGGCGTCGCTCGTCGCCCTCCCTGCGGATGATGGGCAGCAGATAGTCGCCGGCGCAGTCTGTGGAATATTTTTCCACAATCTGCTGCATGCACCGCTCCCAGCGGATGCTGAGCTCCTGACCAGTCTTGCGGCGGCGGTAGGTGAGGAGACCGCGCTGCAACTGCCCTCGCCGCAGGTAGGCCATGTCGACAAACGACATGCCGCGGGTGTAGAAACTGAACAGAAAGAGGTCGCGCGCCAGCGCCAGCCGGGGCTTTCCGGTCAGGTCGAGGCGCTTCAGGGCCTTGATGGTCTTCAGCGGAACGGCCCGCTTCGCCGTCTTCTCCACACCGGTGTAGACATGGGCGAAGGGGTGACGCTGCGGGGTGAGTCCGTCCTCCACGGCGCGGTTGTACACGGCGCGCAGGATGCGCAGGTAGAATGAGCTGCTGTTCATGCGCACGCCGCGGCTCCGGAGCCATGCCTCGTAGCGCTCCATCAGGGCGGAACTCACCCCGTCGAGGGGCAGGTCGCGGCCCTCGGTGTAGTTCATGAAGCTGCGCAGCGCCGAGGTGTAGGTCTCGGCGGTGCGCTCGCGCCCCATCTGCCGCAGGTGGGCTATCGTGTTGTGCAGGTAGTTGCACAGCGAGACTTCTTGCGTGCGGCGTCGGAAGGCGGTGATTACCTCGTCGGCGGTGTAGCGGCGGCCGTCGGCCTCAAGCGTGACTATCACGGCCTTCAGCCGGCTCACGTCCCAGTCGGCCCGCTCCTTCACGGCGGCGAGATAGTGCTGCCGTTCGCCGCCGACAACCACGGTCTCGGCACCGGCGTCCCATTCGTGGGGATACAACTTATAATCGGTGGAAATCTGGCGCACCACGCGCTGCTGGATAATCTGGTAGTAGAGGCTGCCGGGCTGCCCCTCGGACGCTGAGGCCCTGAACTTTACTTTTACTGATGCCATAGAATGTCAAAAAAAGGTGCTGTTGCAAATGTATCCATCTGCCGCCGCACAAACATGACATTTCAGGCGCGAAAAACTCAAATATTTTTGGCACTTCTCTCTATTTTCCTTATCTTTGTAGGGTCAAGAATGATAGTGTATCTCACCCACTTTAATCAATAAACAATAAGAATATGACTTCCCGTAAATTTCGCACAGCTGCCCTCGCAGCACTGCTCTTGCTCCCCCTCGCAGCCGGAGCACAGTCTCTACCCGCCAAAGTGGCGTCGCCCGATGAAACCATTCCCAATGGGTGGGAGGGTGAAGTAGCCGTCGGCGACCTCAACAAAGACGGAGTCGACGATGTGGCGCTCATCACCATTCCCGACTTCGAAAAGGGTATCTTCCGCCGCGACGACGGCTATGAGAAAAATCTCAACCAGCCTATACTCGCCATCTATTTCGGCATTCCGGGACAGGGCTACACCAAGTGGCGCCAGTACGATGACATACTCGAACTCTCCGACGAGTATGTCACCAACGACCATTCCGTCACCATCTCGCCGCGCGGAACGCTCATCATCTCCACGGAGAATTTCGCCAGTGCCGGAGGCTGGTCAGCAGGAGAAACTTCCTGCACCTTCCGATTCCAGAAGGGCGACTTCTTCATGATTGGATTCGATACCGACTCCTTCGCACGCAATACGGGCGAGGGCGAGAAGGTGAGCTACAACTTCCTCACCAACAAGTGCCAGCGCACCAAGTATAATGTCTTCGACGACAAGGTGAAACCGGTGGAGCGCTGGAGCAAGATTCCGGCCAGGCCGCTGAAGAGGCTGGGCGACGAAGGGCTGCCTATTTTCATGGAATAACGGGCACCCGACGGGCGGAAACAGCACTTTTTTTCACATTCTTTGCCCTCGTGTTGCATTTTTTGTGTAAGTTTGCACACTATTTCAGTGTATAATCAAAAAAATATAACGTATGATCTCGTTTCTCATCAGTCTGGTGGCCCTCGTAATTGGCTATATCGTCTATGGTAGGGTGGTGGAGCGCATCTTCGGACCCGATGACAGAACCACACCGGCTGTGGCTATGGCCGACGGAGTGGACTACATCGTGATGCCCAACTGGCGCGTGTTCATGATTCAGTTTCTCAACATCGCCGGCACAGGACCTATCTTCGGCGCCATCATGGGCGCATGGTACGGACCGGTGGCCTATTTCTGGATAGTGCTCGGATGTATCTTCGCCGGTGCCATGCACGACTATTTCTCGGGCATGCTCTCCATGCGGCTCGGAGGAGCCAACCAGCCCGGAATCGTGGGACACTTCCTCGGTAAGACCACCAGGACGGTGCTCCTCTTCTTCACGGTGTTCCTGCTCGTCATGGTGGGAGTGGTCTTCGTCTACAGCCCGGCCCTCATACTCGAGACCATGGCGCCCATGGGCATCGTCTGGTGGGTCATCATCATATTCGTTTATTATCTGCTGGCCACCATGCTGCCCATCGACAAGGTCATCGGACGGTTCTATCCCATCTTCGCCGTCTCGCTGCTCTTCATGGCGCTCGGACTGTTCGTGGTGCTCTTGATCAAGTGGCCGGCCATACCCGAGGTGTGGACACCGATGGCCGAGGCCAACCTCAACGAGGCGGTGGGAGCGCTCTCGCCGGCTCAGCTGCTCGGCGTGGAGAGCTATTTCACCAAGAACCCGCTCTTCCCCTGCCTCTTCCTCACCATCGCCTGCGGTGCCATCAGCGGCTTCCACGCCACGCAGAGCCCGCTCATGGCGCGGTGCCTCAAGAGCGAGCGCATGGGACGCCCCATCTTCTACGGCTCCATGATAACCGAGGGAATCGTGGCGCTCGTGTGGGCCACCGTGTCGATGTATTTCTTCTACTACGGCGGATGGCGCGAAGTGGTGGCACCCGAAAGCGTGGAGGCCTTCCTGGCGCAGGTGGGAGGCGAGAATGGCAAGACGCTCATACAGTATTTCAGCGCACCGGCAGTGGTCGAGTCGGTCTGCTCGGGATGGCTCGGCACCTTCGGAGGCATCCTGGCGGTGCTCGGCGTGGTGGCGGCGCCCATCACCAGTGGCGATACGGCGTTCCGCAGCGCACGGCTCATCATTGCTTCGGCCTTTGGTCTGGAGCAGAAGTCCATTCCCAAGCGGTTCCTCATCAGCATTCCGCTCTTCGGCGTGGCGCTCCTCTTCCTCTTCTGGCAGATGGAGAACCCCGACGGATTCAACACCATCTGGCAGTACTTCGGATGGAGCAACCAGACGCTCGCCGTCTTCATGCTATGGGCCATCACCGTCTATCTGGTGCAGCAGCGCAAGCTCTATGTCATCTCGCTCATACCGGCTCTCTTCATGACGGCCGTAAGCGCCACCTTCCTCTTCGTGAGCCCGCAGGGATTCGGCAATTTCATTCCGCGCGAGGTGGGCTATCCGCTCGGCATCGCCACGCTCGTGGTGGCGCTCGTATGGTTCTACCGGTGGAAATACAATAATTCCGCACAGCGCGACGTTATGAAATAAACAGTATGTAATCACATAAAAATAATTATATCATCGTATGAAAAAATCCATTCTTCTGGTCGTCATGACCCTGTTCGTTGCTATCGCTGCCAACGCGCAGTATCATAGAAACAGCTTCTACTCGGCATCCGACCGCTCAGACGCCACCACACCCTTCCTCAAGGACAAGGTGTATGTGGGGGCATCGCTCACCGGACTCAACCTGGCCTACAATGGCACGTCCGACCTCAACCTGGGACTCAACGCACAGGGGGGATACTTCATCATGGACAATATCATGGTGCTCGGCAATATCGGATACAGCCACGTGGGGGGCGACGACCCCACACCCGATGTGTTCTCAATTGGAGTGGGCGGACGTTACTACATCGAGCAGAACGGTATCTTCCTCGGACTCGGAGCCAAGTACAAACATGCCAACCACAACTACAACGATGTGATGCCGAGCGTAGAGGTGGGATACTCCTTCTTCCTCAACCGCACCGTCACCATCGAACCGGCTATCTACTACGAGCAGTCGTTCACCAACCACAGCAAGTACTCCAACGTAGGACTGCGGGTGGGCTTCGGCATCTACTTCGAGAGATAAGCGGATGTTTCAACAATATCCCTCAGCACTGCTCGAAAGGGCAGTGGGTGAGTTCGCCAAATTGCCAGGCATCGGCCGGAAGACTGCGCTCCGGCTGGTGCTGCATTTGCTTAAACAGCCCGAAGACGACGTGAGGGGCTTCGCCGACGCGGTATACCGTATGCGCCGGGAGGTGAAGTTCTGCCATGTGTGCCACAACATAAGCGATACCGACACCTGCGAAATCTGCGCCGACCACCGGCGTGACGCTTCCACCATCTGCGTGGTGGAGAATATACAGGATGTCATGGCGGTGGAGAACACACAGCAGTTCAACGGACTCTATCATGTGCTGGGTGGCGTCATCTCACCGCTCGACGGGGTGGGACCCTCCGACATCGAAATCGACTCGCTCGTCAAGCGGGTGGCCGAAGGGGGCGTCAAAGAGGTCATACTCGCGCTCGGAAGCACCATGGAGGGCGATACCACCAACTTCTACATCTCACGCAAACTGGAGCCGTATCCCGTCACCCTCTCGCTCATAGCAAGGGGCATCTCCGTGGGCAACGAACTGGAGTATACCGACGAGGTCACGCTCGGCAGGTCCATACTCAACCGAATTCCGTTCGGAAAACAATAATAATTACTGTTCAAAATGAAAAAAACATCGGTCTTCCTCAAATCGTTTCTCTATGCTTCGGTGGCCGTATCGCTGCTGCTGCTCGCTGCCAAAGAGTTGGGATGGATGGGCACCGAAACGTGGAAGCTCAGCGTGAAGACGGAGTTCTATGTCAACATTACGCTCGAACTGCTCACGCTCTGCAATATTCCGCTCGCACTCCGACTCTTCAAGTGGAGCGCCATCAGCACGCAGCTCTATGAGAAAAAGGAAAAGGCGCTGCTCAAATGGGGTACCATACGAATGGCGCTGCTGTGCGTGCCCATGGTGGCCAACACGGTCTTCTATACCTTCACTGGCAAGGCGGCTTACTTTTACATGGCCGTCATACTGTTTATATGCCTCGCATTCGTCTATCCGTCCATGGCCAGATGTGTGGCCGAGGTGACGCCTCAAGAGAATAAGTGAAAATGAAGCTCTCTGTCATCATCGTCAATTATAACGTAAAACATTACTTATACCAATGTCTCGACAGCCTCTATAAGGCGCTCGGCGACATCGAGGCCGAAGTCTACGTCGTCGACAACCACTCGCGCGACGGTAGCGTGGAGCATATAGCGGCCAGATACCCCAATGTGGTGTGCGTGGAGAGCAACCACAACCTGGGGTTCGCAAGGGCCAACAACATCGCCATCCGGCAGTGCGAGGGCGAATATGTGCTGCTGCTCAATCCCGACACCATCGTGGGAGAGGATTCCATACACAATGTGCTGCAGTTTATGGAGCAACACCCCGACGCAGGTACCGTGGGACTAAAAATGCTCAAGTCGAACGGGGAGAAAGCGGCGGAGTCGCGGCGCGGACTGCCGTCGCCCATGACGGCGTTCTATAAGATGACGGGGCTCTGCAAGCGCTTCCCCAACAGCCGGCGCTTCGGACATTATTATATGGGATACCTGCCCTGGGACAAACCGGTGGAGATAGAGGTGGTGAGCGGGGCCTTCTGCATGATGCGCACCAGCGTGCTGCGAGAGGTGGGACTGCTCGATGAGGACTTCTTCATGTACGGTGAGGATATCGACCTCTCTTACCGCATGATAAAGGCGGGATACCACAACTGGTACCTGCCGGAAACCATCTTACACTTCAAGGGGGAGAGCACGCAGAAGTCGTCGTTCCGATATGTCCACGTGTTCTACGGGGCCATGACCATCTTCTTCAAGAAACACTATGGCAGCTCGAGCCTGCTCATCACCATCCCCATACAGATAGCCATCTACCTCAAGGCCACACTGGCGCTCTTCAATATGCTCACCTCAAAGGCACGCAAGGCGTTGGGATTCTTCAGCCCGCGTCACAAGCGCGAGCCGGATTATATCTTCATCGGCTCGGTGTCGTCTATCACGCAGTGCCGAAAACTGTGCCGCCGCAAGGGTCTCTCGGGCGAGTTCGTGGCGGGCAATGAGCGCATCATGCCCATGGGACACCTCTCCATGCTCGACAAGATGGACACCAAAAACCAGAAGTATGTGGTCTACGACATCGATGCTTTCTCCTATGCCACCATTCTCGACATCTTTGCCACACAGCCCACACCCAATGTGTCGATGGCGTTCTACAATCCGTACACCAAAACCATCCTCACCGCCGAGGAGGTGATTTCCTGGAAATAACCATGACTGAGCAGCTGCCCATCATTCACCTCAGGGCGCTCGAGCCGGAAGACCTCGACTCGCTCTACAACATCGAAAACGATGAGGACCTCTGGGACGTGGGCGTCACCAACGTGCCGTACTCCAGATTCATGCTCAGTGCCTATATCGCCAACAGCACGGCCGATATCTATGCCGACCGGCAGGTGCGACTGGTCATCGAGGATGAGCAGCACAGCACCGTGGGACTGCTCGATATCTTCAATTTCGACCCGCGACACGCCAGGGCTGAGGTGGGAATCGTGGTGGCCAGAAGGTTCCGACACAGGGGATATGCCACAGCGGCTCTGCTGCATGCGGTCGACTACAGCCGAAAGGTGTGCCACCTACATCAGCTCTATGCCATCGTCGATGCTGAGAACACGCAGTCCATTCTCCTGTTCCTAAAAGTGGGATTCGCTCAGACGGCCTCACTGAAAAACTGGCTCCGCGTGGACGATTCTTACCGCGACGCCTTGATGATGCAATTTTTTTTGTAAAAAAGTGGGGCGTTTTTTTGGCGTTTACAAAATTTATACCTACCTTTGCATCCGCAATTCAGAACTACATAGCTTGGTGCGTTAGTTCAGCCTGGTTAGAATGCCTGCCTGTCACGCAGGAGGTCACGGGTTCGAGTCCCGTACGCACCGCTCAATCTGATTGCAAAAGGTGCGTTAGTTCAGCCTGGTTAGAATGCCTGCCTGTCACGCAGGAGGTCACGGGTTCGAGTCCCGTACGCACCGCGCAAAAAGCCTTCCACATCGGAAGGCTTTTTTGTGTCCATACTCCAAGTCGCTCTGATTATAGCCGCCCCTTATGATAAACTACGGATTTGTCTGATTTTACTGATTTTTTCCTAAGTTCTATCGGAATCCGACAGCCCCCACTCAGCGGATTTGCAATCCGCCTCCTTTTTCTTCCTTTTTGCGAGACGCTAGCGTCTTTTTATTGCTTTGATTTTGTCCCCCCCAGTATCCCCGCATTAAAGCCGCCCCTTAGCAAGGGGCTCTAAATCTTAAGCGAAGCGTTTTTTAATCTTATTCTATTCAAAGTGATTATGAGTATGGCTCCAAATAATCAAAAAAATCATTAATGAATAATTTCTGCGCATTACGATAATTTCTTTCAGAAAAATGAATAATTACGTAAATTACGTTAATTTCTGTCAGTTTCCCGACGTCCCCGAACCTATCGCGTGGCGCGCAGACCTTCCATGTTCTCGTAGCGACGCTTCATAAACAGGCCATACACCCATCGCAGCCACAGCTTATGCGTGGAGATGAAGCCCAGACCCAGCACTGCCAGCACCACGAATACCATGTTCTCCTGCAGCATTATCCGCAGAAGCGATACCAGCACCAGCGGCACAATGTATACTGCCATCGAGATGAGCAGCTGCACATAGTTCGTGTCCATGCTGCCCTTGCCGATGAATTTCGTGTTCAGCGGCATCGTCTGCTTGTTGTAGATTACAAGAATGAAGAGCAGACAGTAGATGGGACCGCCCGTGAGCAGCAGGAACGACAGCAGCATGAGCACCGTGCCCTTGCCCATCACCACAATGGGTATCATGAGCAGGCAGGGCAACAGCAGCAGACTGAAGTAGAAGTAATACTTGGCCTTGAACAGCGACAGGATGTTCTCCTTGTGCGTCATCAGGCAGTCGATGTAGTTGCCCTCAAAACACATCACGCGAGAGAGCAGCATCGTGCCGAAGATGGAGAAGTTGTACAGCACCAGGAACATTTTCATGTAGGCGGCGTCGTAGATGTCGGTGAAGGAAATGAGCGCGCTGAACATCACCACAAACACCAGACCGGTGATAAACGACTTGCGGCAGTTCTTGTTGCGCATAATGCTTTTAATCTCGAGCTTGATGTATTCGCCCACCTCGCCGAAACGGTCCAGACTCTGTATCTCGGTCACGTGCTTCAAGTGGGTCTGGTTCACCTTGGCCAACTCGGCGTAGACAAAGCGGAACTGCATCCGGCGGTTCACGGCTATCAGCAGCGCCAGGATGCCCACAAGGGCGGCCAGCACCAGCAGCGGGTAGCGCTCCAGCCAAAGGCCTATGTTGGCGTAGGTGTCGCAAAGGGTGGTGATACTGGCGTTCTTGCCGATGTACCACGGCGAGAATAGCAGGGCAAAGACCACGCCGGGAACTATCCACCACAGGTAGCTGCGGTTCACCAGACTGCGGCCCAGCATGTACCACTGGCTCCATATCAGGATAATCAGGTAGAGGGCGAGCAGAAACACCACGGCCTTCCAGAAACCCATGGCAAACACCACCGACATGATAGTGTAGGGCAGAAACAGACCCATCCATATCAGGTTGCCGCCGCTGGTGAGCGACGACACCATAAAGCTGTCTATACACCGCATCTTCGGGATGGGCAGCAGTATGTAGGGCTTGATGAGCTGAGAGGGGGTCTGCTGTGCCATGAGGCGGACACCGAAGTCTACGGCCATCAGGAAGGGAAGCAGACCGAAGATTATCTCGTAGGGGGTGCGCGTCTCGCTGCTGTTGGCGATGAGCGATATCATCACAGCGATGAAGATGAGGTAGAGCACCGTCACCACACCCGAAAAGTAGATGAGCGCTTTGGCCACCTTGTTCTGCTTCCACACCTCACTGCGACGCTCCGACAGGCGTACGTGCTTGCGGAGCGTGCGGATGGTCTCAAATCGTGTCATTCCCTTGTCTGTCATGGCGCTTGCGGTTTTGTCAACGCAGGTCGATAACCTCGGCGTTGGGGTAGTCTTTCTCCTTGAAAGTGAAACTGGAGTCGCTCAGCTTGGCGGCCTTGAAGTTGCTCACCGTGATGGTGGTCCACTTGCCTTTCTGGCTGAAGCGCACCTTCGTGGGCAGGTAGCTCTTGTTCACCGTGATGTAAATCTCCTGCAGGGCCTGGTTCTTGCCCTGGGCGGTGAGGTGTACCTCGTAGCCGCAGCCCACTGCCTTGGAACTCATGTTGTAGCCTTTCTTGTAGAGCGTGATGAAGTAGTAGGGGTTCATGCGGGCCTGCTGCTTGGCGTTGGGGGTGTTCACGTTCACCTCCTCGCTGTTCTTCATGTAGGTCCACTGGGTCTTGCCGTCAAACCATACCACGCCTTGTGGGGTGGTGGCGCGGAATTTGTTGCCCTTGATGGCGATGCTGCCGGATGATGACACACCGTCGCCGCTCAACTTGAAGTTGGCAGTGGCGCCGGAGGGACGGTTCACGTTCTTGGCCACCTTGTCCAAAATGGCGCGGGCATCGCCCGCCTTGCCCTGGGCGTTCACACCGACGGCCACCAACAGGGCCAGCAGCGTGAGCAGGGCGTGTGTTATCCTTCTTTTCATAATCTTTCCTTTCTTTTACGGTTGTCTGAATAAATCGATATAGTTGATTCTTATACCTCGCCGGAGCGTAACTTGTTGAGCAGGATCTCCAGACTGTTGGCGTCCTGGATGAGCACCTCGCGGGGCTTGCTGCCCTGGGCGGCACCTACGATACCGGCTTTCTCCAACTGGTCCATCAGGCGGCCGGCACGGTTGTAGCCGATGGAGAAACGGCGCTGTATCATACTGGTGGAGCCTTGCTGCGTGCTCACCACATGGGCAGCTGCCTGGGCGAAGATGGGGTCCAGATTGTCGCCGCCCTGATCGCTGAAGTCGCCGCCGGCACCGCTCTCTTCCTGGGCGGGCTCGGGCAACTCGAGCGGATGGGTCGGACCCGACTGCTCCTGGATGTAGTTGTTCACATTCTCTACCTCGGGAGTGTCGATGAAGGCGCACTGCACACGAACAGGCTCGTTGCCGTTCAGGAAGAGCATGTCGCCGCGGCCCACCAGCTGGTTGGCGCCGGGACGGTCCAGAATGGTGCGTGAGTCAATCATCGCACTCACCTTGAACGCCATGCGGCCGGGGAAGTTGGCCTTGATGTTACCGGTGATGATGCTCGTGGTGGGGCGCTGGGTGGCTATCACCATGTGGATGCCCACGGCACGGGCCAACTGGGCGATACGGGCGATGGGGAGCTCTATCTCCTTGCCGGCAGTCATGATGAGGTCGCCGAACTCGTCGATAATCACCACTATGTAGGGCATGTACTCATGGCCGTCGGTCAGACGCAACTGGCGGTTCACAAACTTGCGGTTGTATTCCTTGATGTTGCGCGCACCGGCTTTCTTCAGCAGGTCGTAGCGGGTGTCCATCAGCATGCAAAGGCTCTTCAGCGTGCGCACCACCTTCGTCACGTCGGTGATGATGGGCTCGTCGTCATCGTCAACGGTGGCCATGAAGTGGTCGGCGATGGGGGCGTAGACATTAAACTCCACCTTCTTCGGGTCTATCAGTACAAACTTCAGCTCGTTGGGGTGCTTCTTGTAGAGCAGAGAGTTGATGATGCAGTTCAGACCTACCGACTTTCCCTGACCGGTGGCACCGGCCACAAGCAGGTGGGGTATCTTGGCCAGGTCTACCATGAACACTTCGTTCGTGATGGTCTTGCCCAAGGCAATGGGAAGCTCCATCTTGGTCTCCTGGAATTTGCGCGAGTTCAGTATGCTGCGCATCGACACAATGTTGGGCTTGGCGTTAGGCACCTCGATACCGATGGTGCCCTTGCCGGGTATGGGGGCGATGATGCGGATGCCGAGGGCGCGCAGGCTCAGGGCAATGTCGTCTTCCAGGTTGCGGATGCGGGAGATGCGGACACCCTCGGCGGGGGTCACCTCATACAGGGTGATGGTAGGGCCTACGGTGGCCTTGATCTCGTTGATCTCCACACCGAAGCTCTTCAGCACTCTCACAATCTGGTTCTTGTTGGCTTTCTGCTCTTCCTCATCGATGTAGGGCTTGCCGTCGTTGTCGTATTGCTGGAGCAGGTCGAGCGTGGGGTATTTGTAGCGGGTGAAGGGCTCCAGGGGGTTGATGGGGGCGCCCAGCGGGTTGTTGCCGCCCACGGTGTTGCCCTTCGCCTTCTCGTCTTCCTGGCCCACAGACACTTGCATCTTGGGGCCGCTCTTCGTGCGGGGTATCATGATGCGGCCGGTGCCGCTCTCACGGGGCTTCACGGGCTCTTCCTTCTCCTCGGGCTCGTCGTCCACCTGTAGGTCGTCGCCGCGGAAGGTCATCGTGGCGGGAGCGGGCTCATCATAGCCTTCCGAACCGCTTGCAGAGGCACCGGCCAGAGCCAGCTCGGGCTCCTTGTTGGTGATGGTGAAGGGTATCGTCTTCAGATAGCGGAAGGGGTCGAGCAGGTTGCGCACGTAGATGACGGTCTCTGAGGTCAGCGCACTCAGGAAGGCGATGGCCACCAGCACCAGTACGGCTATCAGACCGGGAGAGCCTATCACGTTCTCTATGCGCTGGCAGATGAACAGGCCGTGGTCGCCGCCGGGATTGAAAATGGCGCTCTCAAAAAGCGGACTGAGAAACTTGGCAAAGGCCACACTGCACCAGACCATGAGCACAGCCAGACCGAAAAACCATTTCAGAAGGTTGATGTTCTTGTAGGCACGGGTCAACCGAAGGCCCAACAGAATGAAGAAGACGGGGATGGCAAAGGAGGCCAGACCGAAACCGCGGGCTATGAACAGGTGCGCTAGAACGGCTCCCACCGAACCGCACGTGTTGCGGAACACGCGGCCGTCGTTGCGCAACTCGCCGTCCTGAAGGTCCAAAACCAAACTCTGGTCGGCAGGACCGGAGGTGAAGTAGGAAATGAAGGCTATCAGCATCACTATCGATGCCAATAGTATCAACAGACCTAACACAAATCCGATGCGCTCGTCGCGCAATACATTGAGACCTAAAATCTCGAAAATCGACTGCCTTTGATTGTTGTTATATTGTTTTTTCTGAGACATATTGACGTTTTCCCGAATTTTTTATTGCAAAATTACGGAAATTTTGTGGAAACCACACTATTTTCAGACTTTTTTTCTAATTTTGCATATTGTTATCAGGTGGTACCGGTATCATGCGGCCTGACCGCACAAACCACCTCCATAATAAACGATGAAAAACAGTTGGTAAGGTCATTTCTGCTAAAACATGCTTTATGCCGAAAATACTTTATAAAAAATACGACAAGAAAAAGATAGCGGCACTGCCCAGAGTCAATTTCGAGGGGAGAATCGTGGTCATACTCACCGAAGGGGAGACCAGAAAGGCGGTCGACTACCTGCTCACACAGCCTATCCTCGGCATCGATACCGAGACAAGGCCGTCCTTCAAGAAGGGGCATCAGAACAGGGTGGCCTTGCTACAGGTGTCTACACCCGACATCTGCTTCCTCTTCCGACTCAACTATACCAATATCTCACCGGCCATCGTCTATCTGCTCGAGGATACGTCCGTGCTCAAAGTGGGCCTCTCTCTACACGACGATATCATCTCGCTCAAAAGAAGAAAAATGTTCCGGCCGGGCTACTTCTTCGACCTCCAGGAGCATGTCTCGGAAATAGGCATCGAGGACCGCTCACTGCAAAAACTCTATGCCAACCTCTTCGGACTGAAAATAAGCAAAAGCCAGCAACTCTCCAACTGGGAGGCCGACGTGCTCACACAAAAACAGAAACTGTATGCCGCCACCGACGCTTGGGCCTGCATTCAGCTCTACAACGAACTGCTCCGCCTGAAGCATACGGGCGACTACCTCCTCGTAGAGGAAGAAGAGACAAGTAATGGCATGTAAACCGCTATAAATCAATATTCAAAAGCAAATTGAATGAAGTGAAAATTTAGGGTTGCTCCCCCTTTAACAACCCCTTAACTTCCCTTTTATAATATACAGCATGGAATGCAAAAACATTGTCCTCAAACCCGGTAAGGAGGAGAGCCTCAAAAGGTTCCACCCGTGGGTGTTCTCGGGGGCTATCAAAACATTGCCCGAACAATTGCAGGAGGGCGAACTGGTAAGAGTACTCAACAGCAAAGGCGAATTTATCGCCGTGGGACACTATCAGGTGGGATCCATCGCTGTCAGGGTGCTCTCCTTTCAGGATATCGATATCGACGACGATTTCTACAGAAAAAGACTGCGCTCGGCGCTCGACGTGAGAAGGGCTACGGGCATAGCCGACAACCCGCAGAACAACACGTACCGGCTCGTACACGGAGAGGGCGACGGACTGCCGGGACTGGTGGTCGACTGCTATGGACCTACGGCCGTGCTGCAGGCGCACAGTGTGGGCATGCACCTGGTGCGCCATCAGGTGGCGCGGGTGCTGGTCGAGGTTATGGAGGGACGCATCGAGAATGTGTTCTACAAAAGTGAGACCACACTGCCCTTCAAGGCGGAACTGGGACAGGAAAACGGATTCCTCATCGGAGAGACGGCCGACAACATAGCCGTGGAGAACGGACTCAGGTTCAGGGTCGACTGGCTCAAGGGACAGAAAACGGGATTCTTCGTCGACCAGCGGGAAAACCGACGCCTGCTCGAAAAATATGCCAAAGACAGAAGGGTGCTCAATATGTTCTGCTATACGGGGGGATTCTCATTCTATGCGCTCAGGGGTGGAGCCCAACTGGTGCACTCTGTCGACAGCAGCGCCAAGGCGGTGGAACTCACCAAGGAGAACGTGGCGCTCAACTTCCCCGATGACCCGCGGCATGTGGCTTTCTGCGAGGATGCGTTCCGCTTCCTCGACAGGGACGACGCACAGTACGACCTCATCATCCTCGACCCGCCGGCTTTCGCCAAGCACAGGGCGGCGCTCCACAATGCGCTCAAAGGATATACACGCCTCAACGCAAAGGCTTTCGAACGGATTCTTCCGGGCGGACTGCTCTTCACCTTCAGCTGCAGCCAGGTGGTCACCAAGGACAACTTCCGCAATGCGGTGTTCACAGCAGCGGCGCAGGCCAGGCGCAGAGTGAGGATTCTGCACCAACTGCACCAGCCGGCCGACCATCCGGTGGATATCTACCATCCGGAGGGGGAATATCTCAAGGGTCTTGTGCTCTACGTGGAATAATACGCGGCGAGGCATGAAAAAGGTGGATTTCCTCGACACGGTGGCGGCTTTCATAGCCGATAACGGCCTGCTCCGAAAGGAGGGGCTCTATCTCGTAGGTCTCTCGGGCGGGGCCGACAGCGTGGCGCTGCTCCTGGCCATGCGAAGGCTGGGATACAGGGTCGAGGGGGTGCACTGCAACTTCCATCTCCGGGGGAAGGAGGCCGACCGCGACGAGGCGTTCTGCCGCGATTTGTGCCGGAAATGGGAGGTGCCGCTCCATACGGTCCATTTCGACACCATGGCTTATGTGGAGGCGCACCATGTGAGCGTGGAAATGGCGGCACGACAACTGAGGTACGATTATTTTGAAAGGCTCCGCATGGATGTGGGGGCCGAGGATATACTGGTGGCGCACCACATGAACGACTCGGTCGAGACGGTGCTCATCAATATGGTCCGGGGCACAGGACTGCATGGCCTCTGCGGCATCCAGCCGCGAAACGGGCATGTGGTGAGACCGCTGCTGTGCGTGGACCGGCAGATGATTCTGGATTTCCTGCAGAGCGAGGGGCAGGACTTTATTACGGACAGCTCCAACCTGGTGCCGGATGTCATGCGCAATAAAATCCGACTGCAGGTCATTCCGCTCCTCGAACAAATCAATCCTTCTTTCATCCAGGGGGTCAGCGACATGACCGGCCGACTGAAAAGCGCGGCCGCGCTGCTCGATGGCATGGTGGAGCAGACCATCAACGGGGCGCGGCGGGAGTCGGCTGGACGGGAGGTGGAGGCTTACGGGCGCTCGGTGCTCTCCAACGATTACGTGGGGCATGCGCTGCTCAGCCGCTACCATTTCTCACCGGCACAGTGCGCGGCCATCTGCCAAAACCGGATGGCGGACACGGGCTCTCTCTATGAGTCGGCTACCCATCAACTGCTCTTCGACCGCGACAACATTCTCATCCAGCCGCTTTTCGTGGCGCCCAAACCGCTCCGACTGCCGGTCGACGGCAAATATGTGCTGCAGGGCGATGACCGCCTGCGGCTGACGCTGCTCGCCCGGCCTGAGAACATGGCATGGAGCGCAGACCCCAATACGGCCTCGCTCGATGCGGATAGGGTGGAGTGGCCGCTCACCCTCAGGGTGGCCGACAAGGCCGACCGCTTCCGGCCGCTCGGCATGAGGGGAACAAAACTGCTGAGCGATTTCCTCACCGACCGCAAAATGAACCGCTTCGCGAAGATGAGGCAGCTCGTAGTGACCGACGCCCAAAACCGCATCCTTTGGGTGGTGGGGTGCCGCATCGACGACCGCTACAAAGTGACCGACGCCACCCGCAATATCCTCCGCATAGAATTTTTCCAGGAGACCACCCTCTCCTGAACATTTCAGCGATCATTGGGATAATGTTTTGCTTATGCGTGGCTGCCACGCAATCTCACTGCAAATGTAGAGACAGTTCTAAATAATCTAATATTCAATGAATATTACGAAAATTACGTTAATTTCTGTCAGTCTCTCTCACAGTGATCATTGGGTACAGTTCTAAATGATCAAAAATTCATAAATACACCTCAAATATATAGAATAATTGTGACTTAGAGCACGGAAATAATTAGGTTTGAGCGTATGCGCGCCTTGATTTCTTGAGCAAAAGGTCCAATTCAGGGCAATTTGTTTACATTTTTATCTCGACTGGCTTATAATTCCCCAATTTTATCTAAATTTGTGGCATCATAACAAAAACCGACTTACCATGGCAATGATCAAATGCAGGGAATGTGGACAAATGATTTCCGACAAGGCTGTGAAATGCCCGAAATGCGGTTGCCCTTCCGTGAGAATGAGTGAACAAACACAGTATCAAAGGTATGATACCTCACCTCTGGAAAAATATAACCCAGGGGGAGGCAACCGATCCAACAATAATTTGCTGTATGCCATCATTGCTGGCCTGTTGGTTATCATCGCCGGCGGTGCGTTTTGGTGGTATAACTCGTCAAAGCAAGAGCAGAAAATCCAACAAATGATGGAGCAGGTTGCCAAGACTGAAGATAATACACCCACGAAAGAGACGGCGGCTCAGCAAAACCAGGAAAGCACAGTTAAAGAGGCAAAGCAAGATGTGCAGGTAGTGCAAACTGCCCCGAAGCCACAGCCGGCTCCAGCCTATACGCAGCCCCAGAGCTACTCGCTGAGTGGTATCTTGAATGGCGACGATGTTACGTTCAATCTTTATTCCGATGGCTCTTCCGCTGTGAGCGGTGTTTTCACCAACTATTCCATCAATGTCGCTTTCGATGTGAGTGGAATATTGACCGACAGCAAGATGAGCCTGCGAAGTGTGAACCATGGAAAATGGCGTTTCAAGGCATCCAGATATGGCGACTCGTATCGAGGGACATGCACCAACGGTTCATCAACATATAGTTTTGAAGTTCAATGACGCATCACACCATGACGCATCACACCATGACACTACATCTGCCCCTCATACTGGTTGGAGCATTGGCAATAGCATGCATTGGCCCTAAGAAGGAGTCAAAGCCAACGACAACTGACAACGACACCACACCGCAGCAACAGGTAGTATACAAGCAAGAAAAGGACACAAACGACACCGTGCCAACGCCCCAAAAAGGCGGCAGCGCCATTCAAGACAGCGTGTTCTATAGCAAAGTGCTTGGAAGCAACCGCAACTACACGGTCTACCTGCCACCATCATACCATAGTGACACACGACGCGAGTATCCCATATTATACCTGCTCCACGGCATGTTGGACGATAACCGTTGCTGGGCCGAACGCGCACATCTGCAGGCTGTCACCGACTCGCTGATTTCACAAGGCAAGTGTTGTGAGATGATTATCGTGACCCCATGTGCCGGGGGCAAGGCCAACGTGGATTGGAATGGCTATTTCGACATGCCCGGATGGGCTTACGAGAGTTTCTTCTTCAAGGAATTCCTGCCATTCATCGAGTCGCATTACAGGGTGAGCAAAACCAAGGGTCGGCGAGCTGTTGCAGGACTCTCCATGGGTGGAGGGGCCGCCACAAGTTATGCACAACGTTACCTCGGTATGTTCAGTGGCTGTTATGCCATGAGTGCACTGATGGATATCGTGCCTCTTCCAGGAAGCAAGGCAGGCAAGAACAGCAAGGTGGGACTGATGAGTACATCGGTGGCGGAGAAGAGTTGCACCAAATTCGTTCAGAATGCCAAGGAATCCACCGTAGACAGTCTGCGGCTTGTGAAATGGTATGTGGATTGCGGAGACAAGGACTTCCTCCTCCAGCGAAACCGTGAATTCATTGCTGCAATGAAAGCGAAAAAGATACCTCTCAGTGTGCAGATACGCAAGGGAACTCATTCCTGGCAGTATTGGCATTCTGGACTTTTCATTTGCTTGCCGTTCATCAGCGATTCCTTTGCTAAGGAGCAATGAGCAGCATCTACTACACTTCGGCCTACAACGAGATATGGGGCAATCCCGAACTGAAGCCGATGTCGGAATACAACATCAACCTGATGTGATAACTGGGCCGCAAAAATCCTTTCGTTTCCTTTTTCTTAAGCGAAGCGTTTTTTTATCATATTATACACACACAAATGATTCATTGGAAACGATTCCAAAAAATCAAAAAACCATCAATGAATAATTTCTGCGCATTATGAAAATTTCTTTCAGTTCCCGCACCGAAGGTGCTATTTCATAGCTGCCAGTTATGAATAGCACCCTTTAAATTCTCCCATTTCCCAATCTTAATCTTTAATCTTTATTCTTTAATTTTTAATCTCTTCAATAATTCTTCCGCCGCAGCCAAGTCTTCCGGCGTGTCAATACCCACTGTCTCCACATCCGTGAGACCCACCTTGATGCGGTAGCCGTTCTGCAACCACCGCAGCTGCTCCAGACTCTCAGCCAACTCCAATGGCGACTGCGGCAGACGGGTTATCTCGCTGAGCACCTCGGTGCGGTAGGCGTACAGGCCGATGTGCTTCAGATAGGGGAAGTGCTGCAGCCAGTCGGCACGCTCCACACCGCGCACATAGGGTATCACGCTGCGGCTGAAGTAGAGGGCATAGCCGCGCAAGTCGGTCACTATCTTGGGTGAGTTGGGATTCTCCACGCCGTGCAGGTCGGTGAAGGGCTTTCCTAAAGTGGCTATCTGCGTGGTGGGGTCGTCGAAACAATGGCAAACTGTCTCTATCTGCGAGCGCTGGATGAAGGGCTCGTCGCCCTGAATGTTCACCACCACATCGGCGTCGCAGCCGGTCAGACGAACGGCCTCGGCGATGCGGTCGGTACCGCTCTTGTGGGAGGTCGATGTCATCACGGCCTTGCCGCCGAAGCGGGTCACGGCATCGAAAATGCGCTCGTCGTCGGTGGCCACATAGGCGTCGTCGAGGGCACTCACGGCCTGGCGGTACACACGCTCTATCACCGTTACACCGCCCAGAAGGGCCAGCGGCTTGCCCGGAAAACGCGTCGAGGCGTAGCGGGCGGGTATCATTCCTACAAATTTCATCGCTTATATTTGGGTTTTAGGTCTTTCATGCTGCGAAGATAATCAAAATTTCTATAAAATGCCGCCTTCCCTTTTACAGATACATAAAAATTACTAAAGTTTTTTCCTATTCAAGGTTTTTTTCGTACTTTTGTTCAGTAATTCTTGCATTCGGAAAAATGAAACTTCACTATATCATCATATTGTTGACCGCTCTTCTCGCCTTCCCCCTCAGGGCCGGGGCCCAGAAAATCACACTCGGCTCTTGCTACACCAAGGACGGCGGACTCTACAAAGGCGAGATGATGGGCGGAAAACCGCAGGGTAAGGGCACCACCACTTACCCCAACCATGATGTCTATGAGGGCGAGTACCTCAAGGGAAAAAGGTCGGGAAAGGGCACTTACACCTTCTCCGACGGCGAACGCTACGAGGGTATGTGGTACCAGGACCACCAGCACGGAAAGGGTACCTTCTACTTCATGAACAATAATAAGTATGTGGGTATGTGGTACCGAGACTACCAGCACGGTGAGGGTACCATGTACTACTACAACGGCGATATTTACGAGGGGCAGTGGGAAAACGACAAACGCTCCGGACAGGGCACCTACACCTTCTCCACAGGACAGTTCTACAAGGGGGGATGGAAAAACGACATGAAAAATGGCTATGGTACCTTCGACTGGGGCAACGGCGTCATCTACCGGGGCAACTGGGTGGACAACGAACGCTCGGGAAAGGGAACCAACTTCTACGCAGACGGCGATAAATATACGGGCATGTGGCTACATGACCTGCCTCACGGAAAGGGAAAGTATACCTTCGCCAACGGAGATGAGTATACGGGCGACTACGTGCGGGGAGAGAGAACCGGACAGGGAGAGGTGGTCTATAAAAACGGCGACCGCTACTCCGGACGATTCCTCAACGGCGACAAGTCGGGCATGGGTACCTTCACCTGGCACAACGGCGATACGTATACCGGCAACTGGAACGCCGACAAGGAAAATGGACAGGGCAAACTGGTGAAGAAAAACGGCGATACCTTCGAGGGTACCTTCCGCGACGGGGTCTTCGAGGGGCAGTTCATCATCCACCTGCACGACGGCTCAAGACAGAAAGTGAACTACCACCGTGGAAAACTGCACGGCAAGGCACTCGAGGAGAAAAAGGACGGCTCGCGGTTCGAGGGCTCCTACAAAAATGGTGAACGCGACGGCAACTTCATAGAGAGGGACCGCAACGGAAAAATCACCGCAAAGGGACATTATGAAAACGGACAAAGATTTGTGGACAAATAAAAACTAACTCTAAAAACAAACAATAGTATGATTATCGACACGTTAGAAAACCTTCCGCTCTATGCACACCTCAACCCACGCTTCCAGAAGGTGATCGATTTCCTTAGCGAAAATGACATCAACCAGCTCCCCGAGGGAAAACACCTCATCGACGGAGAGGATGTGTTCGTGAATATACAGATGGCCACCGGAAAAGCTCCCGACGTGGCTGTGCTCGAAACGCACAGAAAAATGATCGATATCCAGATTCCCCTCTCCGCTCCCGAAACGTATGGCTACACACCTACCGTCGACTTGCCGGAGCTGGAGTACAACGAGCAGAAAGACATCACCAAATATCCCGACATCCTGGCACAGAGCTATATCACCTGCCGGCCGGGCATGTTTGCCATCTTCTGCCCGCAGGATGGACACGCTCCCTGCATCTCCATCGTCAAGGAATTCAAAAAGGCTATCTTCAAAGTGAAATGCTGAAAAAACTCCATAATAAGTCATGGAAGATAAAAAAGTAAAGAAAACTGTAAAAACACCCAAAGTGGGTGAAAACAAAAAAACCAAAAAGGTAAAACACATAGGGCTCGTGGCCAACGACCCCTATCTGGAACCCTTCGAACCGGCTATCTGCGGAAGGCATGACCATGCCCTCTGGAAAATTGGACAGCTCACCAACAATGGCAAGTCCACACTCAGTGACTTCGCTACGGGCTACCTCTACTACGGCCTCCACAAAATGGCGCGTGGATGGGTGTTCCGCGAGTGGGCACCCAACGCTACGGACATCTATCTCGTTGGCGATTTCAACAACTGGACCGAACAGGAACGCTATAGGGCTAAACGCATTCCGGGAACCGACAACTGGGAACTGAAACTCTCCGAAAAGGCTGTCAAGCATGGCGACCTCTACAAAATGCACGTCTATTGGGACGGTGGACACGGTGAGCGCATACCGGCATGGGTGCGCAGAGTGGTGCAGGACGAGGAGACAAAAATCTTCTCCGCACAGGTGTGGAACCCGGAGAAACCTTATGTGTGGAAGAAAACAAAATTCAAACCCAATACCAACCCGCTCCTCATCTACGAGTGCCACGTCGGCATGGGACAGGACGCCGAGAAAGTGGGCTCCTACCGCGAGTTCAAAGACAATGTGCTGCCGCGCGTCATCAAGGACGGCTACAACTGCATCCAGATTATGGCCATTCAGGAGCATCCTTACTATGGCTCCTTCGGCTATCATGTGAGCTCCTTCTTCGCTCCCTCCAGCCGCTTCGGAACTCCCGAGGAACTCAAGGAACTTATTGATGCGGCCCACCAGAAGGGCATCGCCGTCATCATGGATATCGTCCACTCCCACGCCGTGAAAAATGAGGTGGAGGGACTCGGCAACCTGGCCGGCGACCCCAACCAGTATTTCTATGCGGGAGCCATGCACGAGCATCCGGCATGGGACTCGCTCTGCTTCGACTATGGCAAGGACAATGTGATTCACTTCCTGCTCTCCAACTGCAAGTACTGGCTCGACGAGTTCCACTTCGACGGATTCCGCTTCGACGGCGTCACCTCCATGCTCTATTACAGCCACGGACTCGGACAGGCCTTCACCAACTACGGTGACTACTTCAACGGGGGCGAGGACGACAATGCCATCTGCTACCTCACACTGGCCAACAAACTCATACATGAGGTGAACCCCAACGCCATCACCATCGCCGAGGAGGTGAGCGGCATGCCGGGACTCGCCGCCAAGTTCGAGGACGGCGGTTTCGGATTCGACTACCGCATGGCCATGAATATTCCGGACTACTGGATTAAGACCATCAAAGAGCAGACCGACGAGCACTGGAAACCGAGCTCCATATTCTGGGAGGTGAAAAACCGCCGGCCCGATGAGAAGACCATCAGCTACTGCGAAAGCCATGACCAGGCGCTCGTAGGCGACAAGACCATCATCTTCCGCCTCATCGATGCGGATATGTACTGGCACTTCAAAAAGGGAGATGAGAACGAGACGGCCCGCCGCGGCATCGCACTGCACAAGATGATCCGACTCGTCACACTCGGAGCCATCAACGGGGGATACCTCAACTTCATGGGCAATGAGTTCGGACATCCGGAGTGGATCGACTTCCCGCGCGAGGGCAACGGATGGAGCTACAAATATGCCAGAAGACAGTGGAACCTCGTCGACAACAAGGATCTTTGCTACCACTGGCTCGGCGACTTCGACCGGAAAATGCTCGAGGTGGTGAAAAGCCAAAAGAATTTCCCCAAGACACCGGTGCAGGAGATTTGGCACAGCGACGACGACCAGATCCTGGCCTTCATGAGGGGTGACCTCGTCTTCGTGTTCAATTTCAGTCCCACAAGGTCGTATCCCGACTACGGATTCCTCGTGCCTACGGGCTCCTATGATGTGGTGCTCAATACCGATGCCGTGGAGTTCGGTGGCAACGGACTGGCCGATGACTCGGTGACACACGTCACCAACTTCGACCCTGTCTATGTGGCCGACCACAAGGAGTGGCTCAAAATCTATATCCCGGCCCGCTCGGCCGTGGTGCTGAAGAAGAATTGATAAATTGCTGACATAGGCACCGCCGGGAACCGTGTGGCTCCCGGCGGTGTCATGTGTCTGTCGCTTTCATACAGTATGCAAGGGTACAGTCTTTTCAAAATGGAACAAAACCAACTGGTGCGCTGGGGGTGCATGGGGGTGTTCTGTGTCTTTACCTTCATGTATCTCTACTTCTACCAGGGGGATATCGTGGCGGTGGGGCAGCACATCCTGTCGCAGGGACAGACGCACTACAACCGCACCATCGGGGCCGTCGTGGTCACCGCCCTCCTGGCAGTGCTGCAGACAGTGGTGTTCCGTATCACCAAACTGGAGAAAAGAGCGCATGCCCTTACGTATTTCCCCTCGCTCCTCCTGCTCACCTTCATCTCTTCGGTGGGCAGCAGGGCCGATGTCGATTTCTCCTTCGGGGCATGGCCGTGGGCAGGACCGCTCTGCCTTGTGGGTTTCGCACTCCTGGTGTGGGTGGCCAAAGAGGTCGAGCCTTATGAGCCGGATGGCGCCGGCGGATGGTTCGGAAGAGTGGTGTGGGTGAACCTGATGCTGCTCTGCCTGCAGTTCTTGCTGGTGGGGTGCCTCTCCAACCACGACGAGGTGTTCCACTACCGCATGAGGATGGAGAAACTGATTATGAAGGAAAAATATGCCGATGCGCTGAAAGTGGGCAAAAGGGCGCTGGCCGCCGACAGCAGCCTGACCATGCTCAGGGCGCATGCGCTCGCCGCACAGGGACTGCTGCCCGAACGCTTCTTCGACTATCCTGTGGTGGGCGGTGCCAAGGCGCTGCGCATCGACCATGCTACGGTACGTACGGTCCTCTTGCCCGACAGCGTGGTGACGCTGCTGGCCGACAGCTCGCAGTATGCTCGTGACTACAAACTCATGGAATTGCTGCTCGACAGAAAGCTGGGGGCCTTCGCCGAGGAACTGCACAAGTCTTACACTGACTCCGTCTATCCCAAAATCTATGGCGAGGCGCTCCTGCAGTATTATTACTCATCGGGAAAACCTTTCGCTACCGGTCAGAACGGAGCCATGGAGGCTGACTTCAGAGATTTCAACGAAATGAGAATGGCCACCGCCGATGAGCGGGAACGCTACAACAACCTAAAGCGCGTCTACGGCAACACCTATTGGTTCTACTTCCGATACGGCAAATAGCGAGCATACAAGAAAACAGAAATTTTCTGCGTATTATGATAATTTCTTTCAAAGAGAAATAATCAAAATAGAAGGAAAGAAATTCCCGTAATTCCCATAATTCCTTAAAATCCAATTATTTCCATTTATTAGGCACTCTCCGAACTGCCATACTATTCTCAGTCCGCCAGGCACTCCCCGCCCAGTCCCAATCCGCGGATTTGCAATCCGCCCCCGCAAGAAAAAATTCCGATAATTTCCCCGTGCGCCAGCGCACACGAAAACAGAAATTTCTGCTTATTACGGCAATTTCTTTCAAAGACCTTTATGAATAATTACGTAAATTACGATAATTTCTGTTCAGAAAAAACATAGTCATTCCAATGAAATTTCCGCGCATTACGAGAATTTCTTTCAGAAAAATGAACAATTACGTGAATTACGATAATTTCTGTTCAGAATAAAATTTCCATGCGCAGCATGCCGTTCCCTTCTAAAAAACCTCTTCCACCCCTTTATTGTGCTTGCCCAGCAGTTGGCGGGCCGAGTCAACAAACCGCTTCCGCGCTGCGCGTTCCAGCGGGGTGAGCTGCTCGTCAGGATAACTGGCAGGTATCACCTTATACTGCCGCTTGCCCGAGGTCTTGGGCGACGATACCCAGTGCAGCAAGTAACCGCAGTCGGTCAGCCGAGTCGTGTCACCTTTCTTCTGCAGCGTCAGCCGCACCATAGAGCCGCCGTCGGTGTCGGGCTTGCTTTGTGCGGAGACGTAGTTGCCCAGCGAGTAGGCCACCAGATGCTTCTCGCCGTCGGTCTCGCGCACCTCAAAGGGCTGTATCACATGCGGGTGTCCACCCACCACATGGTCCACACCATGTGCGAGCATCCAGTCGGTCAACTGCTTCTGTTCTTCGCTGGCGGTGCGCATGTATTCTATGCCCCAGTGGGGCAGGGCGATAATCACGTCGCTCTTCAGCAACTTGGCTATGGCGATGTCTCTCGCTATCTCGGCCGTGTCGATGTGGTTCACGTAGAAGGGCTTGGGAACGGGCAGTCCGTTCGTGCCGTAGGTGAAGCTGAGCAGCGCTATACGGATATTGTTCTTTTCGATAATCAGGGGGTGCTGGGCATCGCGCGCGGCCTTGTCCTTGTAGGTGCCTAAATGGGGCACATGGCGGGCGTCCATCTCGTCGATGGTGCGTGTCAGTCCCGTGGCGCCCTTGTCGCAGCAGTGGTTGTTGGCCGTGGTCAGCACGTCGAAACCGGCATGCAGAATGGCGTCGAGATAGGAGGTGGGAGCGCAGAAGCAGGGATAGCCAGTGTAGGGTGGGGGAGCCAGTGTGGTCTCGAAATTGGCTATCGCCAGGTCGGCCTTCTCCACGGTGGGTTTCACCAGACTGAATACGTCGTCGAAATTGTACTCGCTACCGCCCACATGACCGCAGTTCAACTGGGGCATGTGCATCATCATGTCGCCGCCTATGAGCAGCGTCACTTCGCTCACACTGTCTTTCAGGGCAGCCTCGGCCGCCTCCACCTGTGTCGGTGTCGTTTTCTCGGTGCAGCTGCAGCCCAGCAGCACCACGAGCAGATAGGTCAGTTTCCGCATTTCCTCCTATTGTTTTGGTGTATGCCGCAAAGGTACATTTTTTTACCTTTCCCACAAATCTTTCCCCACCTTTTTATATAAAAAACTATCTCTCATACATTTAAAAACCTCCCATCAAAGACACTCCTCCCCATTTTAAGCTCACCCTCCGCCACAGGGGTGGGGTCTCTGCCCCAAAGTGGAATCCCTTCCATCTTGTTGTGTCTCTGCCCCGAGGTGGGGTCTCTACAATGTGGCAGCTATAATGTGTTGATAAAATGGAAATTTCTGCGCATTACGGAAATTTCTGTTCAGTAAAAACAATTTCCGCCTGTTTGCAAATGTGAAGTGCGCCTGACTACATTATCAAGTCAGGCGCACTATGAGTTTTGGAAAGTACAATGGTGAAGCCTTTATAAGTCACCTTTGAATATCTTCACCGGATTGCCACGCTCCAGCGTGTTGTGGTTCATCCAAACATCTCTGGTCTGATGCATCTGCTTCTCTTCTTCCATGGCCGATAGTTTCATCATCAACCGCTCATACGCCAGTTTCTTGTTCTGGCTTTGTGAGCGTAGATCGGATGCCACCACACTGATGCCTGAGGGGCTGTGTGTCGCCCTGACAGCGGTCTCTACCTTGTTCACGTTCTGTCCACCAGGTCCGGAGGCCCTGAGTGTATCGTAGGTGATGTCTCGCTCGCTGACCTTGGCTTTTTCCAATGGTTTGATGGCATGAACGCCCACGAACCAGTTTTTGCGGCGGTGCCAGGGACGGAAGGGATTCTTCTGCGCCACCCATAGCACCGACCCCTCCCATTCGTTGGTCAGGAGGTTGGTGTCGTCTCCCTCCACGGAGAGGGTGGCAGAAAACATGCATCCGCTTTGCGGACCATCCTCATGTTCCACCAGCTCTGTTCCGAGACCCAGTTCCCGTGCCTGTTCGATGATTTTCTGCATGATGAGCACCACCACACGGCAGCACTCTACGGGACCACGCCCCGAAGTGATTTGTATATATGTCTTTTCCATATTATTACTCGCTCATTCTTACTATTTTAGGGATGATGGTCCCCTCTATATTTACTAACTCTTTTTGCGCTTCCATCACACAATGGATGTCTTTGTAGGCCATGGGCGCTTCCTCGGTGGTTCCACCGATAAGGGTGACACCACATTCTGCCAGATGTTTTCGAAGTGCATGACGGCTGATGCTGTTGCGTGCGTCAAGGCGCGACATGGTCCTGCCGGCTCCGTGTGATGCGGAGAAGACCGACTCGCTGTTGCCTCGCCCCGACACAATGTAACCAGGCGTCGCCATGCTTCCCGGAATGATGCCCAGTTCACCAGCATGAGCAGGTGTCGCTCCCTTGCGGTGTACGATGACGGTGGTACCATCGTCGAGTGTCTCCCGCCAGGCATAGTTGTGGTGGTTGCTGATCTTGGCCAGTGGCTTCAGCCGCAATGCCCTTGCCACATTCTCGTGGATGCAGTCGTGGTTGGCGGCAGAGTAGGCGCCCGCCAACTCCATGCAGGTCCAGTACAGCTGTCCCGCTTCGCTGTCCAGACTCAGCCAGGCAAATGGTCCTGCCTGTCTGGGAAGACGGCATGTCTCTTTGGCGATAGCGGTGAAGTGGTCAGCGATGGCGGCCCCCAACCCACGGCTTCCAGAATGGCTCAAGATGCCGAGATAGCGGCCTTCGTCCATTCCCATGGCGTTGACTGGCGGGAGCACCACCTCGCAGATGTCCACAAAATGGTTGCCCTTGCCGCTGCTGCCCATTTGCCGGATGGCCTTGTCGCGCAACTTTTTCAGAATGGGGATGTCGCGCCACTCGCACCTGTCGAACAGCGGATGGTATGTCCTGTAAGGGAGGGTGCCGTCGAGTCCGAAGGCTGTGTGCTCTGTCAGTGCCTTGACTGCATGGTCATGGTGTTTCTTCAAATAGTCAGGCTCCGCATCGAGAATGGTTAAGCTCATGCGGCAGCCGATGTCCTTTCCCACGGCATAGGGGATGATCACATGGCTGTTGGTGGCGAGCACGCCACCGATGGGGAGTCCGTATCCGGCGCATCCGTCGGGCATAAGGGCGCCTGCCACAGTCACTGGCAGGCGCATGGCAATCTCCATCTGTCTGATGGAGAGTTGGTCTATGCTGTCGGCACCATAGATGGAGTAGGGGAGAGGATGCTCCCGTAGTTCATAAGATTGGGTGTCAGAAGTAGTGGGTGACAGTACCAATGCGAGTTTGCCCCAGATCTTGTCCTCTCGGTAGTCTTCGGGATGGATGATGATGTTCTCCAAGGTCGAAAGAATCTGCTGTTGTGTGTCGTGTTTGCAGTATTTGGATATAGTCGCCATGGCTATACTGCGTGCCATATTATCGTTGATTCCCAGTCGGGTCAACGTCTTTGGTTGTATATTGCCCATAATAGGTGTATAAAGTTTGAAACCAGGCAAGCTTTTATTTTGCCATAAATTAAAAAAGGATGAAATGGATGTGAAAGAAATGGCTAAGTCAAACTGCCTGCAGCCGGAAGGCTGCAGGAACCGTTTCTCTACTGGGTATTTGTTCTTACTTTATACTCATTCGCTCGACCCTTTCTCCAATGGCTAAAAGGGTTTGACATAAATCGTCGCAAAATTAGTGGAAAAAAGTGAGATTCCAAAATTTTTATACGTTAATTAATCTTCAAGTTTGTAGTTATCTTCCACTGCGAAGGCCCATGGCTTTGGCGAAGAGCTTCGTGTGTCCTCACCGTAGTTGTTATTCTGTTTCCTTCTTGACCAGAAAATGCTTCTCCAAAATATCTGCCATATCCGTCTCCTCCCAGGGGAACACTCGGAAATCTCTCTCGGCCTTATTGATGGGATGCCCGAAATGTCCACGTCTTGTCACCTCATAGAAACGGGGGCGCAGTCCGTCGAAGCGCTGGATGATACCTTTAGGTGATAGGTCAATGTTTTCTGTTATCCATCTGGCGAGGTCTTCCGCAAGATGAGGGTTGCAGCCCGACAAATGGTCCGTGCTCTCGCCAAAGTTGTTGAGCTCAATGTTGATGGCACAGGGTTGTGGCTGGCCGATGACGTAAGCCAGTTCCACCTTTGCCGTGTCTGCCAATCCTGCCGCCACAATGTTCTTCGCCAAGTAACGGCACATGTATGTTCCGCTGCGGTCCACCTTGCTCATATCCTTTCCCGAGAGACCGCCGCCGCCCACGGGCGCATAGCCGCCATATTGGTCCACCACTATCTTGCGGTTGGTCATTCCGCAGTCGGAGATACTGCCGCCGGTATGCCATTCTCCAGAAGGGTTGATGACGATTTCCGGCTTGTCATCGATGATATGGTGTTGGAACAGCTCCGTTCCTAAACCCATGCCGTTTCTTGTGATGAAGTCACTGACAAGTGTCCTGCACTCCTCCAGAGGGCATTGATGCATAGTGCTCACGAGAATGGAGTCGACGTGTCCGCGCCCCTCATCATCATACGTCACCACCACCTGCGATTTGATGTCTGGTCCAAAAGTGCCGCTTTTCGTTTCCGCACATTTGCATAGCTTTCGGGCCATATATGCCCCCAGCGGCATCAGGTCTTTCGTCTCGTTGGAGGCGAAACCCACGCAGAAGCCCTGGTCTCCCGCTCCGATGATGCCGTCCTCCAATTCCACACTGCGGCTGATTTCCGGTGACTGTCTCCCGATAAGGTTGATGACCTTGATGTCATCGCCCGAAAGATGATGGTCTTCGGGATAACGGAAACGGTCCATCGTCTCTCTCACTATGTGGTCATAGTCTATTTGAGCTGTGCTCTTCACCTCACCGCCCAGAACCACGATGTTGTCTTTAATCATCACCTCGATGCCGGCACGTGTGTTGGGGTCTTTTTCCAGAAAGGCATCCAGCAGGGCATCACTCACTTGGTCGGCCATCTTGTCGGGATGGCCGGCTCCCACATACTCACAAATTACGGTTCTTTTCATTGTTGTTGGTTTTATAGTCGTTTTACTATTTTTCTCGTTATCAATATTCATCCAGGTCAGTATAGCATAGGGGGGGGATGGTTGGTTTCTTTTTCAAGAAACCTACGAGGCGAGCGGCTTTGTCATTTGACAAAGTGCGGGAAGGTAGGAGGTGGTCCAACGCCAAACGTCCCTTGCGTCAATTGTTTGGCGAAGGGCACAACAAATGGGTGCGAAAGTCTTGGTGACTCCCACACAAATCATGACCAATAATGTTGATAAGAAAATCGTCATAATCTTTTTTAATTAATCGGTTAATACTAAACTGTTAATTCAGATCTTTTTCCCACCGTGGCGACTATGTGCTCGGTTGGGGCAGCTCCAGGCTGTCTCTTGATCTAATATTTGCTCAAATTGTCAAAGTTCGCTAGGGATATTCCCAACTATAGAGACTGGTTTATTGTGTAATAAATACGCGGCCTCTGAATTTTAGCGATGCAAATATAAGTAAAATATTTGAGAATAAAGAATTTTTTATCTTAATAATTGTTAACCGGTCGGATTCTCTGTAAACCGCCTGAATTGATATGCGAGGAAATCGAGCGAAGCCCTCAAAGTAACCACCCATATCATGCGAATGGACAGACACATGAAATAATCGATTATTCCCACCTCTTCAAGCCTTAAAAAGTGTGAGTATTTCTATAATAAATGTAAGGAAACTGACAAAAAAGGCTGTCGCACTGAGGAAAAACCGATTTTTTTGTATTTTTGTGTCTCAAAATACCATCTACGATAACAATCTACTAAAAGCATATGAAAAAGCAATTGATTCTTCTTGCCATGTCGCTGCTGACGGCACTCAACCTGCAGGCAGGACCCTATGAGCGGTATTACCAACAACTGCCCGTACAACTGAGCGAGCCCGTGCTCCCCACACAACCCAGCAATACGGTGAAATTGACCGACTTTGGCGGCGTGGGCGACGGACTCACCGACAATACAGAAGCCTTCAGAAAGGCCATCAGCACCCTGCAGAAACAGGGCGGAGGAAGACTCATCGTGCCGCAGGGTGTCTACCTCACCGGCATGATTGTGCTGAAAAGCAATATCGACCTGCATGTGGAACGCAACGCCATGATACAGTTCTCGCCCGACAAACAACTCTTCCTAAAGCGCGACAAGACCACCGGGCAGGTCACCGGCGAGAAGGCGCAGCCGGGCATCACCGCAAGCAAATGCCAGAACATCAGCATCACCGGCCAGGGCATCATCGACGGCAACGGCGAGTGGTGGCGGGCCGTGAAGCGCAGCAAGGTGAGCGATGTGGAGTGGAAATCTTTCCGCGAGATGGGAGGCACGGTGACCGACGACGGCAGCCTGTGGTACCCCTTCAACCTGAAGCACTTCAGCAACATTGCCGACGACTACAAGCGCCAGGAGTCGATGCGGGTGCACATGATACGACTCACCGACTGCGAGAATGTGCTGGTGAAAGACGTGACGCTGCAGAACGCACCCAAATTCCACCTCGTGCCACAGCGATGCAAGAATGTGACCATCGACGGCGTAAACGTGCGCTGCCCCTGGAACGCGCAAAACGGCGACGGCATCGACATCATGCAGTGCCGCGACGTGCTCATCGTGAACAGCCGTGTGGATGTGGGCGACGACGGCATCTGCCTGAAGGGTGGCGTAGGAGCCGACGGCGTGAAGCACGGCGGCTGCGAGAACCTGCTCATACAAGACAATATCGTGTTTCATGCCCATGGCGGCTTCGTCATCGGCTCCGAGTTCTCCGGCGGCATGCACAACATCGTGGTGCGCGGCAACACCTTCTCGGGCACCGACACCGGGCTGCGCTTCAAGAGCGGCGCCGGCCGTGGGGGCAAGACCGGCCGCATCTTCATCAGCGACATCTTCATGAACGACATCAAGGGCGAGGCTATCACCTTCGAGACCACCTATGCCGACAATCCCGTGGGCACCTCGGGACGTAAGGCCACTGGCGAGGAATTCCTGCCCGAGTTCTGTGATATCGACATCAGCCGGGTGGTGTGCCGCGACTGCAAGACGGCCGTTTCGGCCCATGGCACGATTGAGATGATACACGACATCCGCCTGAAAGACTGCACCTTCTTCTATACCAAGAAGGCCTATGACATCGACGCCGAAACCATGTTCCAAACCCAAAACGTGAAAATGGCCACTTTCTAGCACGACCCGCCCTCTCGTCCGCCAGGCAACTCCCCGCCCCTTGCAGGGGAGGGGGCAGGGGTGGGGTCTCCGCCACCAGGGTTTGCAGTCTCTGCCAATACACAAATCAAGTAAGATTTGTTTAGATTTTGAAAGATTTCTGCCCGAAGGGCACTCCCCAAGATTAAGTGCGCCGCTTGGCGCACGTCAAGATGATTTTTGATTAATTTTTAATCTTAATTTTTGAACTTTTTCGTTAAGCCAAATGAGCAATGTCAAGCTTGCTTGAGCATTGCCATGGCGAGAAAAAGTAGAATGAAATTCAATAATTTCCACGCGAAGCGTGCCCCCTCTTGCTCACCCGCAGGTGAGCAGCCATTCTGTTAGTTTTTGAACAGATTTTGAAAGATTTCTGCCCGAAGGGCACTCCCCAAGATAAAGTGCGCCGTCTGGCGCACGTCAAGATGATTTTTGATTAATTTTGAATATAATTTTGAATAATTTCCACGCGAAGCGTGCCGACCTCTTGCTCACCCGCAGGTGAGCAGCCATTCTGTTAGATTTTGAACCGATTTTGTAAGATTTCTGCCCGAAGGGCACTCCCCAAGATAAAGTGCGCCGTCTGGCGCACGTCAAGATAATTTTTAATTAATTTTTGAGCTTAATTTTTGAATAATTTCTCGCTCGAAGAGCGACCCCCAATAAAAGTGCGCCGCCGGCGCACATCCCGTTGATTTCAGAATTCACATTCCCACCTCCAGAGTTTTCCCGAAGAAATCACATTTTTTCTTAAAAAAGCCTTGCAGAAAGCAGAAAAAATAGTAATTTTGCAAATGCTAATGATTTTAGCCCGTGAAGGTTCGCCCAAACGCGATTAATTGGGAATGGAGTGAGAATCTCCAACTGTCCCGCAGCAGTGAGCACCCTTATAGCCTAGTGACACAAAAGCCATTGTCTGATTAGACGAGAAGGCGTTGCAAGGAGGTGTAAGTCTGAAGACCAGCCTTATCCGGAAAGTAGTCTGTCCTGCCACGATGTATGGTTGTGATTAGACCCAACGACATTTACGGTTTCACGATGTCCTGCCATCAATAGGTGACAGCGGCAGCAAGAGGTGTCAGCCATGTGTCCCACACAAGCGGCACCCCATGCGCAGAAAGCCTGCGCAAGATGAGAATGCATAATACTCTCACATTATTCGACATACGTGTATTATTATATAAGTTTGCTTGGAAAGGATCTTGCCGTGAGGCAAGATCTTTTTTTTGATAAAGCAATCGGTCGGCATTCTCGCCGACCGATTGCTTTTGTCACCACCTCACGGACCCTCCTCTCTGAATTGACTTTTCCGCCTGTCAGGGACTCCCCTATAAAACAGCTTCTATTCCGTCAGTGCCAATCGTAATCCAAGACGATTGCTGGCATAGTCGGTAGTCCGGCCGTCTCGATTGGACAGGCGGCAGTTCTTGGGACCGCCATTCCATGCGCCGCCTCTTAGTATCTTGCTGGAACCATAATCCGGCCCTGTGGGATTGTTTGCAGCATTGCTCGAATAAGGACCTTCCCAGTCCTGGCACCACTCCCATAGATTGCCGCTCATATCATAAATACCCAGCGTATTAGGTGACTTGTTTTTTACGGGATGCGTTATTCCGCTACTGTTTCCCTTATACCATCCTACCGCCGAAATGCTGTTGCCTCCAGCATAAGTGGCCGAAATGGCTTTGTGTCCTCCGCGGGCAGCATATTCCCACTCTGCCTCCGTAGGAAAACGGAATTCCTTTTGGGTGATGTTGTTCAATCTTCGAATGAATTCCTTGCAATCATCCCAACTGACAAACTCCACAGGCAGTTGGTTGTCGTATTGAAATTCAGAAGGGTTATAATCCATCACTGCTTCCCATAATTCTTGGGTCACTTCTGTCTCACCGATATAATAGGAGTCAAGGGTTACCGGGTGGGTGGGACTTTCATTTGAATCGGCATTTGAGTCTTCACGCTTGCTGCATCCCATCCGGAATGTGCCGCCTTGCACACCTATCATGGTAAAAGACACACCATTGGCTTCAAACACCTGCTTCGCAGATATTTCTCCACTGTCATTAATGGCACCTCCTTCTGACCCTTCATTCTGATGGCTATCTGTTTCGGAGGAGGCCAATAGGTGTTCTACCGAATGGTTTTGACGATACCACCAATAGCCACAGCCCGCAATAGCGGCCAGCAGCAAGGCGATGATGCCATACAGCCACATATTACTGCTGCCTTCTCTTTCGCTGAACACCGGAGCTTCATTAGCGATGTGGTTATGCTGTGGCTTTACCTCATATTTAGTGACAGGCATCCCGCACTTCGGACAGTTTATCGCCTTGTCCGAAATCATGTTCCCACATCCTGTGCATTTTATTAGTGCCATAATATATATAATAGAAAAAAAATTGTAGATTATTCAGAAAGGAAGAATGTAGTAGAGCCTCCATTCACGTTGACAAACTGTCCTTCATAAAGATAACCGCTTCCTGCACTGTTCATTTCGCCAATAAAGCGTCCCTTTAGCCTACCGTTGAGAGTATAACTTTTGAGTACAAGATGTCCAAAGCCGTTTTCATCGATATTGGAGGCTTTGTAGTCTACTTCAATGTTGCTGTTAATACGCTCGCCGTCCATTATGTAGGTTAGCGTACCCTGATTTCCATAAAGCACCATCTTCACACCCTCAATACTACTGATTCTTCCCGTAAGTTCACATCTGATTTCTACTTGTGGAGTAGGATTGTCAATAATTCTCTCTTGCTGTGGCTGTATGTCTGTTTGTTCTGTCATTTCGCCACTCGCCTCATTGCCATTTAAGTTTATATAATTTGCTTCAGCATCTGTCATACTTGGGCTGCTTGCAATCTGTTCAATCTGATTATGTTTATTATCGTTGAAAAGGAACAACCAGGCAGCTAAGCCTATCAAGGTGACAGCAAGTATACCAATGACAGCATAGAGCCATGTCTTGGAAGAGTGTTCCTCCTCATTGTAATAAGGTTCTTGTGCCTGTGGCTCCTCCGCTTGGAGCGTTTGCTTCAAATTTGTGCTTTTGTCAACCGGGCATCCGCATTTCGGACATTTCAAAGCCTTGTCCGAAATCATCTGCCCACAACCTGCACATCTTATAAGTGCCATATTCTAACAACTTAGTTTCTACAATCTATCATCACTGTGCCACCCTCGCAAATATATACTTGATTTACTCTTGAGTCATCGGAATAATGTCTTTCGAGGGATTTGCGCAATTTCTCATATTCGCTAGAGGAAGCCTCTCTTTCTATGCGGACATTTATCAAACGTCCCATCGGCATAATTCGATACTCATAATCTTCTGCATATTCAGTATATTCAGTACCCCCAAGTAGACCGTATGACTGAACAGTGGTACTAAGACTTTCGACAAAATAATCTGTTTTCTCAAATAATTCGCGTTTATGGAAAAAACCTGACTGTAAAGCCAAAACGAATAATAGAATGACACCAACAACACTTGCCAATATGCAAATCTGTTTGTTTGAAATACTCTTCTCTTTGATATATACAGGCGTTTCTCCTTCTGCAACGTGTGGTTGGAGTTGCATGATTTCATTACTCGCCGGGCATCCACAATTAGGACACACTGTAGCATACTCTGGTAGTGATTCACCACATTCTTCACATAATCTTACTTGTGAGACAGGGCTTCCACAATGAGGACAAGCTGTGGCCTTGTCCGAAATAGTTCGTCCGCATTCTTTACAATTGATAAGTGCCATATTATTTGATTGTCATGTTATTCATGGATAATAATCAGTAATTTTTCCTTTTAATGATGATTCATAGCTAACTCCTCATTCATTGCATCTTTTTTTTGTTATTGTAAAAAAGAAGCGGGTTGGCAATTATCTAAATAAATCAGATATAAGGTCTTCTAATCCATATGATTTGTTGTCTCTCGTTTGTGGATGATAATATGTTTGTCGTATACGTGGTAGCGCTGAACCGCAGTAGTCGCAAGAAATAGAGTTGGACAATGGGGCTCCACAATTGGGACAATTGGATCTGCCAGACATATTAACAGAGAACTCGGTTGGGTTGCCACACTCTGGGCAACTTGCAAGAGACTCATCATACGGACATCCACATTCTTTACATTCTATCATTCCTTCTTATCGTCTTAATATACCTGTAAAAAATAATATCATTTGAAAAGCAAAGCAACAAATAATGCCAATTGCATAAAGGTTGTTCTCAAAAGTGCAAGGTGATAAAACAGCTAGTATAAATTCAATTAAGCAGAAAAACGGAAAAAGTATAAAAAAAGATATTTTAAAAGCGTCCTTCATTTGTTGCTCGGCCGTAGCAAGCAAGAGGAATGCATTGACCAACAAAACACATGAGGAGGCTATGACATTCTCTTTTTGATAATCCTTTAGAATTAATCCTGCAAGAACGTTTACCACTATCAATATCAAACTTATATAAATAGTTAATGTTTTCATCTCTATAGTTATTTCTTATGGCATAGGTATGGGGGGAGGTACATTGAAATATGGTGCGAATTCTACCAAAGAAGCTATTTTTGCCCAGTTAGGCATACCGGCTTTCCACACAAGTTGATCTTTCGTGATGCTGCCACTATGTATAGCTGAAACAATGGATTCCATATTGTATGGCCCCTGTTGAGCTCCATTGATGGCAACATAATATTGTACATTGGATTGGGGAAGTGGCGGGGGCATAGAACTATTTGAAGGATTGGTGTTTAATTGAGATGTAACAGATGCCATTTGGCTGCCGGCGGACATGCCAACACCCATGCCTAAACCTGCTCCCATAAGTCCACCGGCCATACCCTCGTTGGAAGCTGCACTCTCCAGAACATTGAAACTGCGTTCCATTTGATATACGTCACGACCAGTGATCTTAAGCCGTGCAGCCAAATCTTTGGCCTCTTTCAATTTGACAAAACTTGGATCGTCCTCTATTACGCTAATAGACATGATGTCAAAAGCCTGAAGTGTAAGTCCGTAAGTCGCAAAATATTCTGTCAACCGTTCCTTTGAATAGGTGGAAATATCCAATAGATGGGAATTTATATTGAGAATGGATATCTGATCCTCAATAAGTTTGTTGGAGATGATGGCTGTTAGTTGTGACAAGATTTTACCACGGAAATATATACCCAGTGTCTCAGATGAAAAAGTTCGTCTGTTACCAGCCAAAGTCTCAAGTAGTTTACGGGGTGATTCTACCTTGAAACCATATTGCCCATAAGCTCTTACGGGAACAATTACTTCGTATTTGGGATCTTCTATCTGCAGGGGGGTTGCTGTACCCCATTTAGAGTCGAGGACATATAATTTATTGATAAACCAAACCTCAGCCTGAAACGGTGAATTACCTCCAAATGGAATATTGATGAGTTTGTTTAGCAGAGGTATGTTATCCGTCTTCAGGGTATAAGTTCCACTTTCGAATTCATCACAAATAGCCCCCCCCTTGACGAAAATCGCGGTTTGTCCAGGATGTACTACCAATTGCGTCCCCAGACGTAAATCTGAACTGGGAAACTTAGCAACTAATAAGCCGGGGGGCATTTCACATTTTACAACATCTATTATAGCCATGGTTCAATTATTCCAATTTAGTTAAAAAAGAGGGAATGATGACGTAGTGTTTACATATTTGTGGTTAAACTGTTCCTCTGTCATGGTCAGCATCATTATTCCTTGGACGAAAGCAATTATTGAGGGTATCCATGTCCAGCATAACAAGATGAATATCACGCCAGGTAAAGGTTTGCCACAGTAAAAGTAATGAATACCAATTCCTCCTAATAACAGGGCCAATATTCCCGCTGTAGTCTTGCTTTTAGTAGATACATTGTTGTTCATCATGTAATTAGGATTGGGAGCACCCACTGCTTTCAATGGATTTCCGCATTTGGGACAAACTGTTGCATTCTCAGATACTAAATTACCGCATTCTGTGCATTTTATTAGTGCCATAATTCAATTGTTTTAATGTTATCTATTAGTACCCTTCAGGTCATCAGGTACGGTTATCAGTAACAGAGTTAGTCGGCATACACAAAAAAAGCGGAGCCAACATCTTCCTCATCTACCCTGTAAGGCTTGGACTCCTCGTAATATAGATAAGGGTGCTAACTCCACTTGTCTGTATTTCGTTTTTTGATACGAATACAAAACAAGAAGAGCGTCTTTCCCGTTATTCTGATATTACGAAGGCTTTGAGCCAACCGTGAAGTGTCCAAGTTCACAGGGTCAGAATAAGCGAAATGCGCTTTCTTTGATATGTCTGCGAAAACGCCTTGAGGCATCTACGCATCCCAAAGATACACAATTTCTCGGAAAGACGCTCTGTTATGAAGTTGATTTAACTTATGTTAACAAATTGGGGCTATTTGTATTTTATCACACGGAAATCGTTCTTGTTGTCGATGATGACACCGTCGCCGTGCAGCTTGCGGGCCTTGCGGGCGGCCTTCCACAATAGATACTTTTCCAAACGTGGACGCTCCGGGCGGATGATGGGCAAGATAAATGGGGTGTAGGAACCGTAAGCTGTCACTTCGAAATCGCGCTTCACATCTTTCTCATTAAGGAATACCTGAACGTTTTCATAGGTGTCTTTCTTCCGCTGGTCGGTCTTGAAGAGCACCTTGCCGGGCAGTGTCGTGTGATTGATTTTTTTCTCATAGTTTTCCATCAGTGTGTCAGTGTTGATATAACTGACGCAGCAGCTGGAGAATAGAAACATAATGCTCCCGAGCAGGAGTGCATGCTTGAATAGTCTTTTCATTTTGTCACTGTTTTTTAGTTTAAAATATGTTCACAGCTTCAAAATTAAGGAGCTTCTTTCATAAAACAAGCATCCATTTCGTCCACTTAGCCTTTTTAGTAGCAGTCGATGTCGTAGTAATGGAACACTTTCCCGTCGTAGAACGGGTCGTGATTCGGGTCATTCCGCATCATCTGCCATAATTGTGTCACTTTATAGTAAAGTTTGGTCTGACACCATTCTGTCGCTATCGTGTGCTCACTGATTTTGCCTTGAAAGGCTTTTTTTATCTGGGTGTAAAGGGGCACAATACTCTCTTCAAAGTCAATCCAATTCTCTGTATAGCGCTGCTGGTTTACATTATAGTAGATGGAGTCGTTGTAGTGGCCAAGCGCTTTCTTGAATCGCGGACCGATGAGCTGCTGAAGTCTGCGACGTATGGCCATGGTGTCCTCGCGTTGAGCCGAATACCCTCCTTTTACCTCTCCCGCAGATGGCTGGGCAGGTGTCTGTGATGGTTGAACAGGTGTCTGCGATGGTTGGGCAGGTGTCTGCACCGGGTCACCAAGTTGTGAGGGGTTGGCTGGAGAGACAGAGGGGAAAGAAGGTTCTACAGGGGGGCTAACGGGTGGAAGCTCATAGGTGGTTGCCCGGTCGGTTATCTCTGGGTTAGAAGATGTAGGCGATTCTTTCACCGCCATGCTGTCCTGCTCTGGTTGGAGGACAGTTGTTGCCTCGTCCGGAGAGACAGGTGCATGATATGCCTGCCGGTAAAGCAGAAAACCTGCAAGAAACACAATGACCATGACTATGACTGCCAATATCCATCGGTGATTCCGCCGAGGGGAAACGGCTCTCCTCAGCTCGTCGATGGAACTGTAGCGCAGATACATCTGCTCCTCCGTACAGCGCTTTATCACCTTATTATAATAATGAGCGCAGGGAAGCGTCTGCAGAATGCGCCCTATGGCATAGATGTCGGTGCGGGCATCCACCCTCGATGTGCCGTTTTTCTGTTCGGGAGCGGCGTATTTGTCTGTATGGCCGGTCGTGTCGGTGTAGCAGTCGGCATAGCTGTAGCCCAGGTCTATGAGCTTCACGTCGTGGCCGATACGGGTGATGAGAATATTGCCGGGTTTCAGGTCGAGGTGCACAATCTGGTGGCTGTGCAGATAACCGACCACACTGAGCAACTGCTGCAGAAAACGGTCGGCCTGCTCGCGCTTGGCAAAATAGTCGGGATGATGCTCGGCAAACTCGCTGAGCGTCTCGCCGTCGACATATTCCATCAGAATGCCGTCGGGGGTCTTGGCGGTGTAGCGCACCAGATGGGGATGCTCGAGCGGGTAGCCCAACTCAAACTCCTTCTGAAGGGCGGCCATATATTGGGGATGGGTGCGCAGCTCGGGCTTCAGCCTTTTCAAGAAATGGAGCTTGCCGTACAACTTCACACGGTAGCACTCGCACGTCGTGCCGCCCACCTCCAGCAACTCGGCATCGGGAAAACTTTGCTCTACTTCTGAAAAAGATGATGTGCTGCTGTCCATAGGCGTCAAAGCAGTTCGAAGTCAATGCCTTGGGATTTGCCGGCCGTAAAGGCGCCAAGGCTTTGTCCGTCTCTTATCACTTCGGCCACAAGCAGCGGATAGTCGCGGACTATATGGGTCAGCGTCAGAAGGTCGCCCACCTGCAACTTGCTGTTCTCGCTCTCCCTCACAAGGAAATGGTTGTCGCCCATATTCTCTATCGTGAGCCTCCGGTTGGGGGGGTAGGTGATAATCACTTGCTGGCCTTTCTCCATATAGCAGGCCAGATACTCGTCGCGGTTGTCGAAAGCCGAATTGCTGCTGCCCTCGTCTACCAACCGAAGGGCGTCCCAATCGGTAAAACCCAGATAGCGGGCTATGACATCGAGGGTGGAGATGCGGGGCTCTCGCTCGTCGGCGATGAATCCCAACAGCCGCTTCATCGTGTTCACACCGATATGCTCGCCGGTTGCTGATTCTATGTCAAGAGACAGCAGCTCGCAGTCGCGCGACCGACGAATCTCATGGCCCGACTTCTCTCTCAGCAGTTCTGTAATATAGGGTGATAGTTTCATCTTTTAGGCATTTGTGTCTGTTGGCGGTAAGTTAAGTTCTTCCTACTTCACCTTGACAATCTTGTAGTGGTCGATGGTGCGGCGGTCCTGACTGATGTTCATGCCCACGGCGTAGACGGGGCGCGGGTCGGCGGCGAAGCGCACGGCGTAGTCCTTGGCGACAATCTGGTCGGTGGCCACCTCGGCGCTCTTGCCGTATTTCAGCTCTAGGATGTAAATGGCATCGGGCACCTTCAGCGCGATGTCCATCCGTCCGTCGCTCGTTTGGTCCTCGGCTTGGATGTCGGCACCCACGGCCAGCAGGGCGGCGTAGATGAGCGACTGGTAGAGCTGCTCGTTTTGGTTCTTGTCGGTGATGCTGTAGGGGATGCCGGCATACCACTTGCGGATGACCTCGACAAACTGCTCGAAGGTCTTGTCCTTGAAGCGCAGGTCGTTGAAGGCGATGCCCAGCGTGTCGGCGCTGCCCACATATTCCTCCATGTAGTATTGGTAGAGGCAGAGGGCGAAACCCTCGCGAACCTCCTCGTTGGGGAACCCCAGCTTCCATTCGTTGCGGCGGCCGTCGTATTCCTTCAGGGTCAGGTAGCCGCTCTGGAAGAGGGCGGGTATGGGGTCGGTGATGCGCTCGGTGGGGGCGTCGAAACGGCTCAGCTTGGCCGAATAGCCCTCCAACTCCGTCAGGGTGATGCCCGTGCGGGTGCGCAGAATGTTGATGAGCGAGGTGGGAGTGCCAGTGGAGAACCAGAAGTTCATGATTCGGCCCATAGCGAAAGCATTTATCAAGCTCCAAGGACAATAGATGTCGGTCAGTTTGTCGGAGAAGTGATAACCGTCATACCAATATTTTAAATCGGCCACCACAGAGTCGTATGTATGTGTTATGCCGTAGCGTTGGTCTCTTTCGTTCAATTTCTCGGCCAATATCTCTATGTCGGGCTTCAGTTGTGTGAGCAGTTCTTCCTCGGTGATGCCGCAAATGCCCTCATAGTCGGGGTTGAAGGTGAGCTGCTGCAGGTTGTTCAGCTCGCTGAACACAGAGAGCTGTGAGAATTTGGAGATGCCGGTGAGGAAGACGAAGCGCAGGTACTGCGCCTGGGCTTTCAGCGGCGAGAAGAGATTGCGCACACGGTTGCGGATATACTCCTGCAGTTCGGGGTCGTTCATCGAGTCGAGCATCGGCGCGTCGTATTCGTCCACGAGCACCACCACTTTCTCGCCCGTTTGGTCGTGGGCTGCCTCTATCAGGCGGGTCAGCCGCGCATCGTAGTTCATGGGGTCTTCGCTTTCACCCAGTCCCCACACTCTCTCCTGCTGCTTGAGTATAGTGTTGAGAGTGCCGTGCACGCGCTCCTTCTCATAGTACTTGCCGTTGGAGAGGTCGAGGCGGATTACGGGATATTTTCTCCATTCCTTCTCCAGGTCGTAGATGGCCAGCCCCTCGAACAACTCCTTGCGCCCCTCGAAGTAGCAGCGCAGCGTGTCCACCAGCAGCGACTTGCCGAAGCGACGCGGGCGGCTTAGGAAGAAGTTGACGGCTTTCGTCGTCACCATCTTGTAGACAAGGGCGGTCTTGTCGACATATACCGCCCCGCTCTCGCGTATTCTGTCGAACAACTGAACGCCTACGGCGTAGCCTCTTTCCTCTTGCATCTCTTTCTGTGCCATGTTCCTGTTTGGCAGGCCGCTGATGGCTTGCCGTTGCGAAGATACAAATAATCTGATGAAAATCCAAATCAGATGCCAATAATTATGCGGAGGGATGACAGCCGGTATATTCAGCTTCCATGATTCATCTGTTTACTTTTCGCATAAGCAGGGTATATAATTATAGAAAATAGGGTTATTTATGAAGTCAATGAAAAAAAACCTAAGAATTGGGCTTTTGATAGCTTTGTTGCTGCTCACTGTCAATCAAATATTTTATCTTTGTTCTGTACAATTCACCTGTACGGATAAGATAAACCGAGGGCAGGACTTGAACAATTACGAAATCTTGAGTGCATATCAAACGCATACGGCCTTATGGTTGTTTGGTTGGATTTTTGAACCCTCAACAGCCTGTGCCTGTTTTAATAAACAATTTCATCTCTATAACTTTTTCTATACGCCGGAGATTCCAGAAGATGATACGGTAAGAAAGGCGAAAGCGAAATTGCTGAAAGGACAGACTGATAGAATCCGCCTCACATGGAGCGAATACTCCACGCGGGCTTCCATCTATTTGAACGGGAGCTATATCTCTCGTGTTACTGATGAGGAGGGCGATTTCTTCTGGTACGAAATACCATTGGATTATAAACCTGGTATCATCAATATCCATGGGGTCACGCTCAGTGAAACTGTCTTCGACTATCTGGAAAATATTCATGTATTAACTATAATGACTGATTATGTGTCTCAAAAAGTAAAAAAATAATCCCGACGGCACTTATGATGAACAAGCTAAGAGAATAGCAGAAGACTTCAACAATGGAGGGCAATATGGAACTGACTTTCGAAAAATGGGAAGATGGCAGATGGTTTGTTGTTCTGCCCGAATATGATGGTGACCTGGAAGACCTCGAAATGGTTGATGGAGCAGACACGTTCCTTGACTATTTGACAGAAGATGGCATGTACGTTACGGTCGACGTTAGCCTGGATGAAACTGATAATAATCCGATTATATTAAGGCTCGTGGCGCATGACGAAATAGGAGGTACTTATCAAGTCGAAAACCTTGAAGGGTTCCGACAAGATATCTGGCTCTGCAATGTTGTCCATTTCCTTTATGGCGAGCATCCCGAAATGATTTATTTCAAAATGGAATAAAACCTGATACCTTCCTCTTATTCCCCTTGACTCTGGTAGTTTACCTTTTCGCTGTTTTGAGTACTATATAGTAGAAACTATATGATGTAACAAGAAATGAAACGCAGTAAAGAATATAGTATTGATAATACTTGTGCAACAAGGGCTTGTAATGCTACTCTTCCTTTTAGAACAAAAAGGGAGTTTCATCCTATACAAGGAACTTTTAATTGGGGAGGTTATTCTTTGCCAGCAGCATGGTCTTTAATTCCCGGATCTACTGATTCATATGCAACAACTGCTAGAGAGGCAGCTAGTAACGTTTATGTTATGAACGATAAATAATTATTTAAATAGAAACGAAATTAAGTGCTTTAAACATATAATAAAGTGAAAGAATATTTTAACTAAATATTAGAAATAATGAAAAAGAAAAAATTTCTTTACTTTTTAATTGCATTATACTTAGTAGGATGCAATGGTGTGTATAAATATGATAATGAAAAAGCTGTAGAATATATCACAGAACATAAAGAACAGAAATCTAAGTGTATGTGTGCATGGTATTCTATGAAGGCTATTAGAAATGGGGGATGTTATAATTGTTATATCTATCCAGCATATTCTTATAATAAAATGTTAGTGCAATTAGGATTTGAGGAAGTTTTTAATGGTGGGAATTATACTCCTTTAAAAGGAGATATTTCAGTTCTTCCAAGAAATTCGCATAGTGTATTTGGGCATATAGCTATATATAATGGAGAAAAGTGGATATCAGACTTTGAACAAAAAAGCATTTTTCCAGGAAAAGCATATTCTGAGAAAGGAGAATATCAAATATATCGTATAAATGATGGATGGCATTATGCTAATGTATATATATCACCTTTAGATTTTATTCAATATGTTAATACCTTATTAAAAGGTATAAATAAAATAAAATGGTAAATGGATTGGGCTATAGTATAATAGGCAATACATCAGATTTTGGTTCTGAGATTACAGGTTCGAGTCCTACAGAACCCACAAATTTAATACAAGTATATTATGAAAAAAGTAGTAAAGATTTTAGCATCTGTTTTTGTTTATTGCGTACTATTGTCCGCTTCTATTCCTAAGGGGCCAAATATAGAAAAACTCCCTGAATATAATGATTGCAATGAATGGAGTAAATATGTGATATATGTTGATTTCTCTAAATCATCATGTTCCGACAGATTGTTCATTTATGATGTGGGAGTCGAACCAGAATTGATTTATTCCGGAGTAGTCCTTCACGGTTGCGGAGGCAAAAGCACTCCTTCAAAACCAGAGTTCAGTAACGAGATAGGCAGCAACTGCTCCTCACTCGGTGAATATACGCTCGAAGGAACAGTCAGGATGAAAAATGGAATGGAGGCAATCAAGCTCAAGGGATGGAGTGACACAAATTCAAATGCCGAAGCAAGGAATATTTATATTCATCCATGCACTATGGCAACACTCCTGCCATTCAATCTTCCTGGACTGAATTTCCCTCTTACAAAAGCAAGCGAAGGTTGTTTTGCAGTAAGTTATCATACTTATGATGTGATAAAATATTGTATGAACAAAGACATTGAGATAAATGATAATTTTAATCTATTACAAAATGAAAACAGACACGATAGAACTAAATTAAAAGCATTTTATTATGGAAAATCCGATAACAGACGTATGGAACGGTAGTGTACCATTCAGTGTGTCTGAAGTCTGTTAATGATTTCGTCCCAAAAAGTTTACCTTTCCCCTGTCTCAGGTATTCAATGATAGACAATCAATAATAATCAATTGAATATGAAGAAGTATTTGTTGGCAATCGTTTTGGTGTTCGTGGGTGTCTATCTTCTCGACGGTCATTGCACCACGTCACGCTTCAAGGAGGGCGACATCATCTTCCAGACTTCCAAGTCGGAACAGTCTAAGTATATCCGCATGGCTACCAAGTCGCAGCTCTCCCACTGTGGCATCGTGGTGGAGAAGGGTGGACGCCAGTATGTGCTTGAGGCCAGTAATGTGATAAAACTCACACCGGTCGACGACTTCATCGCAAAAGGGGTCGGCAAAAAGTATTGGGTCAAGAGAGTGGTCGACAAACCGGTCAAGATCCGATATCAGCATTTGCTCGGCCGGCGGTATGACTCGCAGTTCAAGTGGAACAACAACCTCTACTACTGCTCCGAACTGGTGTACCATATCTATGACTCGCAGCTGGGCATAAAACTGGGAAAACCCAGAAAGGTGAGCTCTTATTGGGGAGTGGGCTTCTTCAAGAAATATATCAAAAAGAGAAAAATTGATATGGATGAGTTGGTTATCGGTCCAAAAGACATTTACGATTATTGATCTTCGCTTTCGAATCAGAGCGAATCAGAGGAACAGGTCTTTGATTCCTGAGAATCAGAGGTTTCCGATTCGATGAAAAGTTAATTCTCTTTCTTCTCCTTCATCAGTTTCTTTAGGCGGCGCTTGGGCTCTCGGGCTTCGGGATAGAGCTCAAGCGCCTTCTTGTAGTTGGCTATCGCAGCGTCGGGCATGTGCTCTTCCTCACACTCCTTGCCCATCAGGGTGTACTCGGCGGCCAACTTCTTCAGGAAGGCTTCGCGCTTGCGCATCTCGCGCTTCAAATCCTCAATCTCATTCTCCAAACGGTTTATCACACCGAGCTTGCGCCGAATCAGCCGCTTCACCTCGGGCCGCTCTATGTCGTAACGCAGATGGATGGCCTTGAAAAAAGCATCGAGCGTGCGCTGAAAGTCGCGATGCTCAAAGGCGTCAAGCGTTTCGCGGTAGGCGGCGTCGGCCTGCGTGCCGGCAAGGGCACCGTCGATGGCTCGGCGGTCGTTGTACTGCTGCGCAAAACGCACCACCTCGGCCCGGACATAGATATCGCGCTGCTGGATGGGGGCCTTCAGCGTGATACCGCCCAACGAGGTGCAGCGCGACAACGCCACGTAGGCCTGACCGCCGGCAAAGGTGCCGCCGGCAAAGTCGATGTTCACCTGGTTGAACGTCAGACCCTGGCTCTTGTGGATGGTGATGGCCCACGCCAGACGAATGGGAAACTGCTCGAAACGACCTATCTCTTCTTCCTCCATCTTCTGCTCCTTCTCGTTGTAGGTGTAGCGCATGTTGCTCCACAGCTCGCGACCCACATCATATTCTCCTCCGTCCTCGGTCTGGATGGTCAGGTATTCCTCGTCGGGCTTCGTGGTGTCTATCGAGGTGATTACACCGAGCGTGCCGTTCACCCAACGGTGCTCGCTGTCGTTCTTCACGAATATCACCTGGGCGCCCACTTTCAGCTCCAGCTCCATCAGTGTGGGCAGACTGCTCGAGGGGAAGTCGCCGTCTATGCGGCCTTGAAACACCTCCACATCGCCGGCCAGGGCCGAGAGGTGCTGCTCGTTGATGTGGTCCACGGTGTCGCGGCGGGTGGAAAGGGTGATGGTGAGTTGCCCGCCTGTCTCCTTCGGGGGCTCGCCCACACGGCTGTTCAACTGCCGCAGGTCGATGCTGCTGGCGCGGTTGGTGCGTATGCGGTCCAGTATCTGAACAAAGGCTTGGTCGTGCTGGCGGTACACTTTCTGCAACTCGATGCTCACCAGCTGGAACGTCTTGAACACGTGGGCGTCGAAGAAGTAGGCCGACTGGTAAAAGGGACGCAGCAGTTGTCGCTCGTCTTCTTTCACCACGGGCTCGAGCTGGAAGATGTCGCCCACCAGCAGCAGCTGCTTGCCGCCGAAGGGCTCGCGCATGTTGCGCGAGTATACACGGAGCACACGGTCCAGAAAGTCGATGATGTCGGCACGCACCATGCTGATCTCGTCGATGATTACCAGCTCCAGCTCGCGGATTATCTTGCGCTTCTCGCTGTTGTATTTCAGCGTCTCGCGTATCTTACGGGGAGAGAACTGGATGTCGTTGGGAAGGATGGGGTGGAAGGGTATCTTGAAAAAACTGTGCAGTGTCACACCGCCGGCGTTGATGGCGGCTATGCCCGTCGGAGCCAGCACCACGTGCTTCTTCTTCGTCGTCTCACAGATGTGACGGAGAAAGGTCGACTTGCCCGTGCCGGCCTTGCCCGTGAGAAATAGCGAACGGTGGGTATACTGGATGAGCTGCAGCGCTTGCTGAAACTCCGCGTTGTCGGTGTCGATGGGGGTAACAGGGAGGGTGGGCATCTTATAGGTCTTCTTCGAATATCACTGCATCATTGGGAAATTCGTATTCCTCGGGCTCGGGATTCTCCGGACGCGGAGGAATGGGATTGCCGAACTCGTCGTACTGCTGACCGTCTGGGTTCAGGGAGTCGGTGACGGCGCTGCTCTTCACGTTCTGATACTGGTCCACGCAGTTGTACAGGTTCACGTCTATCTCCTCGCCGCCGGGCATGACGAAACGGCCGTGATACTGCGGGAAGCGCCGGTCGTGGAACAGCAGCTGCAGGAAATGGCCGCACACGGGTAGCGCGGCGGCGGCGCCTTGGCCCAGACGCCCGCTGCGGAAGTGGATGTTGCGGTACTCGCCGCCTACCCACACTCCGCACACAATGTGGGGCGTGATGCCCATGAACCAGGCATCGGCGTTGTTGTTAGAGGTGCCGGTCTTGCCGCCGAAGTCGGTGTCGCGCACGTCGCCGATGTAGTTCAGCAGGCGCCGGGAGGTGCCCACGCGCTCCTTCACACCGCCCATCAGCAGCTGCTGCATCAGAAAGGCCGACTTGTAGTTGAGCGTGCGCACACTCTCCGTCGGACCCACGTACACTTCGTTGCCCTCTTGATCTTCTATGCGGGTGACAAGCACCGGCTCGTGATACTTGCCGTCGTTGGCCACCGTGCTGTAGGCGTTCACCATCTCAAGCAGATTCACGTCAGAGGCGCCAAGCACCGTCGATGGATGGGTGTCGAGCTCGCTCTTGATGCCCATGTCGTGGGCCGTGCGGATGATGTTCTTCACACCCAACTCGATGCCCAGACGTACCGCCACGGAGTTCAGACTGCGAGCAAAGGCCTGCTTCAGGGGGATGGAGTCGCCGGAGAAACGCTTGCTGGCATTCTCGGGGCACCAGATGGCTTCCGTGTGGTTCTTCGTGTCGTAGACGGGGATGCTCACGCGCTCGTCGCGCCGCTTGTCGCAGGGACCGAGACCTTGGTTCATGGCTTCGGTGTAGACAAAGAGCTTGAAGGTGGAGCCGGGCTGGTGCATGGCCGATACCTTGTCGTATTGCCAGGTGTTGTAGTCCACATCGCCCACCCAGGCCAGAACACCGCCGCTCTGGGGGTCCATCGCTATGAAACCGCAGTGCATGAACTGCACCATATAGCGCAGACTGTCGAGCGTGCTCATCTCTTTCTCAATGGGCTGGCGGTAGTCGAAAAGCTTCACCTTGTGGGGCTGGTTCAGATAGTAGTCGATGGAGTCGGTGTTGCCGGCGTAACGCTTCTCAAGATATTTATAGACGGGCAGTTTTTGGGCCAGCTTCTCGATGAAATGGGGGGTCACACGGCCGTCTTCCTCGCGCCAGGGGGCATCGGTGCCCCAATCGTGGTCGAAACTGGCCTGCACCAGCTCCATCTGCTGGCGAACGGCTATCTCGGCATGTTGCTGGATGCGGGTGTCGAGCGTGGTGTATATCTTCAGACCGGAGGTGTAGAGGTCGTAGCCGTTGGCCTTGCTCCATTCCTGCAGATTGGCTTCCACCGCATCCTGAAAGTAGCTCCACTGGTTGTTGCTTGTTATGTCTGAGTGGAAGTGAAGGTCCATGGGCTGGGTGTGCAGCGTGCCATATTCCGCCTCGCTCAGGTGCTGGTGGCTCACCATGTTCTGAAGCACGGTGTTGCGCCGCTGAAGGCTCTTGTCGGGGTGGAGGATGGGGTTGTACACCGTGGTGCCCTTCAGCATGCCTACAAGGGTGGCGGCCTGATTGGTGGTCATCTCCTTAGGCGTGGTGCTGAAGTAGGTGCTGCAGGCGGTCTTGATGCCGAAAGAGTTGGAACCGAAGTCTACCGTGTTGGCATACATCGTCAAGATCTCCTGCTTCGAGTAAACAATCTCCAACTTGGTGGCTATCACCCATTCCTTGCTCTTCTTCACCACAATGCTGATGCCGGGTATCTTGCCCAGCAGACCGGTGGAGTACTGGGTGCGCACGCGGAACATGTTCTTGGCCAACTGCTGCGTAATCGTCGAGGCACCGCGGGGCTGGCGGCGAACAATGGCGTCTTTCAAGGCGCCTGCCAGACCGTAGGGGTCTATGCCGTAGTGGCTGAAGAAACGCTCGTCCTCGGTGTCTACAAGGGCGGTCCAGAACACAGGATTCACATCCTCGTATTTCACCGGACTGCGGTTCTCGTTGTAGAATTTGCCTATCCTTACACCATCGGCACTGTATATCTCGGAGGCAATGCTTGAGGGGGGATGGAGAATGCTGTAGAAACCGGGCGACTTGCCGAAAAGCCAAAGAAAGTTGAGGTCTACCATGCCGAGGTAGACGATGATGAGAAGTATGAACGAAACGAGGCCCAGCAATAGCTTCACATACCAGCGGCGGCCTTTGTACAGTCCCTTGTACCAAGACCAAGGCTTGCGCCATAGCAGTGATAGGTAGTGAAGTATTCGCATGGGTCAGTGGGGTAGGTGGTGGTCTATATGGGCAATGATGCGGTCTACGTCGTCGGGATGAAACCAGGTTATCGACGGGTCGCGCTTGAACCAAGTGAGCTGCTTGCGGCAGTAGCGGCGGGTGTTGCCCTGTATGCGGGTCACGGCGTTCTCAAGCGTGCACAGGCCGTCTACGTATTCAAACAATTCCTTGTAGCCCACGGTGTTGAGCGAGTTCATGTGCCGGTAGGGATACACGCTGAGCACCTCGTCTACAAAACCGGCCGCTATCATCTCCTCCACACGGCGGTTGATGCGGCGGTACAGTTCCTCGCGCTCGCGGGTCAGTCCTATCTTGATAATCTCAAAAGGCCGCTCTTTCTTCGTCTCGGTGCGGTAGCTGGTGAACGTTCGGCCCGTCTGGTAGCATATCTCCAGGGCGTGCACCACACGGCGGGTGTTATGCCGGTCCACAATGCGGTAGTAGTCAGGGTCTAACACTCGGAGTTCTTCCAACAGGCGGTCCAGACCTTCTTCGGCCAACTTGCGCTTCAGCAGCGTGCGCGTCTCGGCCTCTACGGTGGGTATGTCGTCTATGCCGTTGCAAACGGCGTCGATATACATCATGCTGCCGCCTGTCAGCACACTCACCGGATGGTCTTTCAGCTCGCCCTCGGTGAGCAACTGGGTCACCGACTGCTCGAAGATCGATGCGCTGTAGTAGTCGTCCAGTTCCAAGGTGCCGGCGAAGTAGTGGCGCACACGGCGCTTCTCGGCTACGGTAGGGGCTGCCGTGCCGATGGGCAGCGCACGGTAGAGCTGACGCGAGTCGGCATTGATGATGCTGCAGCCGTAGTGCTCGGCTATCAACAGACTCGTGGCGGTCTTGCCCACACCCGTGGGACCCACTATCACGATGAGGCTGTTCTTCATAGAGACTGGTAGGGCAGGGGCCGAAAGCCGACAATGGGCTCCCAAGCCGCCCTGCAGGTGGAATGATTCCTTAGCGGATGATGCCGCGCTTGGAGTTCTTCACAAAGTCGAGTATGTAATTGATCTCGGGCGTCTCGGGCAGCGTGTTGCGCACTTCCTCAATGCCCTCCGCCATCAGACCCTTGGAGTAAAGTATGCGGTAGGTGTTGTGTATCAGGTCTATCGTTTCATTGCTGAAACCGCGGCGGCGAAGGCCTATCAGGTTGATGCCGGCATAGCGGATGGGCTCCTTGCCTGCAATAACGTAGGGGGGAATGTCCTGGCTCGTACGGCTGCCGCCCTGTATCATCACATAGCCGCCGATATGGCAGAACTGGTGTATCAGAACGGTGGCGCTGATGATGGCATTGTCGTCCACCACCACCTCGCCGGCAAACTTCGTCGAGTTGCCGATTATCAGGTTGTTGCCAAGCACACAGTCGTGGGCCACATGCATGTTCTCCATCAAGAGGCAGTTGTTGCCCACTATCGTGGTGCCCTTCGAGGCCGTACCGCGCGAGATGGTTACATTCTCGCGGATGCTGTTCGAGTTGCCTATCTCACAGAGGCTGTCCTCACCCTTGAACTTCAGGTCCTGGGGCTTGGTCGATATGCTCGCACCGGGGAAAAACTCGTTGTTGTTGCCGATACGGGCGCCATAGTGAATCGTCACGCTGTTGTAAAGATGGTTGTTGTCGCCTATAACCGTGTTGCGGTCGATATAGCAGAAAGGGCCTATTACATTGTTGTCGCCCAACTGGGCTTCAGGATGCACAAAGGCCATGGGGCTTATGGTATTCATCGCTTGTAGGATTTTTGATTGGTCTTCTTCATGACGGGTTTCCAAACCCGCCTCTCTCTTATTTGTTCTTCACAATCTGAGCCGTAAAGGTGGCCTCGGCCACTACTTGGTCGCCCACAAACATGTAGCCGCGCATCGAACTGATGCCGTGACGCAACGGGTGCAGCAACTCTACACGGAAAAGCAACGTGTCGCCGGGTACTACCTTCTGGCGGAACTTCACATCGTCTATCTTCAGAAAGTAGGTCGACCAGCGCTCGGGCTCTTCTACCGTGTTCAGCACCAGCAAACCGCCGCACTGGGCCATCGCTTCTATCATCAGCACACCGGGCATCACGGGCTCCTGGGGAAAGTGACCCTGGAAGAAAGGCTCGTTGCTCGTCACGTTCTTCACACCCACAATGCTGCTCGGACCTAAGGCTATCACCTTGTCTACCAACTGCATGGGGTAGCGGTGGGGCAACAGCTCGCGGATGCGGATGTTGTCCATAATAGGGGCGTCATTGGGGTCGTAGATGGGGGCCTGAATCTCGTGCTTGCGGATTTCCTTGCGGATAAGGCGCGCAAACTTGTTGTTGATGGTGTGGCCGGGACGGGTGGCCACGATACGGCCCTTAATGGGCTTGCCTATCAGGGCCATGTCGCCGATGATGTCGAGCAGCTTGTGGCGGGTGCACTCGTTCTCCCATACCAGGGGCTTCGGCTGGATGTAGCCCAGACGGGTGGCGTCCATGTGGGGAACCTTCAGAAGGTCGGCCAACTGGTCCAGACGCTCCTGGGTGGTCTGACGCTCGTAAATCACAATGGCGTTCTCCATGTCGCCGCCCTTGATAAGATTGGCTTTCAACAGGGGCTCTATGTCGCGCACGAAAACAAAGGTGCGGGCAGGGGCTATCTCCTTGGGATAGTCGGCAGGATTGTCGAGCGTGGCAAACTGGCTGTTGATGAACTTCGACTCAAAGGAGCACATGGCGGTGATGCTGAACTCCTCGTCGGGCAAAATCGTAATGCAAGAACCCGACTCCTCGTCTTTCACCTCAAGCTTGTGACGGATGATATAGTAGTCTTTTGGGGCGTTCTGCTCCTCGATGCCTACCTGATTGATCTTCTCCACATATTGTATGGCACTGCCGTCGAGAATGGGAAACTCCGGACCGTTCACCTGTATCAGACAGTTGTCGATACCAAGGGCATAAAGGGCCGACAGACCATGCTCCACCGTCGAGACGCGCATCTCGCTGTTGCCCAAAACGGTGCCCCGCTGGGTGTCTATCACCTTCTCGGCCACTGCGTCGATAATGGGCTGGCCGTCAAGGTCTATGCGCTGTATCTTGTAACCATGGTTCTCGGGGGCCGGATTGAAAGTCACGGTGAGACTCAGACCGGTGTGAAGTCCCTTGCCGAACAGGGAAAAGCTTCCCTTGAGTGTTTTTTGCTTTAACATGCGTGTCAACGGGTTTTCTTTAGTTCTTCTATCTCTGCTTGCAATTGGCTCAACTGCTTGTACATCTCGGGCAAACGGCGGAAAATGGCCTGCGACTTGAAGTAGGGGGTCATCTCCATCGGGGGGGTGCCGATCAGCTTCTGGTCGCTCTTCAGGGAGCTCGGAACACCCGACTGGGCACCCAGCATCACGCGGTCGCCAATGGTGATATGGCCGGAAATGCCTGCCTGGCCGCCGAACATGCACCATTCGCCAACCTTCGTACTGCCGGCAACGCCTACCTGCGACGACATCACCGTGTTGGCACCTATCTCGGTGTTGTGGGCTATCTGAACAAGATTGTCCAGCTTCACACCCTTGTGCACTACCGTAGCCTCCATCGTCGAACGATCCACACAGGTGTTGGCGCCTATCTCCACATCGTCTTCTATCTTCACAATGCCAAGCTGCGGTATCTTCTTGTAGCCGTCCTGGTCAGGGGCAAAACCGAATCCGTCGGCGCCTATCACACTGCCGGAGTGTATCGTCACACGGTCGCCCAACTGGCAGCCGTGGTAGATGCTCACGTTGGGGTAGATGATGCAGTCGTCGCCCAGCTTCACACCGTCGCCGATGTAGGCGTGGGGATAGATGAGGCAGCGGCTGCCTATCTCTACATGCTCACCGATAAAGGCGAAGGCGCCGATATAGCAGTCGTCGCCGGTCTTAGCCGTACCGGAAATAAACGACTGCGGGTCGATGCCCTTCTTCTTCGGCTTCATCGAGTCGTACAGACGAAGAAGCTCCGACACACTGGAATAGGCATTCGCCACACGCACCAAAGTGGCGCTCACGGCGCGCTCCAGCTCCAAGTCGTCGTTCACAAGAACCACACTGGCCTTGGTGTCGTACAAATAATGGGCATATTTGGGATTGGCCAAGAAGGTGAGAGCGCCAGGCTGACCGTTCTCAATCTTGCAGAACGTATGAACTGTAGCCTGCTCGTCGCCTTCAACACGGCCTCCGAGATACTCGGCAATTTGCTTCGCAGTAAATTCCATATTTTGATTTTAAGTCAATAATTTTGCAAATATAATACTTTTTGCTCAGAATCGATGATAACAGAGGTAATATTTACATTTTTTGTGGGATAATAGACCAGCATCAAGTATTTCCGACGCCTCTGTGATGTTCTTCTGCGTACCGTCATTGTAGAGAATGGATATCTGCTCGTCGTCTATGTCGTACAGGTCTTTTTGTATCGCATTGACCTTGTACAGATATCGGGCTTCTTCGGCATTCACACCGAAAGCATTGCACAGACCGGTCGTAATCTCCTCGATGCGCTCTGCACTGAAGGGCTCGTCGGATATCTCCACCTTGAACGGATGGCGGTTGATGATGTCGCGGGAGAGAAGCGAGAGCAATTTGTCGTCGCTGTCCATCCATACTTTGATGGCGCTGATGATGTCGTTGTCGTCCAACAGCTCAAACTGACGCAGAGAGTCGCTCTGTCGCTCGAAAAAAGCGCGGTCCACATCGTTGTAAAGAAAGTAGTGCAGACTGGGAGAGGCAAAAAGCGACACTCCCTCGCGGGCCAGATGCTTCGCACGCAATAGCGTGTTCACCAGCACACTTTCGCAGGCCACCGTCGTCTTGTGCAGGTATACTTGCCAGTACATCAGACGGCGGGCTATCAGGTAGTTCTCTATCGAGTAGATGCCTTTCTGCTCTATCACCAGGTTGTCGTCCACCACGTCCAGCATCTTGATGATGCGCGCGCTGCCTATGTTGCCCTCGCTCACACCGGTGAAGAAACTGTCGCGGCGCAGGTAGTCCAGACGGTCCACATCGAGCTGACTGCTGATGAGCTGGTGCAGAAACTGCTTGGGATACTGGTTCTGGAATATGCGGATGGCAAGCGTCAGACCTCCGTTCATCTCCTCGTTCAGACGCTCCATAATCAATAGCGAGATGTCTTCGTGAGAGATGCCGCGTATCAGCGTGTTCTCCAGTACGTGAGAGAAGGGACCGTGACCGATGTCGTGCATCAGAATGGCGGCGCTGATGGCCTCGGCTTCCATGTCGAAAATGTACACGCCTTTCTGCGTCAGCGAAAGAATGGCCTCGCGCATCAGATGAAAAGCACCCAAAGAGTGCTGAAAACGGGTGTGCTGGGCTCCGGGATAGACCATCGAGGCCAAACCCAACTGCTTGATGCGGCGCAGACGCTGCATGCTGGGGTGCTTCACCAAGTTCAAAAGCAGGCCTTTCGGCACCTTGATGAAACCGAATACGGGGTCGTTGATGATCTTGCTGTCTGTCATGTCTTTCCCTGCCCGTTTAGAACAGACCGGCCAACTCCTCGGCCATCGAGGCCTGAAGCTCGCGGGCCTTCTCGGCCGAACGCTCAGCGAAGTCGGCACCCTGGCTGGCGTAGATGATGCCGCGCGACGAGTTGACAAGAAGACCGCAGTCGCGGTTCATGCCATACTGGCACACCTCGTGCAGACTGCCGCCCTGAGCTCCCACACCGGGAACCAGCAGGAAGTGGTCGGGCACAATCTTGCGCACGTCTTCAAGCATGCGGCCGCGGGTGGCCCCCACCACATACATCATCTTGTCGGGACCGGCCCACTGCTGCGACTGACGAAGCACGCGCTCAAACAGTCGCTCGCCACCCTTGTCTTCCATGAGCTGGAAGTCAAGAGAGCCCTTGTTGCTGGTCAGCGCCAGCAGAATCACCCATTTGCCTTCATAGCCAAGGAAGGGGGTCACACTGTCCTCGCCCATGTAGGGAGCCACCGTCAGCGAGTCGATGTCATACTCCTCGAAGAAGGTGCGGGCATACATCGCAGAGGTGTTGCCGATGTCGCCGCGCTTGGCGTCGGCGATGACGAAAACCTCGGGGTAGTGCTCGTTAAGATAGTGGATGGTCTTCTCAAAGGCGGCCATGCCCTTCAGACCGGCGGCCTCATAAAAGGCCAGGTTGGGCTTGAAGGCAACGGCATAGGGGGCCGTGGCATCGATAATGGCCTTGTTGAAGGCAAATAGAGGGTCGGCCTCTTCCAGCAGGAAGGGGGGTATCTTGCGCAGGTCGGTATCAAGACCCACACACAGAAAACTCTTCTTCGCCTTTATCTGGTATATCAGTTCTTCTCTGTTCATAGCTCGTTATTTTTTATTTTTCACTTCCTCCGATCCTCGATTCCCTCCGATTATTCAGATTCCTCCGATTATTCCGACCTCCCTCAAACTATAATTCCGATTCCTTCATGCGCTCGGCATTCTCAGCCACGGTCAGGGCATCGATCATGTCCTGGATGTTGCCGCCGAGAAAACCTTGCAGGTCGTGGGTGGTGTAGCCGATGCGGTGGTCGGTCACACGGCCCTGAGGGAAGTTGTAGGTGCGTATCTTGGCCGAACGGTCACCGGTGGATACCAGTGTCTTCCGGCGGTTGGCAATGTCGTCCATGTACTTCTGATGCTCCCGGTCATATATAAAGGTACGCAGGCGCGAGAGGGCGCGCTCCTTGTTCTTGGGCTGGTCGCGGGTCTCAGTACACTCTATCAGAATCTCTTCCACCAGGCCGGTGTTGGGGTTGCGCCAGGGGTAGCGCAGACGCACACCCGACTCCACCTTGTTCACATTCTGACCGCCGGCGCCAGAACTGCGGAAGGTGTCCCATTTGATGTCGCCTTCGTTGATGTTCACCTCGAATTTCTCGGCCTCCGGCAGCACGGCCACCGTGGCGGCAGAGGTGTGCATGCGGCCCTGGGTCTCCGTGGCGGGCACTCGCTGAACACGGTGCACCCCTGACTCGTATTTCAAAATGCCGTACACGCCGTCGCCGCTCACAGCGAAGTCTATCTCCTTGAAACCGCCCACGGCGCCCTCGCTCACACTCGTCACCGATACCGTCCAGCCTTTAGAGTCGCAGAATTTCTTGTACATCTGATACAGGTCGCCGGCAAAGAGGCAGGCTTCGTCGCCACCGGTGCCGGCGCGTATCTCCATCTGCACGTTCTTGGCGTCTTCGGGGTCCTTGGGCACCAAAGCCAACTTGATCTCTTCTTCCAGCTGGGGCTGAAGACGCTCGTTCTCGCTCAGCTCCTCGCGCGCCATCTCGCGCATGTCGGGGTCGCTCTCGTTGGCTATGATGTCTTTCGCCTCGCGTATCGTCGTCAGGCAGGCTATGTAGCGCTTCCGGGCGTCCATGATGTCGCTCAGCTCTTTATACTCTCGGGTGAGTTTCACAAATCGTTCCTGGTCGGCTATCACTGAGGGGTCGGTGATGAGGGTCGAGATCTCCTCAAAACGGGCCTCAAGACCGTCAAGCTTCTCAAGAATGCTGTTGGTTTCTGCCATAGTGGTGTTTTCTTTTGCTTATTTTTGTTTGTTCGTTTTTCCTAAATCTGTTCTTTCTGATGGCGACTAATACTCAAACTCGCCGTATTCCGAACGGATGGTCAGATGCTTGTGGTCGCTGGGCTCAATATGGCCTACCACCTGGGCGTCGATGTTGAAACGGCGGCTTATCTCTATCACACGGTCGGCCGTGGAGGGGGCTACGTAGATTTCCATACGGTGACCCATGTTGAACACGCGGTACATCTCGCTCCAGTCGGTGTGGCTCTGCTCCTGAATCAGACGGAACAGCGGCGGAAGGGGGAAGAGGTGGTCTTTCACCACGTGGCAGTCGTCGCCCACAAAGTGAAGCACCTTGGTCTGGGCACCACCCGTGCAGTGAACCATGCCGTGTATCTCGGGCCGAAGTTCGTCGAGCAGCACCTTGATCACAGGGGCATAGGTGCGGGTGGGGGAGAGCACCAGCTCACCGGCGGTCAGACCGGTGCCGGGCACCACGTCCTCCAGACGGCACTGCCCGCTGTAAACCAACTCTTCGGGCACGGCGGCATCGTAGCTCTCGGGATATTTGCCGGCCAGGTATTTGGCGAAGACGTCGTGGCGGGCGCTCGTCAGACCGTTGCTGCCCATGCCGCCGTTGTAACGGCTCTCATAGGTGGCCTGGCCACACGACGAAAGGCCTACTATCACGTCGCCGGGACGGATGTTGGCGTTGTCTATCACATCGCTGCGCTTCATGCGGCAGGTCACAGTAGAGTCTACGATGATGGTGCGCACCAGGTCGCCCACATCGGCGGTCTCGCCGCCCGTGGAGTAGATGCCGATGCCCATCTCGCGCATCTGCTGCAGCAACTCGTCGGTGCCGTTGATGATGGCGCTGATCACCTCGCCGGGCACCAGCATCTTGTTGCGCCCTATCGTGCTCGATACCAATATGTTGTCAACAGCACCCACGCACAGCAGGTCGTCGGTGTTCATCACAAGGGCATCCTGGGCTATGCCTTTCCACACGCGCAGGTCGCCGGTCTCCTTCCAGTAGAGGTAGGCCAGCGACGACTTCGTGCCGGCACCGTCGGCATGCATGATGTTGCAGTACGAAGGGTCCCCGCCCAGTATGTCGGGGATAATCTTGCAGAATGCACGGGGGTAAAGACCCTTGTCGATGTTCTTGATGGCGTTGTGCACATCTTCCTTCGCTGCCGACACGCCGCGAAGCATATAGCGGTTCTTCTCGTTCATTTTCTTTCTTGGGGCTTTTAAGGGTTATTGATGCCAGAAATCCCAACTGGCAAAGGCTTGCAGAAGAAGCATCTCAAGACCGTTCTTCACCGTGGCGCCGTGGGCGGCGCCTTGAAGCATGAATTGGGTCTCGTCGGGATTGTATATCAGGTCGTAGAGCAGATTGTGGCTGTCCATCGCCTCGTAGGGCAGGTCGGGACACTCATTCGAGTGGGGGTACATGCCGCAGGGGGTGCAGTTCACTATCACGTTGTACTCATGGATGTCGTCGGCTGTTATCTTGCCGTACTGGATGGTGTGCGGACGCTCGTAGCGGCTCACGAAAACAGTCTCCAAACCCAGCGAGCGGAGACCGAAGTCTATGGCTTTCGACGAACCGCCTGTGCCCAGTATCAGGGCCTTCTTGTGGAAGGGCTCCAATAGTGGCTCTATGCTCTTGGTGAAACCTATCACGTCGCTGTTGTAACCGTAAAGCAGGGTCTTGCTGCCCTTGCGAACCAAACGTATCACGTTCACGGCACCAATGGCACGGGCTTCCGGACTCACAAAGTCGAGAAAACTCATCACTTTCTGCTTGTAGGGAATGGTCACGTTCAGACCCACCAACTCGGGGTTGGAGGCCAATACCTCCGGCAGGCGGTCTATGCTCGGTATCTCGAAGTTGTAGTAGTGGGCGTAGATGCCTTCGTTGGCAAACTTCTCGTTGAAGTAGTTGCTCGAGAAGGAGTGACCCAGTGGATAGCCTATAAGTCCGTATTTGTCCATTTTGTGTTATTTATTTGATTGCCAAGTACATGGTGCAGATGCCGAAAGTCAGACGCTTGAAGGTGGCGTCGCTGAAACCGGCACGCTTGAATACGTCTACCATCGTCTCGCCCTGGGGGAAGGCTTCTATCGTGGCGGTGAGATAACTGTAGGCGCGCGCGTCGTGCGAAATAAGACGGCCGTAAAGAGGCAGAAAGGTGTGGCTGTAGAGGCTGAACAGCTGCTTCATCGGAAACTTCACCGGATGGCTCAGCTCCAGTATGCTGGCCTGGCCGCCTGGCCGCAGCACACGGCACATCTCTCGCAGGCCTTGCTCAAGGTCGGAGAAATTGCGGATGCCGAAGGCGGAGGTCACGGCGTCGAATGTGTTGTCGCCAAACGACAGGTGAAGACAGTCCTCACGCTGGAAATGGATGGTGGAGGCAAGACCTTCGGCGCTTACCTTCCTGCGGCCCACCTCCATCATGCCTTCCGATATGTCGGCACCGGTCACTGAGCGGGGGTGGAGCATCCTGGCGGTCAGAATGGCAAAGTCGCCGGTGCCTGTGGCTATGTCGAGCACCGTCTGTGGATGAAGCCCTTCCAACTGACGAACGGCACGCTTGCGCCAACCCTTGTCGATGTTCCACGACAGACGGTGGTTCAGCTTGTCGTACCACGGAGCAATGTGGTCGAACATGCTCTCCACCTGCTCCGACTTCTCACCCGATGCGCTGTAGGGATTGATCTTCTCCTGCTCGTACATCTTGGGTCAACGGCTCGCTAAGTAGGCCTTCACGTTCTTCTCAATGCGGGAGGAGAGGTCCTCGCCCTCAGCCTTCACAAAGGTCTCGCCGGTGATGTGCTCGTAGAGCTCTATGTAGCGCTCGCTCACACTCTCGGCATAGGCGTCGGTTATCTCGGGAAGCACCTGCCCGGGCTCGTTCATGAAACCGTGGTTGATGAGCCACTGGCGCACAAACTCCTTCGAGAGCTGGCGCTGGGGCTTGCCGGCTTTCAGATTCTCCTCATAGCCGTCGGCGTAGAAGTAGCGGCTGCTGTCGGGGGTGTGTATCTCGTCTATCAGGTATACCTTGCCGTCGCGAAGACCGAATTCGTATTTCGTGTCTACCAGTATCAGACCGCGGCGGGCGGCTATCTCCTGGCCGCGGGCAAAGAGGGCGCGGGTGTAGCGCTCCATCGTCTCATAATGCTCGGCACTCACAATGCCCTGGGCGATAATCTCTTCTTTCGAAATGTTCAGGTCGTGACCCTCGTCGGCTTTCGTCGTCGGGGTGATGATGGGCTCGGGGAAACGCTCGTTCTCTTTCATGCCCTCGGGCAGACGCACACCGCACAGCTCACGGCAGCCTTCCTTGTAGGCGCGCCAGGCCGAACCGGTCAGGATAGAGCGGATAATCATCTCTACCCTGAAACCTTCACACTTCAAACCTACCGTCACCATGGGGTCGGGGCAGGCAAGCTTCCAGTTGGGGCAGATGTCGCTCGTGTCGTCCAGAAACTTCGAGGCTATCTGGTTCAGTACCTGCCCCTTGAAGGGAATGCCCTTGGGCAACACTACATCAAAGGCGGAGATACGGTCGGTGGCAACCATCACTATCAGGTCGTCGCCGATATTGTAAACGTCTCTTACTTTGCCGTGATATACACTGGCTTGTCCGGGAAAATGAAAATCAGTTTGCGTTAATGCTTTCATCGTTGTTCTATTGTGTTTGTTGTGTTTCCTCGTAGGGCTTCCTCACGCTCCCTGTCGCCGCGCTCGTAGGCCTTCACTATGCGCGTCACCAACTTGTGACGCACGATGTCGCTCTCGTCCATCTCCACAAAGCCTATGCCATCGATGCCTTTCAGCAGGCGGAGGGCTTCGCGCAGACCGCTTTGGTTGCCGCGGGGCAGGTCTATCTGGGTCAGGTCGCCCGTGATAATCATCTTCGTGTTCCAACCCATACGGGTCAGAAACATGCGTATCTGGGCCGTCGTTGTGTTCTGGGCCTCGTCCAGTATCACAATGGCGTCGTTAAGCGTACGGCCGCGCATAAAGGCCAGCGGGGCTATCTGTATCACGTTCTTCTCCATCATGTCCTGCAGCTTCACGGCGGGGAGCATGTCTTCAAGTGCATCGTAGAGGGGCTGAAGATAGGGGTCTATCTTGTCGCGCATGTCGCCGGGAAGAAAACCGAGCTTCTCGCCGGCTTCAACGGCCGGACGGCAGAGGATTATCTTGCGGGCCGTCTTCTCCTTCAGGGCTTTCACGGCAAGGGCGATGCCGAGATAGGTCTTGCCGGTGCCGGCAGGACCCGTGGCGAATACCATGTCGTTCTGGCTGAATGAGTTGATCAGCTCCTGCTGATGACTGCTCCGGGCACGGATGGCACGGCCCGACGTGCTGTAAACCAGCACGTCTTTAGAAGCCTCGGCCTCGGGCTTGCGGCCCTTCACTATGTTCACAATGTCTTCTTCCGACAATCGGTTGAAGGTCGATATATGACGGCACAGGGCATCCACGCTCTCGGCGAAGCGCTGGAGCTCGTCGTCATCGCCCAATACCTTGACCACATTGTCGCGGGCTAATATGCGCAACTTGGGGTAAAGAGATTTTACCAACTGGAGGTGGGAGTTGTTCACACCGTAAAACATTACGGGGTCTATGTCCTCCAGTACAATATGTCTTTCTGTCAATTCGCGAAGTGTTATTTTTGTGCAAAATTACAAAAACCTTTCGATATTACGGCACTTTTTAATATCTTTGTGTCCGAAAATCTTTTTTTAGGATGAAAATTACAAAGAATGGTTACCTGCAGGGCTTCGGTGTCACCGTCCTGATACTGGCGCTCGTCAGATGCATTTTCCCGTCCGTGTCGCGCTCACATCTCACTGATACAGATAATCAGATACAACAGAATGTAAATATTTCTGACTCCATCGGGGCGGATTCCGCCGCCGCTCTTACGCCTTCCGATGAGAAGGTGGCCTCCGCATCGGCGGTCACACAGCCTGGGACGCCGGAGGGACCTGGACACCCGGTCGTGGGGGTGCTCAGTTACAAGGAGTCGTTCCCCGACTCCAATTATGTGCATATGGAGTACGCTGAGAAGTTCGGCATACAGCCCATTACCGGAAGGGAGGCGCTCGAGAGAGAAAAAAACCGCCTGGTCTATATCGGTGGATGCCCCTTCTTCACCATCGACCCGCTCCGGCAGAGTGTGCCGTATCTGGTGCCAAGGGCGTCGCTGCTCCTCTACGATATAGGGCGCAACTTCATGGACAGCCTGCAGGTCAAGCACCTGCCGCTGCACAAAATCATTGTCACCAGCGTGCTGAGGAGCCGCGACGACCTGCAGTCGCTCAGCCAGCGCAATGTGAACGCTTCGGAAAACAGCTGCCATCTCTACGGCACCACCTTCGATATCAGCTACAACCGCTACAAGGTGGTGGCCGACCCCGACGGACAGCCGGTGGCCGAGACCAGAAGCGATACGCTCAAGTATGTGCTCTGCGAGGTGCTGCGCGACCTGCGCCAGGCGGAGCGATGCGCGGTGAAGTACGAGGTGAAGCAGGGCTGCTTCCACATCACCACGCGATAACGTCTAATCTCTCTTGCCATGTTCAACACGCTCCTTTCTTTGTTCCGTAGGTGGAACTGCATGCATCGATTCCCTGGGCGGAACCGCATGGTCTGCCTCCTGGCGGCCGCGCTCTATACACTGACGGCTGCGGCGGCCGATTTCAATATCCTCGATTTCGGCGCACGGCCCGATACGGCTGTGCTCTCCACACAGGCCCTGCAAAAGGCTGTCGATGCCTGCGCGGCGGCTGGAGGGGGAAGGGTGCTGGTGCCGGCGGGGCAGTATAAAATAGGCACGGTGGTGCTCCGCTCGCATGTCAACTTGCACCTGGAGCTGGGGGCCACGCTTTACGGCAGCACGCGGCTGGACGACTATACGCCGCAGCGCTCTTCCTATGTGTCGCTGCGCACACAACGCGAGACGGTGCAGCTCATCTATGCCGACAACGTGTGCGATGTGGTAATCGACGGATTCGGCACCATCGATGGCAGGGGAAGGGCGTTCCCAAAACTTTCATGGAATGACGAGGGCATCACACGCCCGCATCTGCTGCGGTTCATACAGTGCTCGGATATCGTGGTGAAGGATGTCACACTGCGCAACTCGGGCTGCTGGATGCAGCACTACCTGGCGTGCGACAGGCTGCGTATAGACGGGATAAAGGTCTTCAACCGCAACAACTTCAACAACGATGCCCTCGATATCGACGGATGCCACGATGTGGTGGTAAACGGCATGATGGCCGACAGCGACGACGATGCCATCACGCTCAAAAGTACGTCGCCGCGTCTCTGCGAGAATGTCACCATCACCGGCTGTGTGGTGTCGAGCCACTGCAACGCCATAAAACTGGGCACGGAGACCAACGGCGGCTTCCGAAACATCAATATTTCGGGCATCGTGGTGAAACCGAGCCCCGCACAGGAGGAGAAGTTCTTCGGACAGTGGATAGGGTCTTCGGCCATCTCGCTCGAGATAGTCGATGGCGGGGTGATGGAGAATGTGTCGGTGGCGGATATCACCGTCACGGGTACCGAGGCGCCGGTCTTCGTCCGTCTGGGCAACCGGGCGCGGGGATATTTCGAGGGACAGACCATCTCACAGGTGGGCAGCATACGGGGGGTGACCATACGCAATGTGCTCATACAGGGGGCGGGGGCCATGGGCTGTTCCGTCACCGGGCTGCCCGGACATCCAGTGTGCGACGTGCTCATCTCCGATGTGCGCATAGTGCACAAGGGTGGGGTGGCGGAAAGCGAATTGGAAACCATCTCTCAAAATGTGGCCGATGAGAAGGAGAAGGAATATCCCGAGGCTACCATGTGGGGAAACCTGCCGGCCAAGGGCTTCTTTGTGAGACATGCCCGCAATGTGAAGCTGCACAATGTGTCAGTGGTCACCGAACAGCCCGACGCACGGCCTGATATCGTCTATGTCGACACTGAATAGCACCCGTCAAATCTCTACTGATTCGGAAAGAAAAAGAGTCATGAGGAACACAAATGTCCCTTTAACTTCCTTTTAACTTCCCTTTAACTTCCCTTTTATTCCCTTCTCATATGAAAAAACTGCTCCTTCCCTTGCTCCTGGCCGTGGCCGGGGGCGCTCTGGCGCAAAATGCTCCGCTGCAGTGGGGCGACCAGGGCAACGGTACGTATATCAATCCTATCATCAATGCCGACTTCTCCGACCCCGATGTCATCAGAGTCGACAGCATGTATTATATGGTGGCGTCTGATTTCCATTTCATGGGCATGCAGGTGCTCGAGTCGAACGATATGGTCAACTGGCGCTATGTGGCGCAGATTTATGACCGATTCGACGAGCCGGGATGGGACGAAAACGCTCACTATGCGGGCGGATCGTGGGCACCGGCCATCCGCTATCACGAGGGGCGATTCTATGTGTTTTTCTGCACGCCTGATGAGGGACTCTTCATGAGCTCGGCACCGAAGGCGGAGGGGCCATGGCAGCCGCTGCATCTGGTGAAGAGGGTGCCCAAATGGGAGGACCCGTGCCCGCTTTGGGACAACGACGGACAGGCTTACCTGGGGCGCAGCCGAGCATGCATGCGTGAAATTGAGTACTGCGACCACGATTGCGATAAGCGCTACGACCAGCACCACAATGCCGATGATCGCCGGCACGGGGCTCCGCTTCGGGCGGATGTAGCTAGTGTCGTACGTGCGAAACATCTTATCGCCCTTGGCGTGAGCCGAGCGCGCAGCATGATTCGGACGTGACGAATACGTTACGTTCTTTCTGGGTGACATACTTTCCTCATCATTCGAGCTCGGCAGCATTTCGCGCATCGAGCCAAGATTGTAAGAACAAACTTGCAGCTATCATATCGACTTTGCCGCGCATAGCCTTCTCGCTCAGGCCCTTTTCACGCAAACTCCGTTTGGCTTCCGCAGAGCTGAGTCGCTCATCAGTGAATTGAACTGGCAACTTTGTCGCCTGGGAGATTTCGCCCGCAACTGCGCGTATGTGCTCGGCTTGCGGGCCTTCCTCGCCCGAGAGCGTTTTCGGCAGCCCGCAGATCAGGAGCTCCGGCTCCCAGTCTTCGAGAAGGCGTCTGAACGATTTTGCCCCAGAGCGAACTTCAGCTGCAGGCAACACCACGATGGGCGACGCCACACGCTCGTCGGGATCGCTTATCGCAATTCCCACGCGCTTTTCTCCTATGTCGAGAGCCATGATGCGCATGCATGCGAGTA
>CACYUZ010000011.1:6054-81124 GCA_902777645.1 uncultured Prevotellaceae bacterium | reverse complement strand
AGGGCGCTGTGAGCAAACAAATTAGTAATTTTGCAGCCGCTATCACGAGATGGTAGCATAAATTCAAACCTTATACATACAAACAACAAATGGCAACAAAGATCAGATTACAGCGTCGCGGCCGCAAGGGCTATGCTTTCTACAGCATCGTCATCGCCGACGCAAGAGCACCACGAGATGGTAGATTCACTGAGAAGATTGGTACTTACAACCCCAACACCAATCCTGCAACCGTAGATTTGAATTTTGAGCGTGCACTGTACTGGGTAGAGGTTGGCGCACAGCCCACCGACACCGTACGCAGCATCCTCCGCCGCGAGGGCGTTTACCTGATGAAGCACCTCAAGGGTGGCGTCAAGAAGGGCGCATTCGACGAGGCTGCCGCACAGCAGCGCTTCGACGCATGGAAGAACGACAAGCAGAAGGGTCTCGACGCAGTGCGCCAGGCTGAGCTGAAGGCTCAGAAGGCTGCCGCTGAGAAAGAGCTCAAAGCTGAGAAGGAGATCAACGAGGCTATCGCCAAGAAAGTGGCCGAGAAGAAGGCTGCAGCTCAGGCTGCCGCTGCCGAAGCTGCCGCTGAGGCTGCCACCGAGGAAGCTCCCGCCGAGGCTTAATCCCCTTTTTTCGTGAAGAAACAATCAAGGTGAGTCCGTCTGGGCTCACCTTTTTTTGATATTATTATATAACAGCATATGTCCTTTTAACTTCCCTTTAACTTCCCTTTAGCTTCCTTTTAACTTCCTGTAAACATTCTCGTACTGTTTCGCCACCTTCATATATTCATGGTGGCGCCGCACATACTCCATACTCTCTGTCTGCAGTCGGGGCAGCAGCTCGGGCTGCGTAATGATGCGCTCCAGTTGGGCCTCCACGCTCTCCTCGGTGGGTTCCACATTCACGATGGGGCGCAACTCCTGTTCGCCCAGTATCTCATAGTTCTCCGGTTCGCCGCCGCCCACGCACACGATGCCCTTCGACATGGCCAGCAGCGGGTTCATCGAGGGGGTGTAGCTGTAGAGCTGGTCCATAATCATGTGACTGCCGTTCATCATCTCCTGGTATTCGGCGAAGGGCACCGACTCGGCTATGCGCAGCTCCATCCGCTCAGGATGCCGCTGCTGCACTGCCTGTGCCGCCCGCAGCATGATGTCGGTGCCTTTGTAGGCGCTGCGCTCGCGGTTGATGCCGAGAAACACTTTTATTATCTCGCCTTGCTGCCACAGCCGCGGTGTCTCGGCCGGCATCTCGATGGGGTAGGGAATGAAGGTGGTCTTCTGTGGGAAGACGGGATGGTAGCACACCCAGTATTCGTACAGGCCCGCCACGATGGCGTCGCAGTCGGTGGCTATGCCGCGGTTCAGCCGCTCCTTTTCCGTGCCCAGCCAGTCGCGCCGGTAGCGCAGGGCCTCCTCGTCGTCGCGCAGCCGGTCGCCTATGTTGAAGTCACTGTATCGCAGCGGTTTGCTTTCTACGCAGGTGTTCACCCAGTACCAGTCCATGCCGAAGGCGCCCATCACCATGTGGCGGTTGTAGCGCCGCAGGAAGTCGTAGACGGGCTCTATTCGTTCGGCCTTCAGCTCCAGGAAGAGCGGGTTTATCAGTTGCACCACGTCGTAGCCCCTGAGTCTTGGCAGCAGGGTGGCCAGATGTGCCATATAGGCCATGCCCCCCAGGCGTCCCGGCCGTCGCGACAGGTTGATGTCGCGGGGATAGTCTTTCCAGAAGTCGCCGTTGGAGAGCACGGTCACATCATGGCCCAGCGCTTTCAGTCCCTTGGCCAGTGTGGCGTGCACATTGCTGTATTCACCTAAGAGCAGTATTCTCATGCCGGTGGTGTGGTCTTATTTCAGGATGATGCAGAGCAGGCGGCGCTGCCATGCCGAGCCCGTCATCCTGCGGAACCACTGATACTTCTGTGTGTAGTTGCGGTCGGGCAGGGGGAAGAGCCCTTTCTCGGTGAGCTGCTCCACACACTTCTCCAGATAGCGGTAGTTGTGTGTGAGCGTGATGATGTTGTAGATATAGTCCATGGTGAGCTGGCACACACGGCGTTCCAGCGCCTCGCGCTCCTCTATGGGCAGCGTGTCGGTCGAGTCGGCCATGCGGAAGAGCACCCCCTGCAAGTCGTTCAGCCGCCGCATCACCCATTTCATGTCGTTCTCGGTGGTGATGGAGGCCTCGCGCCGGCGGTAGTAGTAGGCCTTGGCCTCGGTGGTGTACAGATGCTCAGCCCTCAGCATCAGTTGCGGGGTGAACTCCTCGTCCTCGTGCAGGATGTTGGGCGTGAAGCGCAGGTCTATGAGCAGGTCTTTCTTGAAGAGATAGCCGCAGGCGGCCGCCCGCAGGTTGTTGTGCCGCATATAGGCGCTGCCCTCCATGGGACCCTCGAAGTCGGTCGTGGCCACTGTCTCCTGTTTGTCGCTGAGCTCGAAGAGCACCATGTCGGGGTTCTTGAACCGCGCCAGGTCCAGGCACAGCTCGTAGACGGTGGTGTTGAGCATGTCGTCGCCGTCTACAAACTGTATGTAGCGGCCCTTGCACAGGTCGATGCCCTTGTTGCGAGCGGCGCTCAGGCCCTGGTTGCGTTGCCTGATGTAGGTGATGTCGTCGAGATATTCCTGCAGTTCGGGCAGGGGCGATACGTCGGAGCCGTCGTCGATGACGATAATCTCGCGCTGGTCGCGGCTCAGCGTCAGTGCGGTGATGCTGCCCACGCAGGCCTTCACCAGGTCGGCGGGCAGGTTGTAGCAGGCGATGATGAAGCTTATCAGCGGCTGCCCCTCATTTTGTGTAGTAGTCGGTTTATCTTGCATAGTGTCTTCACGCTCGTGCGCCGCAGCACACGCAGTTTCATTCTGTTGCCTCTTGTTATGTCCAGTTGCCCGATTCTCGTACCTTCCTTCCAGTCAGGGTCGGGCAGGATGGGGCGCCGCCGGGTGCGCTCATACACATCGAGCTGTATGTTGAGCACATCGCAGTAGTATTTGCTCAGTTGGCGGGCTATGCCCATGTCCTTCATATTGTTTACGTGCGCCTCCAGCAGGTCGGTGAGCCGCTCGCCGTCGGCGGTGGCGGTGATGCCGTCGGGGTTCACGGTGTAGTAGTACATACCCTCCTCGGTGGTGCCTATCACCTTGGCCGCCTTGAGCAGGGCCGGCAGTGTGTGGGCATCCTCGAAGTATTTGCCTACGGGAAACCGTGCCTCGTCGAAGAGTCTCCGGGCGTAGATTTTGTTGCAGGCGAAGGTGTGTGTCCAGGCCTGTGTGCGCTGCCAGTAGTCATGACCGTCGTGATATTCGCCGATGCCGAATTTCATCACGCGCTGTTCCTCGCCGCCGTAGTGCCAGAACACGGGATATTCCAGCATGTCAAACTCCGGGTGGGCGCTCAACTTGGCCATGAGCACCGCAAAGGTGTTGTCGCCCACGAAGTCGTCGCTGTCCACAAAGGTGATATAGTCGCCCGTAGCCATCTTGATGCCCGTGTTGCGTGCGGCCGACAGACCCGCGTTGGCCTGGTGCGCCACCCTGATGTGCGGGTCGCGCTCCGCCCACTCGTCGCAAAGCCGTGGGCATGCGTCGGGCGACCCGTCGTCCACGAGTATCACCTCGCAGTCGGCGGGCGGTTGCCGCAGGATGCTCTCCAGGCATCTCTCCAGTGTCTGCTCTACCCGGTACACCGGTATCACAATGCTTAGTCTCATGGCTTCAGCAAAAATATCTCAATCAAGGGCAGCGCATCTTGCTATTCCGTCAGGCGCTCCCCGCCCGGCATTCCGTTAGGCGCTCCCCGCCCCTTGCAGGGGAGGGGCAGGGGTGGGGTCTCTGCCCACACTCTAATTTAGTTCAGCAGAACCACCTGCCCATTCTTTATTAATGTTAGGCCGAATTACCAATTCTTCTGCCTTTTTTCTGCCGGATTTCCAATCCGTGCCCTAAAATAATTATGTTAATTACGATAATTTCTTTCCATTTTCCCTCCATTCACCGATTTCTTTCAGACTTCCTCCACAATCCTGTAGTCGGTCATGGCGCGCTTCTCCACGGAGAATCCGATACCCACTTTCACCACCCGCCTTGGGTCGGTGGCATATCTTTTGGCGTAGCCCTTGTCCTCTATCTGGTCGAGGGCGTCCTGCGCCGTGCCGTTTAGTTTCAGTTCCATCACATAGATGGCGTCGGGCATGAACACCACCATGTCGGCCCGTCCGCGGGCACATTTTACCTGCGTCTGCACATACACGTTGAGCATTGAGAAAATCAAGTAGAACGACCACTCATAGAATCCCTCTGCCGCCGATACCTCCTCCAGCTTCTTCTTGAAGCCCTCCACATAGGGCAACTCCTCCAGGTAGGCCTGCAGCTCGCGCAGCGCCAGATTGGTGTCGTTGGTCCGCAGTGCGCGCCAGAAACGTACGGCAAAACCCGACCTCACCCCCTCGGCGCTCATGCCGGTGTAGGGCAGCATCAGTCCTTTGGTCAGTCCCACGCGCACTTCCTTGTTGGGTATGCCGAGGGTGTATTCCTGACTGATGCGGTCGTAGTCTTTTATGGTGAGATAGCCGCTCTGGTAGAGCAGCGGGAGGGCGTCCATCATGTTTTCTGTAGGCTGGTCGAAGGCGTCAGATGACACCACGATGCCGTCTATTTTCGATATGTCTGTGCGGTATCGTCGCATCTGTTGCAGCAGGTACGACGGTGTTCCGCTCTCAAACCAGAAATTGTTCAGCATCCGCTGGTTGAAGGCCTTCATCAGACTGAAGGGATTGTAGATGTCGGGCGATTTGCCTGCGAAATGATATCCGTCGTAGGTCTCGCGGAGCATCTCGCGCATCTCCTGCGGACTCACCTCATACTCCTCTGCCAACCGCGCCACATCGGGTTGCATCTGCGTGTCTATCTCCTCGCCCGTGATGCCGCAGATGGCGGCGAAATCGGGGTCGAGCGACACATTGGTGATGTTGTTGAGGGTGGAAAAGATACTGAGCTGGGAGAATTTCGTGATGCCCGTGATGAAGCAGAAACGAATCATGGCCTCATGAGCCTTCAGGCACTGGTAAAACTCCTGCATCACACGGCGGAAACCGGGCAGTTGCTCCTCCTCATGGAGCACGTCGAGCAGCGGCGCGTCATACTCGTCAATCACCACCACCACCTGGCGCCCCGTCTGCTCGTAGGCCCGGCGGATAAGACCGGCGAAGACGGCTCCTGGTGTTTTCTCCTCCGGGTCGGAGCCGTATATTCTGGTCAGCGGACTCAACTGAAGTGTCAGTGCATGGCGCAACATCTCCACATTTTCCTGACCCTTCGCCATGCTCACATCAATATGGAGCACGGGATACTGTATCCAGTCTTTCTCCAGTTCCATCACCTTGAGCCCCTCGAAGAGGTCTCGCCGTCCCTCGAAGAAGGAGCACAGCGTGGTGGTGAGCAGCGACTTGCCGAAACGGCGCGGCCGGCTCAGGAAAACAAAGGGGCTCACCCTCGTCATTCTCCACATCAGGTCGGTCTTGTCTATATACACATAGCCCTCGCTGATGATGCGCGAAAAAGTCTGTATGCCTACTGGATAACGTCTCATGATGGTGTCTTGGTTTCTTTAGTAAAAGGCGCATAGCCATTCTGCGCCGCTAAGTTAGCGAAAAATCTTCATCCTCCCAAATTATCCCCCAAATATGTCATTCTTAAATTTGGGCTTATCTCGCCATGGCATGCCGGTAGCCGGCTGTCTTGGCCCACTCGCCTCGGGTGAAGTCGGGTATGGCCACGGGGGCGGAACCGTGTTCGAGCGAGAGCCGTGAGAGCTCGCTGATGCAGCACCACTCTGCCATGTCGTACACGTCCATGTCAAGCGGCAGACCGTGGCGCAGACAGTATACCAGCCGGTAGTCCATGATATAGTCCATGCCGCCGTGGCCGCCTATGGTGCGGGCAGTGGCCTCTATGTCCTTTACGAAGCCGGGCAGATACTGGTTGAGTAGGGCGCGGCAAAGGCTGTCGGGTAGGGCAGCATGGGCGTTCAGGTTCTGATAGTCAGAGCTTTGCGGTAGTCCCTCCTTGCGCAGCAGTATCTGCTGGATGGGGTATTTCGAGGCGTAGCCGTCGGTGCCCACTACCTGAAACATGCGGCTGTAGGGCCGTGGGGTGAGCACATCGTGCTGCAGCAGAATGGTCTTTCCTTTGGCGGTGTGTATCAGTGTCGAGGTTTGGTCGCCGTTGGCGAAGTCGGCGCAGGCCTTTCCCGTCTTCCGTTCCACCAGCCGCTTGCCGTTCACGGCCTTCGTGTCCATGCTCACCAGATAGTCCATGCGGTCGCCGCGGTGTATGTCGAGCACCTGGCAGTCGGGTCCCAGTCCGTGGGTGGGGTACACGTCACCGCGGTGCAGGCGGTTGTAGTCGAGTCGCCAGTTGTTCCAGTAGGCATCCCAGAAGTCGTCCAAATTGTGCAGATACGAACCCTCCACGTGCAGCACCTCGCCGAAGAGACCCTGTTGTGCCATGTTCAGGGTAGCTATCTCGAAGAAGTCGTACACACAGTTCTCCAGCATGATGCAGTGGCGCTGCGTGCGTTCGGCGGTGTTCACCAGTGCCCATATCTCGTCGAGTGTGTTGGCGGCGGGCACCTCTATGGCCACATGCTTGCCGTGCTCCATGGCGTAGAGTGCTATCGGCGCATGGTGTATCCAGTCGGTCGCTATGTACACCAGGTCTATGTCGTCGCGTTCGCAAAGGGCCTTGTAGACCTCTGTGCTCCCGCTGTAGGCGGCCGCTTCGGGTCGGCCGTTCTGCCGCAGCAGCCTTTGACAGGCCTCCACACGGTCAGCCTCCACGTCACACAGGGCCTTGATGTCGGTGCCTTCGATGTGGCACCAGCGGCTCACGGCGTCGGGGCCGCGCATGCCCAGGCCCACGAAGCCTACGCGTACGGTCTGCAGTGGCGCTGTTCTCAGGCCGAGTGCGCTCTGCTGGCCGGCGGGGCGCTTGGGTGTCGGGGTGTTGATCAGTGCGCTCTTCTGGCTGGTGGCGCAGGCTGTGAGCAGCAGCAAGAGGGCTGTCACTACTATCATTTGGATGGGTAGACTTCTTTTCATGGCGATATGGAGGTTGTTTCTGCAAACTTACTCATTTTTATTTCAGAAATGCCCTTTCCTGCCCATTTTTTGTATCCTTTCGCGCTTTTTTGAGCCATTTTGTTTGTGTGTAGCTGCTTTTCCTGTAATTTTGCATCAAAAGAATCACAATCCATAAAGTTTCAGCTCTATCCATGAACATCCTTCTGAAAGAGGCGGTGCCTGAGCAGGCGCAGGCCATTGCGCGGCTCATTATGCAGGCCATGAACTACGACTGCTGCCAGTATTTTGCGGGACCGGACCACACGCTGGCCGATTTTGAGCGGGTGATGACCGGTCTGGTACGGCGCACCGATACGCAGTACAGCTACCGCAATACCATCGTGGCGATGGATGTAGACGCCGATGAGGAGAGGCCGGTGGGCATCATGGTGAGCTACGACGGAGGGCGGCTCCATGAACTGCGCCGTGCTTTCATCGAGGCGGCACGCATCCACTTCGCACAGGACTTCAGTCAGATGGAGGATGAGACGGGGCCGGGTGAGTTCTATCTCGACTCGATGGCCGTCGACGAGGCCTATCGCGGCCGTGGCATTGCGAGCCGCCTGCTGCTTGATGCCGCCCGGAGGGCAAAAGCACTGGGGCTCAGAGCAGGACTGCTTGTCGATCAGGGCAATCCTTCGGCCGAGCGCCTCTACCGCCGGGTGGGCTTCGTCTATAAAGAAGACACCGCATGGGGGTCTCATCCCATGCGGCATCTGGTGTGGGGCGGCGTGTGAGCCGCCGTTACCGTTCTTCCTCGAGTGCAGCCCGCAGTGCGGTCATCACGCGGCTGTATTCTGTGGGTGTGATGTCCACTTTGTCCTTGGTGTTGCGCTCGGGATAGGCTTTCATATAGTTGTCGCGCACCATGGCGTGCGTCACCACGCTGTCGGGACTGATGTGGTAGGTGCGCATGATGGGCACGAGATACTGCACGGCGCTCTTTATCTGATGCTCGGTGAGCGGACGCTCCTGTGTGTTGCCCTGAAACTCCACCCCCAGGGTAAACTCATTGCATTTCTCGCGGCCGTTCAGTATCGACTTGCCGGCATGATAGGCCACGGTGGTGGGAGGGCACAGCACATAGCGCACGCCGTTGGTGTCTACCACGCAGTGGGTGCTCACGATGTTGCGCGGCAGGGTGAGCACGGCCAGCGACCGTTCTATCGTGGGCAGTGCAGTGTGGTGCAGCACGATGCCCCGCAGTTCGTTGGTCAGTTCACGGTTGTAGTTTTGTGTGGGGTACTGAATCTCGAAATAATCTTTCTCCGGCTCGCCCTCGTCGTTTGGGCCGAGCAGAAACACGGCGGCCGCCGCACCCAGTGCAGCTGCCGTCGCCACCATATAGCTAAGTCTTTTCTTTTTCTTGTCCATTCTTGTTGTTTTATTCTACCTCAGAGCAATATCTGTCTCCCAAGGAAATGTCTACACTCCTCCCTCCTACACTTCTGAATGTATCCATCTAATAATCTTAATTTTTAATTTTTCATTTTTAATTTTTCATTTTTACAAACTCTCCCATCGCTTCTGTCACCTCTTGGCTCACGGTGCCCGCCACGCCATACTCCTGCGGCGTGCTGGGCCCCTCGCCGGCTATCATCAGATGGTTGAGGGTGGGGTAGAGCAGTTGCTTGAAGTTCTTTTTGCCCATCATGCCCACCGACCACATATAGTAGTCGCCCATGGGCACCTGGTAGTCGCGGCCACCCTGTATCTGCAGGATGGGCAGCGAGAGCTGTTGTGCCGTCTTCACCGGGTCGTAGCCCTCAAGGCTCTTCCAATAGCTCTCAGGTGCCGAGGCCCGCATCTGCTCCACCACTTGGCTCACGGCAGCGTCACTGGCCGCACCGCCCATCAGGTATCTCACCTGTTCACCCACCAGGGTCAGCAGGTCGCGTGCCGGGGCGCCCAGCAGAATCAGTCCGCTCACCTCGGGGCACCGCTGGGCTATCCGCGGCGCCATCATGGCGCCCAGACTGTGGCCGACCACATACACTGGCTTGTCCTTGAGCACAGCCTTCAGATGCCGCACAGCGGCGACGGCGTCGTCGGTCACCTCGTCGTCAATGGTCAGTTCCTTTCCCGGTTCCACGCTCTTGTCGCGGTACACATAGGTGCGCTTGTCGTAGCGCAGCACGGCGATGCCCTGTGCGGCCAGTGCCTCGGCTATGTCGCGGAAGGGGTGGCAGGCCATCACCGTCTCATCACGGTCGCTGGGGCCGGAGCCGTGCACCAGTACCACTCCGGCCGTGGCGCCCTCGGGCAGGCTGAGGGTGGCGGGCAGCCGGAAGGAGCCCGATGTGATGGTGTCGGCGGTCTCGCCGGCGCGTGCGATGCCCGCAGCCAGCAGTCCGGCCAGGAGCAGCAGTTGGGTCAGTATTCTTTTCATGATTGTTCTTCTTCGTTGTCGGTGGGTGCGGAGGGCCGCTTCTTCTTGGGCAGACGCCTGGCCTTCCGCAGTGCCTCGGTGATAATCCACTGCAGTTGCCCGTTGGTGGAGCGGAATTCGTCGGCCGCCCATTTCTCTATGGCGTCCATCGTCTCCGCGTCCACCCGCAGGATGAAGTTTTTGGTTGTCTTGGCCATGTGTCAGCTTTTTACTTACGGTGTCTTCTCCTTTTATTGGTTCAGCGTGCCGGTGTTCACCACGGGCTGGGCGCTGTCGTCGCCGCAGAGCACCACGAGCAGATTGCTCACCATGGCGGCCTTCTTGTCGTCGTCCAGCTCCACCACCTCTTCGGCCGAGAGTTTGTCGAGCGCCATCTTCACCATCGACACGGCGCCCTCCACTATCTTCTCGCGGGCGGTGATGATGGCCGAGGCCTGCTGGCGGCGCAGCATCACGGCGGCTATCTCGGGAGCGTAGGCCAGATAGTTGATGCGGGCCTCCACTATCTCGATGCCGGCCATGGCGAGACGCTCGTCGAGCTTCTCTTCCAACTGCTGGTTTATCTCGTCGGCGCTGCTGCGCAGGGTGGGCTCGTCGTGCTTCGAGTCCTCATCGTCGTAGGCATACTGGCCGGCCACCTGGCGCAGGGCGGCGTCGCTCTGCACGCTCACAAACCGCTCCAGGGCGTTCATGATGCTCTTCGTGTCGGTGGTGCCGGCGGCGCTGGGAGCGGCCATGGTCTGCGAGTCTACCTCGAAGAGGGCTTTGTAGGTGTCTTTCAGTTTCCACACCAGCACCAGGCCTATCATCACGGGGTTGCCAACCTTGTCGTTCACCTTGATGGGCGAGGCGTCGAGGTTGCGCGCGCGGAGCGACAGCTTTTTCGTCGAGTAGAAGGGGTTTATCCAGAAGAATCCGGTCCGGGTGAAGGTGCCGCTGTACTTGCCGAACCAGGTGGTCACACGGGCTGTGTTGGGCTCCAGCATCAGAAAACCTGCCCAGCAGATGAGCGACACGAGGCAGAGCAGCACACCGGGGATGATAATCCACAACGGTCCGTTGAGCATGCCGCTGATAACGACGGCCAGCGAGGCCAACTGCAGTACGATGTTCAAAAACAACATCAGGAACCCGTTCACCACGGTTCCGCCAAACTGAAATTCCTTGTTTTCCATAACCTTTCTTTATTAAGTGATAAAATGATATTATTTTGATATCACAAAGATATGTTTTTGTTTCGAATTGGCCATGGATACAGCCGTCTTTTTAGGGCTTTTTAACAAAAAAGTGGGCCCCGACATTTTGGCGTCGGGGCCCATAGTCTCTGCCAAGCCGTTGCTCGTCAGCAGATTGACTCGAGGCTTGGAATGTAGTTGCTCTGTATGGCAACGGCGATGGCGGTGGCCACCTCCATGTCGCTCAGGCCCACGCTCGAGCCGAACTGGTAGAGCATGTCAATTTCGGCTTTGGAGATAATCTTGTCGCTCAGCACGATGTTGATCATGTAGTTCAGCAGTTCTTCGCGCATGCCGGGATTGATAGATAGAATGCTCTCCACCGACTCGTTGAAGGTCTTGATCACGTCGCCCTTGGCTATCTCATCGAGGAATTCGCCGGGGAAAATCTTCATGCTGGCCAGTGTCTCGATGATGCGGTCTATCTCGTCCTGGTTGATGGCGCTGTCGGTGTTGGCCACCAACAGTCCGGCGGCGGCGGCAAAACGGGCCACATGCTCGTCGAGCTCGTTGTCGCCCACCTTCAGCAGGATGGAGATGAGCTGGTCCATGCCATCGTGCAGTTCCTGCTGCGTCTTGGCGTTGGCGAAGAGGTTGAGCGCCTGCACGCGGATGGGGTTCACGGGATGCGAGGCGCGGCTCACGCCCTTGTCGTTGAGGAAGTATTCCAGCCGGCGGCTGTTGTCGGCTATCAGCGCGTCGATGCTCACGTTTATCTTGGCCAGGTCCAGACCCGAGGCCATCTTGAAGAAGGCCGTCACGCAGACGCCCAGGTCCTCCGCGGCGATGTAGCCGTAGCGGTCGGCCACCAGTTCGGCCAACTGCTCGTGGAGCCTTATCTTATACTGCAGCGACACGGGCACCCTCGTCTCCGGCGGGAAGACGAAGCGTATCAGTCGGCTCAGTGCTGAGTCTTTGTTGATCAGGTGGCCCAGCTCGTGGCCTATCACGAAGCGCAGTTCGTCCTGGCTCATCAGGTCGAAGAGGGCCGAGTTCACGTTCACGATGTGGGGCGCTCCCTCGTCCTCGGCGGCCAGCGAGAAGGCGTTCACCGTCGAGTCGCCGGTGATGTAGAAGTCCACCTTCTCATCGAACTTCAGTTTCTGCTTCACTTCCTGGCAGAGGGCGTAAAACTCGGGCAGCAGTTCCTCCTGCACCTTCAGGCTGTGGCCCTCCATGGTGCTGCGCCAGTAGGCGTCCTGGCTCGATATCTTGGTCTTGCGGAGCACTTCCTCCACCACTGAGCCCTGCAGGGCGTTGTATATCTGCTCGCCTATCTGTTTCTCCAGGTCGATGGAGGGGATGAGGTCGTTGGGTCCGGTCACCGTCTTGCTTTCCGATGCGGGTTTCTTCAGCCACGACAGCAGGCTGCTCACTTCTTTCATTGCCATAATTGCGGTTATTTTAGGTTAATAGGTTCTATTTGGGTTAATAGGTTCATTTTTTGTTGTGTGCACAAATGTAGCACTTTTTTGCTGCAATGCAAAATTTAAAACAAAAAACATCACCGCCACGGAAGAAATTAAATAAATGTTCGTATCTTTGCAGTATATTTTTGTCAACAACAAGCACGGCTATGGAGAGACTAAGATATTTTGCAATGGTGCTGTTCCTCTTGGTGGGAATGGTGGCGGCGGCGCAGACCACGCGCATCCGCACGCAGCACAAGGTGGCCAAGGGCGAGACCATCTTCGGTATCGCCAAGAGCTACGAGGTGACCATGGAAGACCTCATCGAGGTGAACCCGCCGATGAAGGAGGTGGGCTATGAGCTCAAGAAGGGCGATATACTCAACATCCCCTTCAGCAAGAAACCGCAGCAGCCGGCCGGAAAAGCCTCTGCCTCCGGCAGTGCCACCGTGACCACCGAAAAGCCCGTCACCACCACTGTGGCCGGCGCCAAGACGGTGAACGTGGGCGTGCTCCTGCCCCTGCACGACAACGACGGCGACGGCCGCCGCATGGTGGAGTACTACCGCGGTCTGCTCCTGGCCTGCGACCGGGTGAAGAAAGACGGCATCACCGTCGACATGCACGCTTGGAACGTGCCCATCGACGCCGATATCAACCAGACGCTCAAGGAGAAGGATATCGACAAGTGCGACATCATCATCGGCCCGCTCTATACTAAGATGGTGAAGCCGCTGGCCGACTTCTGCCAGAAAAACGACATCATGATGGTCATTCCCTTCTCCATCACGGGCAATGACGTGGAACGCTACGCCAACCTTTTCCAAGTGTACCAGTCGAACGAAGACTTCGACCGCGCCACCATACGCAACTTCGTCCAGCAGTTCAGTGGCTGCCACCCCATCATCATCGACTGCGCCGACCAGAACAGCACCAAGGGCTCTTTCACGGCGGCCCTGCGCCAGGAACTCGACAGCCGCGGCATCGCCTACTCGCTCACCAGCCTCAAGTCGGAGGAGAAAGATTTCGTGAGGGCTTTCAGCCTGTCGAAACGCAATATCGTGGTGCTCAATACCGAGCACTCGCCGTCGGTCAACGCCACCCTGGCCAAGCTCAACGCCCTCACCGCCAAGAACGCCGACCTGCAGGTGTCGCTCTTCGGCTATAAGGAGTGGCTCATGTACACCAAGGTCTATCAGGACTATTACTTCAAGTACGACACCTATATCCCCACCTATTTCTATTATAACGACCAGTCGGCCGATACACGATGGGTGGAGGCCAACTACCGCAAGTGGTTCGACCGCGAGATGGACAGCGACGCACTGCCCCGCTTCGCTCTCACCGGCTTCGACCACGGCTGCTTCTTCATTGGCGGATTCAGCCAGTTCGGCAAGTCGTTCAACGGCGGGAAGGGACAGATGACCTACAAGGCGGTGCAGTCGCCCCTCCGTTTCAAGAAAATCGGACTCGGACAGCGCAATGTCAACTTCATGTTCGTACACTATAATCCCAATCGTTCCATTGAGTCGATCAATTATTAAATCGGGCCTGCGGCTGTGGCTGCTTGCAGCCCTTTTCGCTACCGCACAGACGGTGGCGGCACAGGTGGGCGAGCACCGAAATGACTTCGCCTTGGGTGTGGGCGGCGGCTATGTGCTCAGCGATGTGGGCTTCACACCCAAGGTTACACAGGGCTATCACGGCGGCTTTATGGGCGGTGTGGCCCTGCGCTACGTTTGTGAGAAATACTTCAACACCATCGCCTCGGTCGTGGCCGAGGTGAACTATGCGCAGGTGGGATGGAAGGAGGATATCCTCACCAAGCTCGACCAGCCGGTCATCAACGGCGTCACGGGGCAGCCCGAGCGCTACAGCCGCACGCTCAACTATGTGCAGGTGCCCTTCATGGCCCACCTGGCGTGGGGACGCGAGCGCAGCGGGTGCAACTTCTTCGTGCAGGCCGGACCGCAGTTCGGCGCCTACCTGAGCGAGTCGTCGGAGAGCAACTTCCGCTTCGAGGAGGCCAACATGGCCGACCGCTCCAACAGCAACATCGCGCAGGACACCATGAAGGTGGAGAACAGTTTCGACTACGGCATCGCCGCCGGTCTGGGCATGGAGCTCTCCACTCCGCGGCTGGGCCACTTCCTCATCGAGGCCCGCTACTACTATGGCCTGGGCAATATCTACGGCGCCACAAAGCGCGACTACTTCTCCAAGTCGAATCTCGGCAACATCGTGCTCAAGTTCACCTATCTCTTCGACCTGAAAAAGACCAATAATCCTAAAGTCAAATAGCTATGTTTAAAAACCATCCCAAAGGATTGATTCCAGCCGCCCTGAGCAACATGGGCGAGCGATTCGGTTATTACATCATGAACGCAGTGCTGCTGCTGTTCCTGTGCTCAAAGTTCGGCCTGAGCGATGCCACCAGCGGTGTCATCTACTCGGTGTTCTACGCCGGCATCTATGTGCTGAGCCTCGTGGGCGGTATCATCGCCGACCGCACGCAAAACTACAAGGGCACCATCCGCACCGGCCTCATCATCATGGCTCTGGGCTATGTGCTCCTCTCCATCCCCATCATGGCCACCGCACAGAACACCTCGTGGCTGCTGGCCTTCACCTGCCTGGCCCTCTTCCTCATCGCCTTCGGCAATGGTCTCTTCAAGGGCAACCTGCAGGCCATCGTGGGACAGATGTACGATAATATGGAGGCTGAGGCTGCCAAAAACGGGCCCGAGGCGCTGGCCGCCGTGCAGGGCCGCCGCGACAGCGGTTTCCAGATATTCTATGTGTTTATCAATATCGGCGGACTGGTGGCGCCCTTCATCGCCCCCTACCTGCGCCAGTGGTGGCTCGGACAGAACGGCCTGCTCTACAATGCCGAGCTGCCCGCCCTCTGCCATGAGTTCATAGCCAATGCCGCCGGCATGACGGCCGAGGCCATGAACAACCTCAATACGCTGGCTGCCCAGGTGAGCAACGGCGCCGTGATAGAGAATATGGCCGACTTCTGCCAAAACTACCTCAAGGTGTTCAACACCGGTGTGCACTACTCGTTCATCGCATCGGTCTTCGCCATGCTCATCTCGCTCGTCATCTTTATCGCCTACCAGAAGATATTCCCCACACCCGCCAAGAAAGAGGCTGCCGCCGCCGTGCAGTACACCGCCGAGGAGAAAGCCACGATGGCCCGCGAAATCAAGCAGCGCATGTATGCGCTCTTCGCTGTGCTGGGCATTGCCATCTTCTTCTGGTTCTCCTTCCACCAGAACGGACAGTCGCTCTCTGTCTTCGCACGCGACTTCGTGAAGACCGACTCCATAGCACCTGAGATATGGCAGGCCGTGAACCCCTTCTTCGTCATCGTGCTCACCCCCGTCATCATGGCCATCTTCGGCGCGCTGAGCCGCCGCGGCAAGGAAATCTCCACTCCGCGCAAGATAGCCTACGGTATGGGTATCGCCGGTGTGGCCTACCTCTTCCTCATGCTCTACTCCATCTCCATGGGCTATCCCTCTGGCGAGGAGTTCAAGGCCATGGACGTGGCTGCCAAGGAGACCATGAAAGCCGGTCCTTGGGTGCTCATCGTCACCTATTTCTTCCTCACCGTGGCCGAGCTCTTCATCTCGCCGCTGGGTCTCTCCTTCGTGTCGAAGGTGGCGCCCAAGCACCTGCAGGGTCTCTGCCAGGGTCTGTGGCTCGGTGCCACCGCCGTGGGCAACCTGCTCATCTGGCTTGGCCCGCTCATGTACAATGTGTGGCCCATCTGGCAGTGCTGGACGGTCTTCCTCGTGGTCTGCCTCATCTCCATGGGTGTGATGTTCGGCATGGTGAAGTGGCTCGAGCGCGTCACGCAGTAAGAGTCTAGAAACCCTAGAAGCCCTAGTTACCCTAGTCACCATAGAAAAAACCTCTTATGTTCGAAGGACAACCAAAAGGACTTTTCGCGCTGGCACTGGCCAATACCGGTGAGCGCTTCGGCTATTACACCATGATAGCCGTCTTCGCCCTCTTCCTCAGGGCAAATTTCGGACTCGACGCCGGTTGGGCAGGCGAGATCTACAGCGATTTTCTCATGCTGGTCTATTTCCTGCCGGTCATCGGCGGATTCATGGCCGACAAGTTCGGATTCGGCCGAATGGTCACCATCGGCATCTTCATCATGTTCCTGGGCTATCTGCTCCTGGCGGTGCCCCTGGGCGGCAACACCGTGGCCATGGTGGTCATGCTCGTGGCACTGCTCCTCATCAGCCTGGGCACCGGCCTCTTCAAGGGCAACCTGCAGGTCATGGTGGGCGACCTCTACAACGACCCGCAGTATGCCAGCAAGCGCGATGCCGGCTTCTCCATCTTCTACATGGCCATCAATATCGGTGCGCTCTTTGCACCCACCGCAGCCGTCAAGATTATGGAGTGGGCACAGCAGAGCCTCGGTGTGTCGGTCAACGACTCCTACCACTTCGCCTTTGCCGTGGCATGCGCCTCGCTCATCCTCTCCATCGCTATCTACTACCTCACCCGCCCCACCTTCCGCCATGTGCTGGGTGGCAAGAAGAAGGAGGCCGGAGAGCAGGAGGCACCCGTGGAGCAGCTCTCCAAGGAGGAGACCAAGCAGCGCATCGTGGCCCTGTGCCTCGTCTTCGCCGTGGTCATCTTCTTCTGGATGGCATTCCATCAGAACGGCCTCTCGCTCACCTATTTCGCCGATGAGTTCACCGCCAAGTCGGCTTCTGGCCTGCAGAGCATGGCCTTCGATGTAATCAATCTGGTGCTCATCGTCTTCATCGTCTATGCCGCCTTCTCGCTCTTCCAGAGCAAGACGCAGCGGGGTAGGGTGGTGTCGGCCCTCGTCATCGTGGTGGCCGTGGCGCTGCTCGTGTGGAAGTACCTCAGCCTTGAGGGCGAGGTGGCCATCTCGGCCCCCATCTTCCAGCAGTTCAACCCCTTCTATGTGGTGGCCCTCACCCCGGTGAGCCTCGCCATCTTCGGCAGCCTGGCCGCCAAGGGAAAAGAGCCCTCGGCACCCCGCAAGATTGCCTATGGCATGTTGGTGGCAGCCTCGGCCTTCCTCGTCATGATGTGCGCCTCGCAGGGCCTGCTCACTCCCAATGCGCAGAAGGTGGCCGGCGATGCCGCCACCCTCGTGTCGCCCAACTGGCTCATCGGCACCTATCTCATCCTCACCTTCGGCGAGCTGTTGCTCTCGCCCATGGGCATCTCCTTCGTGTCGAAGGTGGCACCGCCCAAGTACAAGGGCCTCATGATGGGTGGATGGTTCGTTTCCACCGCCATCGGCAACAAGCTGGTGGGTGTGGGCGGCTATCTCTGGGGCGACCTGCCGCTCATCGCCGTGTGGGGCGTCTTCATCGGTGTCTGCGTGGTGGCCGCCGTCTTCATGTTCGCCATGATGAAGCGCCTGGAGCGCGTTTGCTGATACCATCTCCCTCCGGCTTCTCACCCAGAAACCGGAGATGTGAAATAGTCTGATAACGGGCGAAAGTGGAAGTCTTTTCCCAACTTTCGCCCGTTATCGCTGTTTTTTCTCTGACAGAAATTATCGTAATTATCGTAATTTCCTATTGACATACATGCGCCTCTATAAAGAATTATGGTAATTACGGAAATTTCTGTTCTTTAATCATCTCTTCTTGGCCTAATCCATCCCATCCGCCAGTCAGATTCTGCCTGCCATTTACAAATTTTCCAATCTTAATTTTTAATTTATTCTCATCACCGCTTTTTTCAGGTGCTTCGCACTGCTGTCGGGCCCTATCATGATTTCGAAGTCGCCGGGCTCGAGCACATGCTCCATCCTGTTCATGTCGAAGATGCCGTCGCGCAAGGCCGGGCGGTAAAACTTCAGCAGGTCGTCGGTGATGTCGAACACCACCTCGCGGCTCTCGCCCGGTTTCAAGTGGATGCGCTCGAATCCTTTCAGCTCCTTCACCGGGCGCGAGATGCTGGCCACCACATCGTGTATGTAGAGTTGCACCACCTCATCGCCCTCGCACAGGCCCGTGTTGGTCACCGTCACCGCGGCGCGGCGGCCCTCCAGGCGTATGTCGCTGTAGTCGAAGGTGGTATAGCTCAGTCCGAAGCCGAAGGGGTAGAGCGGGTCGTTGCGCACGTCGAGATAGTTGCTCGAGAATTTGAAGAAGTCTTTCGCCCCCTCACCCACGGGCCGTCCCGTGGGCAGCTGGTTGTAGAAGAGCGGCTCCTGGCCGGTGGTCTGCGGCATCGACACGGTGAGCTTGCCGCTCGGGCACCGGTCGCCGAAGAGCACATCGCAGATGGCGTCGGCTGCCTCGCTGCCGCCGAACCACACATTGAGGATGGCGGGCAGATGGGCCGCCTCCCAGGTGAGCACCGTGGGACGCCCGCTGAAGTTGAGCAGCACGATGGGCTTGCCCAGCTTGAGCAGTTCCTCCAGCAGCTCCTTCTGCGCGTCGAATATCTCCAGCTTGCTGCGGCTGGCGCACTCGCCGCTCATCTCGGCCGACTCGCCCATGGCGCACACTATCACGTCGGCATCGCGTGCCGTGCGCAGCGCCTCGTCCATCAGTTGGCGTCCGTCGCGGTAGGGGGTGGGCCGGTAGGCGCCTCCCGCCCGCTGCACCAGCGAGTCGTTGCAGAAGTTGCACCCCTGGGCGCACACCACCGTGGCCTTTCCCTCCACAGCGCGCTCCATCGCCTCTCTGAGGGTGGCGATGCGGCTGTCGGCGGCCGACACCGACCAGGTGCCGGTCATGTTGAGGCGGTTGTCGGCCATGGGGCCTATCAGGGCTATCTTGCCTTCCTTCTTCAGGGGCAGCAGATGGCCCTCGTTCTTCAGCAACACGAAGGTCTCGGCGGCCAGGGCGCGGGCGGCGGCCCTGTGCTCGGCGGTATATACATCAGTCTTCAGGCGCTTGGGCTTCAGATACCGGTAGGGGTCGTGGAAGAGGCCCAGTTTCCATTTGGCCTCCAGCACACGGCGGCACGCCTGGTCTATGTCGTGCATCGTCACCTTGCCCTCCTGCAGCGAGCGTGCCAACGTGCCCGTAAAGCCCTCGGAGCACATGTCCATGTCGGTGCCGGCTTTCAGCGCCATCACCGAGGCCTGCTGCAGGTCGCCCAGGCCGTGGCGTGTTATCTCGCCTATCGAGCCGTAGTCGGTCACCACGAATCCGTCCCATCCCCATTCCTTGCGCAGCACCTCGTCGAGCAGCCATCGGTTGGCCGTGGCGGGCAGGTAGTCCACCACGTTGAAGGAGCTCATCACCGAGCCCGCTCCGGCTTTCACGGCTGCCTCATAGGCCGTGAAGTATTGGTTGTACATCCTGATGCGGCTCATGTCTACGGTGTTGTAGTCGCGTCCTGCCTCCGCTCCGCCGTAGAGGGCGTAGTGCTTCACGCAGGCCATCACGTTCTCCTCGCTGTAGTCGCCCTGGTAGCCGCGCACCATCGCCTCGGCTATGCGAGCCTGCAGATAGGGGTCCTCGCCGCCGCCCTCGGCTATGCGGCCCCAGCGGGCGTCGAGGGCGATGTCTACCATGGGGCTGAAGGTCCAGCAGATGCCGTTGGCGCTGGCCTCCTTGGCGGCGATGCGCGCGCCCTGTTCTATGGCGGCCAGGTTCCAACTGCACGACTGTGCCAGCGGGATGGGAAACTCTGTCTGATAGCCGTGTATCACGTCGAGGCCGAAGATGGCCGGAATGCCGAGCCGGCTCTCCTTCACCGCTGTCTCCTGCACGCGGCGTATGTTGTCGACACCTTTCATGTTGAGCAGGGCGCCTATCTTGCCCTGTGCCACGAGGCTCAGCAGGGGGCTCTCCTTCTTGGCGCCGGTGGTCACGTCGCCGCCGGGCAGCAGGTTCAGCTGCCCTATCTTCTCCTCTACGGTCATGCGGGCCATCAGTTCACTCACAAACTGGTCCATGTCGCCCGGCGTGGTCTTCTCAAGTATTTCTGTCACTACGGTTTTCTTTCCCTTCGCGGTATTTCTCTTCTGTGCCGCCAGGGGGGCGGGCAGGCAGGCCCAAAGCAGCAGGGCCATCAGGGTGGTGTGGATAATGTGTTTCATAAGCCATGGTTTTATCTTCCACCACAAAGATAGGCTTTTACTTTCTCAAAACCAAAATGTGAGAGAAGAAAAATTTGTCTCACATCCCCCATACCATGATGGTGTGGCTGCTCTGCTGGTAGGGGCGGTGCCAGATGCGCTCCTCCCATGATTTGGATTGCGAACGGTCGAAGATGATGAGGTGCGCCCTCTATTTCAACCCAGAATGTCGGCCTAATGACCGGTTGGGGTCAAGAGCCTCACAGTGGCACCCGGTGCCCAGTTCCTGGCAAGATGGGCCGTGCGAGACCCTGTGGTGCGGAATGGGCAGCGCTCTATTATAAAAATCTGCACAGAAAAAGAAATATTTCTTCCTTTTCTGTGCAGATTTTGATATATTTTGGCTGCAATGCCGTGAAAAAGACTTACATGCCTCAAACCATGATGGTATGGCCGCCCTGCTGCCGATTCTCCCGTCACGATGTCTTGGTTGGAGAGCACGATGCGGTAGTCGCGCACATCTCTTACACCGCAGAGCACGATGCTGTGGGGGAAGTAACGAGGGCGGTCGTCATAGCCGGAGGGGTGGGGTCTCTGTTCAAATCCACAATCACATCACAAGGGCACATCACAGCGGAGCAGCTACTTTGTGAGGTGGAAACGGAAAAAAACTTGCGGCATCCCACCCCAGGGGTAGGATGCCGCAAAGCTTATTGGTTTTGGATTTATATTAAATCAAATCTGATTTCAAAATGTGCGCTTACTCCTTGATGTTGGGCTCTTCCAGGCCGAGGCCCTTCTTCCGATCCACCACTTTCAGCACCAAGCCCAGCACGAGGGCAGCCACACCGAGGCTGGCCAGCATGATGAGCGGGGCGGTGTAGTCGAACTGTGTGGGGTCGGTCACACCGGGATTGGTCTTGTCGAGCACCTTGCCGATGAGCAGCGGGAAGAGCCACAGACCGATGTTCTGAATCCAGAATATCAGGGCGTAGGCCGAACCGATTACCTTGGCGTCAACAAGCTTGGGAACGCTGGGCCACAACGAGGCGGGCACGAGCGAGAACGAGGCACCGAGCACCAGGATGGTGGCGTAGGCGATGATGATGCCGCCCACGGGGCTGCTCTTGAAGGCGGGCAGCACAAAGGCGAACGTGAGGTGGCAGGCTATCAGCAGCACCGAGCCCAATACGAGCATCGAGGCGGCCTTGCCCTTGTGGTCTACATAGCTGCCCAGGATGGGCGTGATGAGCACGGCCAGCAGGGGGAACACGGCGAAAATCGACTCGGCCGACTGACGCATGTAGCCCATGTAGCAGTAGACCACGAGCGCTACAATCGAGAGGCAGAGCAGACCCATCTGGCGGCTCTTCACCTTTTGGAAGTTACTGGCGAAACCGGCGGCGGCCACCACCAGCATGATGAGATACTGATAGATGGTCACGGCGCTGCTGGCCCAGAACGAGTCGGAGGCGGGCTCCGTCAGCGTGAGGTTGCACTGCAGCATGTTCACGGCATACTTCTGGAAGGGGAAGATGGCCGAGTAGTAGAGCACGCACAACAGGGCTACAAGCCAGAAACCGGAGTCGGTCAGGATCTTGCCCAGGTCGCTTATCTTGAAGGGGTCGTCTTTCTCCTCAGCCTCACCGGTCTGTGAGTCGAGCTTCTTGTCCATGAAGAAGTAGACCACAAACATGATGAGGGCGATGCACAGCAGCACCACACCGAAGGCCACTGAGCGGCTCACGCTCACGCTGCCGCCCAACTTGGCGAAGAAGGGTGAGAAAATCATACAGGTGGCCACACCCAGACGGGCCAAGGCCATCTCCGAACCCATGGCGAGGGCCATCTCGCGGCCCTTGAACCACTTCACGATACCGCGGCTCACGGTGATGCCGGCCATCTCGCAGCCGCAACCGAAAATCATGAAACCGCAGGCGGCCAACTTGGCCGAGGCGGGCATGCCCTCATAGAAGGGGCTCACACCCAGCTCATCGAAGCCCGGTATGTAGTTCAGGTTGTTGGTGAACCAGGTCTCCAGTCCGCTGCCCATGAAACTCTCGCTCACGGCATACCACTTGATGATGGCACCCACCAGCATCACGGCGCCGGAGAGCACGGCGGTGAAGCGCACGCCCATCTTGTCGAGGATGATGCCGGCGAAGATGAGGAAGAACACAAACACATTGAGGAACACTTCGGAGCCCTGCATCGTGCCGAAGGCGGTGCTGTCCCATCCACGGGTGGTCTCCATCAGGTCCTTGATGGGCGACAGGATGTCCATGAAAATGTAGCTGCAGAACATGGCGAGGGCCAGGAGCAGCAGTGCGGTCCACCGAAGCGCGGCGGAGTCGCGCAAAGTTTTTTGATTTTCCATTGTAATATATTAAAAACTTAAAATTTAATTTTTCATTTTTAATCTTTAATTTTTCTTCAGCCAGCGGTCGAGCCAGTTGAAGAAGGTGCGCTGCCAGAGGATACCGTTCTGTGGTTTCAGCACCCAGTGGTTCTCATCGGGGAAGATGAGCAGCTGGGCCTCGATGCCGCGCATGCGGGCGGCATTGAAGGCACTCATGCCCTGCGTGGCGTTGATGCGGTAGTCTTTCTCGCCATGGATGCATAGAATGGGGGTGTCCCACTTGTCCACAAAGCGGTGGGGAGAGTTGGCGTAGGTCTTGTGGGCGTTGGCGGTCTGGTCTTTGTTCCAGAAGGCATCGTCGTACTCCCAGTTGGAGAACCAGTTCTCCTCGGTCTCCGTGTACATGGCCTCGAGGTTGAAGGCGCCGTCGTGGGCGATGAAGCACTTGAAGCGCTTGTCGTGGTGGCCGGCCAGGTAGTACACGCTGAAGCCGCCGAACGAGGCACCCACAGCACCCAGGCGGTCCTTGTCTACATAAGGCAGGTTCTTGGCGGCATCGTCGATGGCCACCAGATAGTCGTCCATGCACTGGCCGGTCCAGTCGCCGCTGATTTCCTCGCACCACTCAGAGCCGAAGCCGGGCAGACCGTGGCGGTTGGGGGCCACAATCACATAGCCGTGGGCGGCCATAATCATGAAGTTCCAGCGGTAGCTCCAGAACTGCGATACGGGGCTCTGCGGACCGCCCTCGCAGAAGAGCAGGGTGGGGTATTTCTTGTTGGGGTCGAAGTGCGGGGGCAGTATCACCCACGACAGCATGTCGTTGCCGTCGGTGGTCTTCACCCAGCGGCGCTCCACGGTGGGCTTGGCCAACTGGTCGAGTAGGTGCTTGTTCTCGTAGGTCAGCTGCTGCACGGTGGTCTTTTGGGGATTTTTGGAGTTGGGGGTCACCATGTAGAGGTCGGCGGGAGCGGTGTAGTCGTGGCGCTCAGCCACGATGCGCTTGCCGTCGCCGAGCATCTGCAGGGAGCCGAAGTCGGCCACCAGGTCGGTGAGCTGCTTCAGTTCGCCTTTCTTGCTGATGGAGTAGAGGTTGAAGGTGCCGTGCCACACGCCGGTGAAGTAAATCATGGCATCCTTGGTGTCGCTCCAGCAGAAGGCATCGACATCAGAGTCGAACTTCTCTGTGAGATACTGTTTCTTGCCGGTGGCCAGCTCATACACGCACAGACGGTTGCGGTCGGCCTCGTAGCCGTCGCGGGCCATGCTCTGCCAGGCTATATACTTGCCGTCGGGCGAGAACTGCGGGTTCTGGTCGTAGCCGGGATTGTTCTGCAGGTTTCCTGTTGCGTTCACGGCCTGGTTGCGCAGGGTCTTGGTCACATCCACCTTGGGGGCCTGATAGCCTTCGGGCTTGCACAGGTTGCGGGTCTTGCCGGTGGCCACCTCATAGAGGTAGATGTCGGAGTCGGTGGAGATGGAGTAGAGCACACCGGTCTTCTTGCGGCAGGTGTAGGCGATGCACTTTGAGTCGGGGCTCCAGTCGAGCTGCTCGATGCCGCCGAAGGGTTCCATCGGACACTCGTAGGGCTCGCCCTCGAGCAGGTCCTTGCCGGCGCCGATGCCGCTGGCGGTCACCTGGGCCACGAAGGGGTGCTGTATGCTCTCCACATAGTGGTCCCAGTGGCGGTACATCAGGTCGGTCACCAGGCGGCCTGTGGCCTTGGGCAGGTCTGCAGGGTTCTCCTTGATTACCTCATGGAAGGGAAGCGACTTGAGCAGTATCACCTGGCTGCCGTCGGGCGAGAACTTGTAGCCCTCCACACTGCCGTCGGTGTGGCTCAGCTGTCGGCGGTCGGTGCCGTCGGCGTTCATGGTCCATATCTCGCCGCCGCGCAGGTAGGCCAGGCGGTCGCCCAGCCATGAGGGGTCGGTCTCGTTCTCGGCATCGGTGGTGAGCAGCTGCTGGCCGGTGCCGTCGGCGTTCATCATGTAGAGCACGTGGTGGCTCTTGTTCTCCTTCACACTGTAGTAGCCCACCTGATAGGCTATCTTCTGTCCGCCCTTAGAGGGAGCGTAGGCGCTGATGCGGCCCATGGCCCAAAGGGCCTCGGGGGTCATCAGGTCGCTCTTGAGCGTGATGTTGCTTTTGCCTATGTTCACTTTCTCTTGCGCGTTGAGGCTGCCTGCCGAAGCGGTGAGCAGGGCGGCGGCCAGGATGAATGGTTTAATCATAGTAGAAAGGGTTTTTTATAGGGGGTGGGACCAACTCTGCCGAGCCGTCCCACCTTAATAATATTTATATGTGTCGATAGTAGCGTATCATTTACAGACCCTTGCGGCGGCGCTCCAGCTCCTCGCGCTTGCGCTGCATCTCCTGCTGCTGTTGCTGCATGGCGGCCAGTCGGGCGGCCAGTCCGCTCTGCTTCTTGGGGTTGTTCTTGTTCTCCTTGTAGCGGGCCTCCAGGATGGCGAGCAGCTTCTCGTCGTTGGTGGTCTTGCGCAGTATCCACATGATGGCGGCGCTCATGAAGAGCGACACGAAGTAGTAGAAGTTAAGACCTGAGCCGTACTCATTGAAGATGAAGAAGAACATAAGGGGCATGAGCAGCATCATCCACTGCATGGCCTTCATCTGCTCGGCCTGCTGACCCACCATCTGGTCGCGCTGCTGGCGCATGGTGAGGAACGAGTAGAGCAGGTTGGCCACACAGAACAGGATGCAGGTGAGCGAGAGGTGGTCGCCGATGAGCCAGATGTCCTTGCCCCATTCCACGATGGGGTCGTAGGTGCTCAGGTCGTCCATCCACAGGAAGCTCTTGCCGCGCAGCTGTATGGCGTTGGGCACAAAGTTGAACAGGGCAATCCAGATGGGCATCTGTATGAGCATGGGCAGACAGCCGCTCATGGGGCTCACGCCATACTGCGAGTACATCTGCATCTGTATCTGCTGTTTCTGCATCTGGTCCTCAGGCTTGTCGAGATGCTTGGTGGCCTCTTCCAGTTTCGGACGCAGCACACGCATCTTGGCCGAGCTCATGTAGCTCTTCTTCACCATCGGGAAGGTGATGGCCTTGAACAGCAGGGTCATCAGGATGAGCACGATACCCATGTTGAAACCCCAGCCCGTGAGCCAGTCGAACACGTAGAGGGTGAACCAGCGGTTGATGACACGGAAGAGGGGCCAGCCCAGATACACCAGGCGCTCCATCTTCAGGTCCTTGCCGAAGCGGCTCTCCTTCTCCACATCCTGCAGCAGGCGGAAGTCGTTGGGGCCGTAGTAGAACTCCAGTTCGGTGGGGGCCTTGCCGGTGGGGTCGAAGTCGGTCTCCAGCACGGCCTTGTACTGCTTCAGGTAGTGGGTCTCCTTCTTCAGGGGAATGCTGGTGAGCAGCGAGTGGGGCGAGAACTGGTTCTTCGTGATCATCATGGCGCTGAAGAACTGGTTCTTGAAGGCTACCCAGTCGAGTGCCTCCTCGATGTCCTCGTCTATCTTTTCCTTGGTCTCGTTCAGATAGTCGGTGCCCGAGCCCACCTCCTTGTAGGTGAGCGAGGCGCGGTAGTTCTCAAACGAGTGGCCTTTCTCCTGCTGCTTGCAGCGCTCTTCCCACACCACGCTCATCTTGTCGGTCTTGGCGCTGAAGAGGCCGTCCATGCCCAGAGCCTGCATGCTCACGTGCAGCAGGTAGTCCTTGCCCAGCAGATAGCTGATGCTCAGCGTCTTGCCGTTGGCGGCCGTGGCGGTCATCGTCACGGTCGAGTCGGTCTGCTCGCTGGCGGTGAAGTAGAGGTCGGCGGTGCGTATGTTGCTTTCCTTGCCTTCCAGTATGTAGTTGAGCTGCTGGTCCTTGCCCTCAAAGAGGGTCACGTCGGCAGCGCCGTCCAGGCTCTTGAATCCTTTCACCACGGCCTTCGTCACGGTGCCGCCTTTGGTGCTCAGGGTGAGCGCCAGCTTGTCGTTCTGAAGCACCACGTCGGTGGCGGTGCCGCTCAGCGCGGAGTGGAAGAGGGCGGTGGTGTCGGTCAGCGCCTGGGCGATGGCCTTCTCTTCCTTGGCTTTCTCTGCCTTGGCCTTCTGCTGGGCCTCCTTGGCCTTGGCCTCTTGTTTGGCCACCTGCTCCTGCTGGGCCTTGATTTCTTCTTCGGTGGGCTGGTTGTACCAGCTGAATCCTATCAGCACAAGTGCTATGAGCACAAAGCCGATGATAGTGTTTTTATCCATTGCGGGTTTGTCTTGTTTTTTCTTTTTCTTGTTTCTGATTCCGAGGGTTGTCTCTGACACCCAAAATTTCTGCAAAATTACAATAAATTATCGAGGTGGGCAAACTATCACTCTTTTTTATTGTTTTTGTTCAGTGTTTATAAGGTTCGGGCGCAATGGGACCCTGTGGCCCGTGCCGCCCTCGGGGCACCGCTCCCTCGCCTGCCTTTCCATGCAGATTGCTGCTTTTTTACCTGTTTTTTTAACTTTTCTTTTCATTTCGCATGGATTTCCCGTTTTTTTTATTACTTTTGCATTAAACAAAAAAACTATCACTATGCGTTACATCATTACCCTCTTCCTGACCCTCGGCGTGATGGGTGCACAGGCGCAGACCCGCGCCACCTCCGACCGCTACTTGGAGTACCAGGAATATCAAATCATCAAAAACTATTCCGACTCGCTGCTCGCCTGCCGACTCAAACTCGACTCGCTGCAGTGCGTGAACGACTCCCTCGCCGTGGCCTACAACAACATCCTCGACGACGGACGATTCTACCGTCTCTTCGCACCCCTCACTTTCTATCATTCATCGGCCAACAAGGCCCTGCGGCTCTCCAGCATGATGCGCGGACAAGACGCTGTGGCCGACGCCGTTGACAACAGTCTGCTCAATGTCTACTTGAACCGACCCGACCTGGTGCTCAACACCGAGAGCCAACTGCGCAGGGTGGGCACCGTGAACGATGAGGTGAACAAGCCTGTGCAGCAGACCGTATCGCTCGTTACACGGCAGACCGAGGCGGGCGACGACCCCGTGGCCGACGATGTGGAAGTGGTGGTGTCGAAACCCAACTTCTGGACCATCAAGGGCGACTACTACCTGCAGTTCCTGCAAAACTATATCTCGGGCAACTGGTACAAGGGTGGTGAGAGCAACTACTCGTTCCTGGCAAGCGCCGTGCTCGAGGCCAACTACAACAACAAGCAGAAACTGAAGTGGGACAACAAACTGGAGGCTAAACTGGGATTCCAAACCTCGAAGAGCGACTCCATCCACTCCTTCAAGACAACGGAAGACCTGCTCCGTCTGACCAGCAAGCTGGGTCTCCAGGCCACCAAGAAATGGTACTACACCTTGCAGCTCCTGGCCTACACGCAGTTCACCAAGGGCTATAAGAGCAACGACCGCTTCATCTACTCCGACATCATGTCGCCGTTCGTGGTCAACCTCTCACTCGGTATGGACTACACCGTAGAGGCCTTCAACAAGAAGCTCACCGGTACGGTGCACCTGGCTCCCTTCGCCTACAACTTCAAGTATGTGGACCGACTGGAACTGGCCACCCGCAACGGTCTCGACGAGGGTAAGCACACCCTGCACGACTTCGGTTCGCAGTTCACCGTCGACCTGAAGTGGGCTTTCACCGACAATATCTCGTGGCAGACGCGCCTCTACGGATTCACCACCTACAAGCGCACGGAAATGGAGTGGGAGAACACCTTCACCTTCAATTTCAACAAGTACATCTCCACCAAACTCTTCGTCTATCCCCGCTTCGACGACAACACCCTCCGCGACGACCACCACGCCTACTGGCAGTTTAAGGAGTTCTTCTCCCTGGGCTTCAACTATTCGTTCTAAGGGCTGTTGACAGAAGAAGGGGAATGTAATTCTCAAAAATATCTCAATCGACAGAAAAGACAGAAAGAAAAAGGAAAGAAATTCTCATAATTCTCAGAAATTCCTCAATAGACAGAAATGACTGAAAGAAAGTCGCATCTGCGATGCGAGGAAGAGGAACAGAAATTTTCATAATTTTCGTAATTTCTTAGTATCCAATTGTTTATACCCGCCAGGCCGCTCCCCTCCCCTTGCAGGGGAGGGTCAGGGTGGGGTCTCTGCCATGAAGAAATTAAGCATTAAAGATGAAAGATTAAAAATCAAGATTGAATGAATAATTTCTGCGTATTACGATAATTTCTGTCAAAGAAAAGACCAGCGCGCAGCGCGATTCATTTTGAGTTTAATTTTGAATAATTTAGATAAGATAGGCTGCGCCTCAGCAATTCAAGCAAGCTTGATTGCCTTCGGCTTGCACTATCTTTCCACGCGCAGCGTGTTTGATTGTATCAAATTCCCCGGCCCCATGATACATAAAAAATCCCCTCGGCAGCACCGAGGGGATTATTCTGTAAAGATTTCCAATCTTCCGATTCAATCTTTCAATTTTCTAATCTTAATTTTTAATCTTTCATTTTTAATTTTTAATCTCTTCAGTTCTCCACCATTTCCCCTTCAATATAGAGGCGTGTCATCTCCACCTTTCCATTGGTGCGCACAGTGATGCCCTTCTTGATGTGGCCCGGAGTCTGACCTGTGCCGTTGTAGGTCACCTTGATGGTGCCCTTCTGGCCCGGAGCAATGGGAGCCTTGGTATACTGAGGCACCGTGCAGCCGCAACTGGCGATGGCCTGGTTGATAACAAGTGGGGCAGTGCCCACATTGGTGAACGTGAACGTGCACTCCTGCACAGGATTCTTCTGCGAGAAAGTGCCGAAATTGTGCTTCAGCTCGTCGAATTTGATCTCGGCCTGGTCCTGTGCCATGGCGGTCAGACCCAGGGTGAAAAGCATCAGCAGGGTAAGAATCTTTTTCATTGTCTTGCTGTATTTTATTGTTTTACATTTATTCCACGTCAATGCCTATACAAAGCAAAATTAGTGCTTTTTTTAGTATTAGACGCATTTCGCAGCGAAATGGAAAGTTTTATTGTCCTTTTTTAACAAATGTGCCGCTTATTTCACACTTCGGCCGCTCACCCTTCCCGGCCTCCAATGCGCTATCACTTCATTAATAGTCAAAACCTTGCCCAAATTATTTTGCCGTTTCAGCGAAAAAGGTTAATTTTGCAAATTAAATGTAAAAACAGCCCGCCGGCTACCACGAGGCGGCTGCTAAATACCATAAATTGATAATATGTACAGAACAAACACATGCGGAGAACTGAGAATCTCCAACGTAGGCCAGGAGGTGACACTGGCCGGATGGGTGCAGCGCACCCGAAAAATGGGCGGTATGACCTTCGTCGACCTGCGCGACCGCTACGGACTCACACAATTGGTGTTCAATGAAGCCGTAGACGCACAACTCTGCGAGCGAGCCAACAAACTGGGACGCGAGTTCTGCATCCAGGTCAAGGGCAAGGTGGAGGAGCGCCAGAGCAAGAACGCCAACCTGCCCACCGGCGACATCGAAATAATCGTCGCCCAGCTCAACATACTCAGTGAGAGCATCACACCGCCCTTCACCATCGAGGACAATACCGACGGAGGCGATGACATCCGCATGAAATACCGCTATCTCGACCTGCGCAGAGGGGCCGTGCGCCGCAATCTCGAACTGCGCCACCAGATGGCCATACTGATACGCAACTTTCTCGACGCCAAAGACTTCCTCGAGGTGGAGACACCCATCCTCATCGGGTCGACCCCCGAGGGCGCACGCGACTTCGTGGTGCCCTCGCGCATGAACCCGGGACAGTTCTACGCACTGCCCCAGAGCCCGCAGACGCTCAAGCAGCTGCTCATGGTGAGCGGATTCGACCGCTACTTCCAGATTGCCAAGTGCTTCCGCGACGAGGACCTGCGCGCCGACCGGCAGCCGGAGTTCACACAGATTGACTGCGAGATGAGCTTCGTCGACCAGGAAGACATCCTCCAGCTCTTCGAAGATCTCTGCCGCCATCTCTTCCGCGAGATTCGCGGCGTGGAACTGCCCGCCAAGCTCACCCAGATGACCTGGCATGAGGCCATGCGCCGCTTCGGAAGCGACAAACCCGACTTGCGCTTCGGCATGGAGTTTGTGGAGCTCATGGACGTGCTCAAAGGCACCGGCACCTTCAGCGTGTTCGACAGCGCCGCCTACATTGGCGGTATCGTGGTGCCCGGATGCGCCTCCTACACCCGCAAACAGCTCGACCAGCTCACCGACTTCGTGAAGCGTCCGCAGGTGGGCGCCAAGGGCCTCGTCTATGTGAAGTTCAACGCCGACGGCACCGTCAAGTCGAGCATCGACAAGTTCTACACCCCCGAGGTGTGGCAGCGCCTCAAGGAGACCACCGGCGCCAAAGACGGCGACCTGGTGCTCATACTCAGCGGCGACAACGCCAACAAGACCCGCGTGCAGCTCTGCTCGCTCCGACTCGAGATGGGCGACCGGCTCGGACTGCGCGACAAGAACAAGTTTGAGTGCCTCTGGATTATCGACTTCCCCCTCTTTGAGTGGAGCGACGAGGAACAGCGCCTCATGGCCACACACCACCCCTTCACCATGCCCAACCCCGACGACATTCCCCTGCTCGACACGCATCCCGAACAGGTGCGCGCCAAGGCATACGACTTCGTGTGCAACGGCGTGGAGGTGGGCGGCGGCAGCCTTCGTATTCACGACGGACAACTGCAAGCCAAGATGTTCGACATCCTCGGCTTCACACCCGAAAGAGCCATGGAGCAGTTCGGCTTCCTCATCAACGCCTTCAAGTATGGCGCACCTCCTCACGGAGGCATCGCCTTCGGCTTCGACCGATTCGTCTCGCTCATGGCCGGACTCGACAGCATACGCGACTGCATCGCCTTCCCGAAGAACAACAGCGGACGCGATGTGATGCTCGACGCTCCCTCCGAACTGGACCCCAAACAGCTTGACGAATTGAAACTTAAGGTTGACATAAATCAAGAAAACTGACATTTTTGGCAGATTTCCGCTGACAATCTGTTTTTTCTGTGTAAAAAATTAGACAATTAGAGAGAAAACCGCTACTTTTGCATCAGTTTTTAAAGATTGATTCTAAGACAGTTAGCACATCTCAATTATTAGTTTTAATTTTTATGGCAGAAAAGAAAACGACCAAGAAGGCCGCAGCCCCCAAGGCAGAGGCCGCTGAGAAGAAGACCGCAGCACCCAGAAAGACAGCTGCAAAGAAAGTAGTGGAAATCAACGCCGAGAACGTAGGTTTCAAGGCAGGCGACGTGTATCAGGCACTCGCCACGGCAGGAAAAGCTCTTAGTGTAAAGGAGATTGCAAAGCAGGCCAAGATTACCGAGGCTGAGACACTGCTCGGTATGGGTTGGCTGCTCAAAGAGGGCAAAATCAAGGACGAGAACGATCTCATCACCCTGGCTTAACCCTTCTCCTGAACCCAATACGTATCACAGAGCGGGCCGGTTGCTATATAACCAGCCCGCTCTCGTCTTTTCACTACACTACCACCACGGCATGGCTCACTATACCGAACACATCGTGCGAATACTCTACGAGGCCGGCGACGACGGACTGCGCCTGCGCCTGCTCTCACGCCATGTGTTCAATGCCGTGAACTCTTTTTTCGAGCCTGTGGAGCGCGACGAGGTGCACAAAGAGGTGGCCGTCTTCGTGCCCGCGCATGCCAAGGGGCGACACCCGCTCTTCCTGAAGTGCTCGCACGGCGTGTACCGCCTGAACCGCCACTCCGACGAGGTGAGGAAGATGCTCGCCGCCATGGGGCTCGCCACCGATCTGGACGGCAGCAGGGGCAATGCGGCCGACGACCCGAAGCAGCTGCTGCTCTTCGGCGATGAGGATTTCGACTGACTTTTACCTCTCTACGGCGCACCCGAAAGCAGGGCGCCACTTTTCCATTTGTCTATTTTCTTTTGCTTGGTGTTTCATCCGTGCGATGAAAGGTTAATAAACTGTAATATACCAAGCTTTTTCCATTACGAAGGCAAATTTTTTTCAAACTTTTCTTTTATCTTTGCAACAAAGAAAAGCAATCAGCATTACCGTTTTTTTCAGCACTTTTTCTTCAAAGAAGCATCAACAAGAATGGATATATTCGACCTTTTTAATCATACCGCCGACCCGCAAATAGCCAAAGTGAAGTTTCTCTCGCTCATGGCCTGTGCCGACGGACAGGTGAACCCCGAAGAGGCGGCTGCCTTCGGCCAACTGCTACAGCAGCTCGGCATACCCGAACGCAAGGTGGAGGAGGCCGAGGCCTACCGCGCCTTCCAGATAGCCGACATACTGCCCGAGGAACCGGAGCAGCGCCAACGGCTCACCGAAGCCCTGGCTGCCATGATGCTGGCCGACGGACAGTGCACACAGGAGGAAACGGAATTTCTGAAACGCCTGGCCCGGCAGATGGACTTCACATCCGACGAGGTGGACCTTATTATAGATAAGGTGAAGAAGGCAAAAAACCAAAACACACAACATAACAGCAATATGAAAAGAAGACTTTTACTGGGATTTGATGTAGGAAGCAGCTCCGTAAAGGCATCGCTCGTCGACGCAGAGCGCGGCGAGTGCATCGCTTCTGCCTTCTACCCCGAGAGCGAAGCACCCATCATGGCCGTCAAGGCAGGATGGGCAGAGCAGGAACCTGAGTCGTGGTGGCGCTATGCCAGCCAGAGCCTGAAGAAAATCATGGCCGAGACAGGAGCCACCGGCGATGACATCGAGGCCATCGGTATCTCTTACCAGATGCACGGACTCGTCTGTGTGGACAAGGACCTCAAGGTGCTGCGCCCCGCCATCATCTGGTGCGACTCAAGAGCCGTGCCCTACGGCGAGAAGGCTTTCCGCGAAATGGGGGAGGACTGCTGCCTGCAGACACTGCTCAACTCGCCGGGCAACTTCACCGCCGCCAAACTGGCATGGGTGAAGGACAATGAGCCCGAACTCTTCGACCGTATCTATAAATTCATGCTCCCGGGCGACTATCTCGCCATGCGACTCAGCGGCGAGGTGAACACCACCATCAGCGGACTCTCCGAGGGCATGTTCTGGGACTTCCGCAACAAGTGCGTCTCCGAACCGCTCATGCGCCACTTCGGATTCGACAGCAGCATGGTGCCCGACATCGTGCCCACCTTCAGCGTGCAGAGCGAGGTGTGTGCCGAGGCGGCCGCCGAACTGGGTCTGCGCAAGGGAACACCCATCTCGTACCGTGCCGGCGACCAGCCCAACAACGCACTCTCGCTCAATGTGTTCAACCCGGGCGAAATCGCTTCTACGGCCGGCACCTCAGGCGTGGTTTACGGCGTGCTCGGCGAAATAAACTACGACGTGAAGAGCCGCGTGAACACCTTCGCACACGTGAACTATACTCCCGACCTGGACCGTCTGGGCGTGCTCCTCTGCATCAACGGCACCGGCATCCTCAACGCATGGGTGCGCCGCACCATCGCACCGGAGGGCATCTCCTATGCCGACATGAACACACTCACCGACAGTGTGCCCATCGGAAGCGAGGGCGTGAGCATCATCCCCTTCGGCAACGGCGCAGAGCGCGTGCTCGAGAACCGCGAGACGGGATGCAGCATTCATGGCGTGAACTTCAACAAGCACGGCAAGGCGCACCTGGTGCGCGCGGCACAAGAGGGCATCGTGTTCAGCTTCTGCTACGGCATGGAGATTATGAAGGCCATGGGCATGGACATACAGAAGATTCATGCCGGAAAGGCCAACATGTTCCTCAGCCCGCTCTTCCGCGACACACTGGCCAGCGTGAGCGGCGCCACCATCGAACTCTATGAGACCGACGGCAGCGTGGGTGCCGCCAAGGGTGCCGGCATGGGATGCGGCATCTACGCCGACCACGACGAGGCCTTCGCATCACTGCGCAAACTGGCTGTCATCACACCCGATGAGGCACGCCGCAGCCAGTATCTCGAGGCCTACGCACAGTGGAAGGCCCGCCTGGAGCAAATCCTGAAATAAAACCAAGAAATCATCAACCTTTAAAAAATAGTATCAACAACAATTATGGCAAAAGAGTATTTTCCCCAAATCGGTAAGATTCCCTTCGAGGGCGCCGAGAGCAAGAATGTGATGGCTTTCCACTACTACGACCCCGAGCGCGTGGTGATGGGCAAGAAAATGAAAGACTGGCTCAAATTCGCCATGGCCTGGTGGCACACACTGGGCGGAGCAAGCGGCGACCAGTTCGGCGGACAGACCCGCAGCTATGAGTGGGACAAGGCCGACGATGCCGTGCAGCGCGCAAAGGACAAGATGGACGCCGGTTTCGAAATCATGCAGAAACTGGGCATCGAGTACTTCTGCTTCCACGATATCGACCTCGTCGACGAGGGTGCCACCATCGCCGAGTATGAGGAGCGCATGAAGGCTATCACCGACTATGCCAAGGAGAAAATGGCACAAAACCCCGATATCAAACTGCTCTGGGGCACCGCCAATGTGTTCGGCAACAAGCGCTATATGAACGGCGCCGCCACCAACCCCGACTTCGACGTCGTGGCTCGTGCCGTGGTGCAGATAAAGAACGCCATCGACGCCACCATCAAACTGGGTGGACAGAACTATGTGTTCTGGGGCGGACGCGAGGGCTACATGAGCCTGCTCAACACCGACCAGAAGCGTGAGAAGGAACACCTGGCTCAGGTGCTCACCGCTGCCCGCGACTATGCCCGCGCCAAGGGATTCACCGGCACCTTCCTCATCGAGCCCAAACCCATGGAGCCCACCAAGCACCAGTACGACGTGGACACCGAGACCGTGATTGGCTTCCTCCGCGCACATGGACTGGACAAGGACTTCAAGGTGAACATCGAGGTGAACCACGCCACACTGGCCGGACACACCTTCGAGCACGAACTGGCTGTGGCCGTGGACAACGGCATGCTGGGCAGCATCGACGCCAACCGCGGCGACGCTCAGAACGGATGGGACACCGACCAGTTCCCCATCAACAACTTTGAGCTCACACAGGCCATGCTCGAGATTATACGCAACGGCGGACTGGGCAACGGCGGTACCAACTTCGACGCCAAACTGCGCCGCAACTCTACCGACCCCGAGGATATCTTCATCGCCCACATCAGCGGTATGGATGCCATGGCACGCGCCCTCATCAACGCTGCCAACATCCTGGAGAACAGCGAGCTGCCCGCTATGAAGAAGGAGCGCTATGCCTCGTTCGACAACGGCATCGGAAAGGACTTCGAGAACGGCAAACTCAACCTGGAGCAGATCTACGAGTACGGCAAGAAGGTGGAGGAGCCCAAGCAGACTTCCGGCAAGCAGGAGAAGTATGAGACCATCGTGGCCCTCTACAGTATCTAATCGACTGGAAAATCTTATTGATTTATAACCGAAAAAAGGCGGATGCGACACTGGTCGTATCCGCCTTTCGCATAAAAAACCGTATCTTTGCAGTCTAAACACCTGATGCAATGACTCAATATCTCATTCCCGTAGCGGCATTCCTGGCCGGCCTGCTCATCGTGTGGCTCGTGGAGCGGGAGAAAAGGAAAAACATGAGCCGCGCCATCGAAAGCAAAGACCGCTACCTGGCCAAGGCAAAGGAAACAATCGACTCGCTCAACGAGAAAATACAGACCATGGCCGACGAGCGGACCGACCTCATAGCGCAGAACCACCGACTCAGCGAGCGCACCGAACGCCAGCGAGAGGAGGCGGAGCGGGAACGGCAGCGCACAGAGCAGCTCATGGAACAGCAGCGCATGGACGCCGCCGACGAGAAAAACCAACTGCGTGAGGTCTACGTGCGCCAACTGCAGCAGCTCAAGACGCAGCAGGAGGAACAGCTCAACCAACAGCTGCAGCTGCTGCGCGAACAGCTCAACTCGGCCAGCGAGCGCATTCTGCAGGAACGAAGCGAGCAACTGGGCGAGAACAACCGCCGCCAACTGGATGCCATCCTGGCACCACTGCGCGAGAACATCAGCCAGATGCGCACCGCCGTGGAGAAAAGCGACCGCGAGCACACCACCAGCATGGAGCGACTCGACGCCACCATACGCTCCAGCATGAAGACCACGCAGGAGGTAGGAGAGAGGGCCGACCGACTGGCGCAGGCACTGACACAGGAGAACAAGACGCAGGGCAACTTCGGCGAACTGCGCCTGCGGCAACTGCTGCAGGACATGGGGCTCGAGGAGGGCACACAGTTTGAGGAACAGGTCACCCTGCGCGATGCTGCCGGAAAAACGCTGCGCGAGGAGGACGGACACCGCATGCAGCCCGACGTGATTCTGCACTTCCCCGACCGACGCGATGTGGTAATCGACTCAAAGATGTCGTTCAAGGCGTTCGTCGACTACAACGCGGCCGAGACGCCCGAGGCCCGCACCGAGGCGCTGCAGCGCCACATCGCATCGGTGCGCGCCCATGTGGTGGAACTCTCACGCAAGAACTACGCGCAGTATATACGCAACGGACATGCCACGCTCGACTTCGTGGTGATGTATGTGTACAACGAGGGGGCGCTCCAACTGGCCCTGGCCAACGATCCTTCGCTCTGGAAGGAGGCTTACGACCGACACGTCATCATCAGCGGCGGGCAGAATCTCTACGCGCTGCTGCGGGTGCTCGAAATCTCGTGGAAACAGATGCGGCAGGTGGAGAACCAGCAGGAGATAATGCGATGCGCTAACGAGATAGTGAACCGCACGCAGCTCTTCTACGAGCGCTTCCTCAAAGTGGAGGAACAGCTCGACAAGACGCGACGCGCCTTCGACGAGGTGAAGAGCTCCACCGCCTCCACCGGCAGCAGCATCATCACCTCCGCCCGCCAACTCATAAGCTACGGCGCCAGCGAGAACCCCAAACGCAAAACCGGTCTGGGAAACCTTCCCTCCAACCCCTGAAAACCTCTACATTCGAAAGAAAAGGAAAGAAATTCCCGTAATACGCAGAAATTTCTCTAATCTTCGAAAGAAAGCCGCATCTGCGATGCGAAGGAAAGGAAAGAAATTCCCATAATACGCAGAAATATCTCATAATCTATTCTGGCAGTCAGAGGGACCCGGCAGGCACTCCCCTTGCAGGGGAGGGGCAGGGGTGGGGTCTCTGCCATTGCCCGTTCAGCAGTATCCCCTCAGTATGCCTATAGGCGTACTACCAGACTAATTTCGGCGCGCAGCGCGATTAATTATTGTTCTTAATTTTCGAATAATTTCTCGCTCGCAGAGCGATTCCTTCATCAGTATGCCTTTAGGCGTACTGCCCAAAGATTCTGTTTGATTTTGAATCGATTTTGAAAGATTTAGATAAGATAGGCTGCACCTCAGCAATTCAAGCAAGCTTGATTGCGTTCGGTTTGCACTATCTTTCTCGCCGTCAGGCGACTCCAAGACTCAGTATGCCTTTAGGCGTACTGCCAGACTAATTTCGGCGCGCAGCGCGATAAATTTTTGTTCTTAATTTTTGAATAATTTCTCGCTCGCAGAGCGATTCCTTCATCAGTATGCCTTTAGGCGTACTGCCAAACCCATTTCGGCGACCCCAATATAAAGTGTGCCACCAGGCACACGAAAATTTTCTGCGCATTACGAGAATTTCTTTCCCATCCCCGCACCGAAGGTGCTTGTGAAAACCTATTTCTTCACATACTTCCGCACCACGAAAAACACTATACCGGCTATCACCAGCGCGATGATGGTCCACTTGATGTAGTCGCCATACTCCACGATGCGGTCGTTGAGCTCCGACTCAGGCACGATGCTGTGCAGATACCATCCTAAGGCAGCCAGGATGGCGTGCCACACACCCGCACCGATGGTGGTGTAGAGCAGGAAGCGCCAGTAGTTCATCTTGGCCAAACCGGCCGGGATGGAGATGAGGTGGCGTATGCCGATGAGGAGTCGGCCGGTGATGGTGGCCACGGCGCCATGGTCGTTGAAGTAGTGCTCGCTCTTCTCCACCTTCTCCTGGTTGAGCAGGCACATATGGCCCAGGCGGCTATTGGCGAAGCGGTAGATGATGGGGCGCCCCAGCCAGTAGCCGGCGGCATAGTTGATGCTGGCGCCCAGGTCGGCGCCGATGGTGGCGAAGAGGATGACGAGCCACACGTTGAGGTTGCCGCCGGCGGCATGATAGGCGGCGGGCGACACCACCAGCTCGGAGGGCACGGGCACCACGGTGCTCTCCAGGAGCATCAGAAAGAGGATGGTGCCGTAGTTGAGGTTGTTGAGCAGTCCGCCCAACAAGGAGGAAATCCAACTCATATCAGGTTGTTTTTTGCATATTCATAATAGTCCTGCGGCGGTGTCTCGGGAGGGAACAGCTCGCTCAGGATGCAGCGGGCCTCGATGGCGTTGCGCTCTACGGCCACCTGCAGATATTTCAGAAAATCGTCTTTGCGGTCCAGCTCATAGGCGCAGGCCGCCAGATAGCTGTAGCCTTCGATGCTGCGCTCGTCAAGGTCGTCAAGCAGGGCCGAGAGCATGTCGAAAGCCATCTTGGTGTAGCCGTTCTCATAGAGCGACACGGCGATGCGCCGCACGATGACGGCCGACATGCCCGAGTCTACATAGGCCTCGCCCATAAGGCGCTGCGCCTCTTCCACCTGTCCGTCGCTCAGCAGCACGTGGCCGTGCAGCACCTTCAGCTCGTTGGGGTCCATGGTGCGCGGGTCGGCCTCCGCCTCCTCCACATACTGTAGGGCCTCGTCGGTGCGGTGCTCCTTCATCAGGGCCAGCACCAGTTCGTGGTATATCTCCGAGAGGTAGGGCGAGTCGGGGGTGGAGTGGGCGAGGGCGTTCTGGAGCAGGGGGATGCTCTCCGCGTAGCGCCCCAGGTAGGAGAGGGTGATACCGCAGTACATCTCGGCCAGGTCGTGCGCCCGGGTTATCTTGGCGTACCGCTCATAGTAGACGAACGCCTCCTCGTAGTTGCCCAGCATCGACAGACTGTTGGCCTTGTTCACCAGCGACTCCTCGTTGCGCGGGTCGATGGCGATGGCATACTCGCAGCTGGCTATGGTGTCGTCGTAGCGCTGCTGCATATACTGCGTGCAGGCCAGCAGATTCCAGTAGACGGCCGAGAAGGGGTTGCGCTCCACCAGCTCTTCGAAGAGTTTCTGTGCCGCATCCACCTCACCCTTGGCCATGAGGATGCGTCCGCGCAGCTCCATGTGGTCGTTCAGGTCGGTCTCGTCCGACCGGCTCAGCCATTTGTCGGCCAGCTCCATCAGGTCGTAGTCGCCGAAGAGGGTGGCCACGTCGAGCACGTAGTCGGGCCGTTCGGCAGCGTCTATCTCCTCCAGGCGTGCCTCGAGATAGGCATCCGCTTCGTCTTCCTGGCGCCGGCATATCATCAGCTCGGCCTTCATGTAGAGGTAGTCGAGGTCGGTCTTGTCGTCGATGCTCTCCAAGTAGCCGTCGGCGCGCTGCACGTCGTCGTCGGCCAGGGCGGCGCGGGCTTTGAAGATGAGGGGGGCGGTGGCGCCCGGATAGAGCGTCAGAGCATAGTCTACCGCTTGCAGGGCCTTGTCCATCTGGCCCTGCGAGCGGTAGTAGTCAGCTATATCGGTCAGTATTTCCGAGTCGAGCGTGGCCTTTTCGGCGCCGTCCTGCTCGTATAGCTGCAGTTGTTTCTTGAATTCGTTGCTGTTGAAGAAGTCGTCGAGCATTGACCGCTTTACTTGTTCATTTTTGCCCAGGTGTCCTTCAGCCCCACCGTCTTGTTGAACACGGGATGCTCGGGGGTGGAGTCGAGGTCGGCCATGAAGTAGCCGATGCGCTGGAACTGCAGATACTCGCCCGCCTTGCGCTCGGCGGCGAAGGGCTCCACGTAGCAGTGGCGCAGCACCGTCACCGAGTCGGGGTTGAGCAGTTCGCGGAAGTCGCGTTCGTCGGCGCTGGGGTTCTCCACCATGAACAGGCGGTCGTAGATGCGCACCTCAGCCTCTTGGCAGTGGTCGGCCGACACCCAGTGCAGGGTGCCCTTCACCTTGCGGTTGGCGCCTTCCATGCCGCTCTTGCTGGTGGGGTCGTACTCAGCGTGTATCTCCACCACGCGGCCTTCGTCGTCTTTCACGCAGCCGGTGCACTTCACGATGTAGGCGTTCTTCAGGCGCACCTCCTTGCCCGGCGTCATGCGGAAGAATTTCTTCGGCGCGTCCTCCATGAAGTCGTCGCGCTCTATCCACAGGTGCTTGGAGAAGGTGATGGTGTGGGTGCCGTCGGCCTCGTTCTCGGGGTTGTTCACGGCGGTCATCTCCTCGCTCTCGCCCTCGGGATAGTTGTCTATCACCAGCTTCACAGGGTCGAGCACGGCGCTCACGCGCAGGGCGCGGGCATTGAGGTCCTCGCGCACGGCGGCCTCGAGCAGGGCCATGTCGTTGAGGGCGTCAAACTTGGTGTAGCCGATGCTGTCGATAAACTTGCGTACGCTTTCGGGCGAGTAGCCGCGGCGGCGCATACCGCAGAGGGTGGGCATGCGGGGGTCGTCCCATCCGCTCACGCGCTGCTCGTTGACCAGGGCCAGCAGCTTGCGCTTGCTCATCACCGTGTAGGTCAGGTTCAGACGGTTGAACTCTATCTGGCGGGGACGGTAGGAGGCCGTCTCCGGTGTCTCGCCCTTCATCTCCAGCAGGAAGTCTACAAACTTGTCGTAGAGCGGGCGGTGAGGCACGAACTCGAGGGTGCAGATGGAGTGGGTCACGCCCTCGAAGAAGTCGCTCTGTCCGTGGGCGAAGTCATACATGGGGTAGGCGTTCCATTTGGTGCCCGTGCGGTGGTGCGGGGTATGGATGATGCGGTAGAGGATGGGGTCGCGGAAGTGCATGTTGGGGTTGGCCATGTCGAGTTTGGCGCGCAGCACCATCGAGCCTTCCACGGCCTCGGGGGTGTTCATCTGCAGGAAGAGGCGCAGGTTCTCCTCCACGGGGCGGTCGCGGTAGGGCGATGCCGTGCCCGGTTCGGTGGGAGTGCCCTTCTGCTGTGCTATCTGCTCCGATGTCTGTTCGTCGACATACGCCATGCCCTTTTTGATGAGCCACACGGCGAAGTCCCACAGCTGCTGGAAGTAGTCGGAGGCGTAGTACACGTTGCCCCAGTGGAATCCCAGCCACTTTATATCGTTCAGTATGTTCTCCACATACTCATTGTTCTCTTTGCTCGGGTTGGTGTCGTCGAAGCGGAGGTTGCACACGCCGTTGTAGTGTTCGGCCACGCCGAAGTCCATGCAGATAGCCTTGGCGTGCCCGATGTGCAGGTAGCCGTTAGGCTCCGGCGGGAAGCGTGTCTGTATCCTGCCGCCGTTCTTGCCGTCGGCCAGGTCTTTCTCCACCAGTTGTTCCACGAAACTCAATGTTTTTTTCTCCTCATTGGGAGTCATCTCTGTAGTTGCCATATTCTTTTTACTTCGCTAATAGCTTATCTTTCAATAATAGAGGGCAAAATTACGAAAAAACGAGCGAAAAGCAAAATGAAAACCCTTTTTTCTTTTCTTTTCCGAGTGCTGAGTAATTTCTCCCATTAATTTTTGTTACCTTTGCCCTCAAGACCGCGTCCACCGTAAAGACCGCGTTCACCGTAAAGACCGCGTCCCGTCCACAAGACCGCGTCCCTCCACAAGACCGCGTCCCTCCCGACCACGTTCGTCCACACGGCTAGTTCTGTCGGATTTGCAATCCGCCCCGCTAATCAAAATTTCTGATAATTTTCCCCGTGCGCTTGCGCACATGACAATTAAAAAATTATGTATATTATGACAATTTCTTTCAATAAAAAATTCATGAGAAATTACGATAATTACGTTAATTTCTGTTCAATAAAAACATTCGTCATTCCCCAAAAAGATTGATGTATATCATGACAAATTCTTTCAAATAAAAAACCGTTCATGAAAAATTACGATAATTACGTGAATTTCTGTTCAGTAAAATCCAATTTCTGTTCACTAAATAAACCATTCATCAACATGAAAAAGATCTTATTAGCAGCATTCGCCCTGGTCATCACCCTGGGCCTCGTATCGTGCAAAGACAAGCCCGCCGAGTCCACCGGCCAACCCACTTCCGAGACTGGAACCATCCCCGAGACCTCCGGCGCCGCTGCCGTCGAGACCGTCAATCCCCAGGATGTGAAGTCGTTGGTCGACAAAGCTCAGACCGAAGGCACCAATTGGAGTGTCGACCAGTGGAAGGCCTGCATCAAGGACGTCCTCACCGTCATCGCCCCCAAGATGATAGAGCTCGATGAGCTCGTGGAGCAGCTGAAAGACCCCGCCAAGATACAAGAGACCATGGACAAGATGAAGGCCTACGAGCAGGACTTCCAGCCCATAGATGAACTCCTCGCCACCTTCCGCAAAGCCGCCGAATCCACCCCCAACGGCAAAATCGCCATCGAAGACATCGAGTACAACAAGCAGGTGAAGCGTGAGCTCGGCATCAAAGTCGAGGACAACGCCCCCGCCGAATAGCCCCCGCTTTTATCACGCCCATCTCCACCGCCATCCCCCTAGGGCGATGGCGGTGCCATAATTGACAATAAAAAGAAATAAAAATTTTTGAATAATTTTGAATCTAATTTTGAATAATTTCCACGCGCAGCGTGCCTCCTCCACCATTATTCCTTTAGGCGTACGTCCCAGATTTTAGCGCGAAGCGCTTAGATTTTGAATCAGATTTTTTTAAGATTTCTGCCCGTCAGGGCACTCCAATATAAGTATGCCTTTAGGCGTACTCATCAATAAAAATTTTTGATTAATTTTGAATCTAATTTTGAATAATTTCCACGCGCAGCGTGCCGGCTTTCCCTCATTCAAGCGAATGAAAATTTTTGAATAATTTTGATTCTAATTTTGTTTAATTTCCGCCCGTAGGGCGCCGCCCCTCCTCGCTTGCCGGACGGCAAGCCCCTATTCTGTTTGATTTTGAACAGATTTTGTGAGATTTCTCGCCAAAGGCGACTCCTCCCTCCAAAGTGCACCGTCCGGTACACTCCTTAATAATAAATTTTTGAATAATTTTTAATTTAAATTTTTGAATAATTTCTGTGCGAAGCACACCCCCCAATAGAGTGCACCGTCCGGTGCGCTCCCCATATATTTTCCGCCCGTCAGGGCGCCGCCTTCAGCTCAGCCGAGTCAATCTTCCCAGCCCCACTCTTGGTAAACGCCGTTTTAGCCGCCCAGCCGCTCAACTTCACCTTCGCCGCTCCGCTGCAGTCAGCCGTCACCCCGTCGCAGTTCAGCGTCATCGTCACGTGGCAGGCCCCGCTGCAGTTCAGTCCAATCGGTCCCCCTTTGAAGTCCATCTGGCAATCCGCCGCCCCGCTGCACACCATCTTCGCCTCTCCAGCCTTGATGCTGCCCGCCATGTTGGCAGCCCCCGCGTTCTCCACTACCAGTTTGTCGCACACACTTCGTCCGAGGTCCAACTTCGCTGCCCCGCTGCATTCCACAGCCAAGTCCTGGCACACGATGCGCTTCAGCTGCACCTTCGCCGCTCCCGAGGCCTCCACCTCCAGGCGCCCGTTGCAGCCTAATGAGTCAGTCTCAAACAGGCTCGCTCCCGACACCTCCACCTCGGTCAGTAGGGGAGCGGAGAACCTCACCACCGGCTTCTCGTCGTCTCCGGCACCAATTTTACTCCGTGTATACACTTTCAGCGTCTTCCCCTCCTGCTTCACGTAGAGTTTCACATTCGGGTTGCTGCTCAGTGTGGTAGCAATCTTGAAGTCCTCGCCCTGAGAGAAGTATACGTCCACGGCGCCGCTCACCTCCACCTTCTCGAAATCCTTCAGGTCGAGTGCAGTCCCGTCCGTCACAAATCCTTCCTCCACCTCTTTCTCGCTCAGGCATGCCGTGAGCCCCATCAACAGAGCCGCCATCATGAGCCAAACCATCATTCTCTTCATATTGTCACATTATTATGTTCAACGTATTCAGGTTATGTCCCCATCAGTGCGCCTGAAATCTGTTGACTGCGCGCTGATGCTACAAAGTTAATGATTTATTTTAATTAACCATACAATTTGATGCTTTTTCAATACCCTCAAATTACGCATACTCCAGTAATGATTGACAGTACGGCTAAGGAAAGACCAATGACCAACCAGTCAGCGTATAGACTAGCATGAAGCAAGGATGCAGACGGCAATGGCCGCCCAATAATGTATAAAAAACAGAAAATAGAGATTACAACACAATGGTGTAAAAAGAGATTGGAAAACACAAAAAAGAAAGATTTGGTGTCGTTTTGGGCCATAATTGGGCAAGAAGAAACCTCTTGACCTTATTGTTAAATTACATAATTGAAGGTTTTTCAGCAGATTTTTTGTAACTTTGTGCCCATGCGATGTGCGCATGACAAACAAACGTGTTCGCATTCTACAAATGACCCATAGAGCCAATAGATAAAGATAATTCCCTCGTTGTGTATAAAGGGCTTAGTCGCCTGTCGAGGCACGGCTTGGGGTCTGTTTAGATACATGGAGTTAATTAACAACATCAACAAGACACTACGGGATGATATCGTAGCGCAAATGAAAGCCGGAAGCCGCCTATCCATAGCGGCATCCTGCTTCTCCATCTATGCCTTTCAAGAACTGAAGGAGGCATTGAAGGTCATCAAGGAACTTCGTTTCATTTTCACTTCGCCGACGTTTACAACAGAGAAGACCTCTAAGCAACAGCGTGAGTTCTACATCCCAAGGTTGGACCGTGAAAGGACGCTTTACGGTTCAGAGTTTGAAGTGAAGCTCCGCAACGAACTGACCCAAAAGGCCATTGCTCGTGAGTGCGCAGGATGGATAAGGGAGAAGGCTTGTTTCAAGTCGAACAAGACCAACGAGCAGATGATGGGGTTCATCAACCTTGATGACATCAGCTATTCACCCATCAACGGCTTTACCACAGTTGACCTCGGATGTGAGAAGGGCAATAATGCCTACACGATGATTCAAAAGGCCGAAGCACCCTTCTCCAAGGCATACATTGATCTCTTCAACCAGATATGGAACGACAGCGGCCGCCTACAAGTAGTGACGGAAGAGGTCATTGATAGCATCAGCAATGCCTACAAAGAGAACGCTCCTGAGTTCTTGTACTTCGTGGCACTCTATAACATCTTCAATGAGTTTCTTGAAGACATCAGCGAAGACGAACTGCCCAAAGAAGCAACTGGCTTCAAGAATTCAGCCATCTGGAATAAGCTCTATAACTTCCAGCGAGACGCAGCCCTGGCAGTTATCAACAAACTGGAGAAGTACAATGGCTGCATCCTTGCAGACAGTGTGGGCTTGGGAAAGACTTTCACCGCCTTGTCGGTCATCAAGTATTTTGAGAGTCGAAACCGAACCGTCTTAGTACTTTGCCCCAAGAAACTCTTTGAGAACTGGAATACCTATCGGCAGAACTATGTCAACAATCCGTTGGCGAAAGACCGGCTGAACTACGACATTCTATATCATACAGACCTCTCGCGTGAACATGGTCGCAGCAATGACCTCGATCTGGAGCGTGTGAATTGGGGCAACTATGACTTGGTAGTCATCGACGAGAGTCACAACTTCCGTAATGGCGGTAAGGTGAGCACCGATGAGAACGGCGAGAACCCCAAGGAAAATCGCTATCTCCGTCTGATGAACAAGGTCATCCGCTCTGGCGTGAAGACAAAAGTGCTGATGCTCTCAGCTACACCAGTCAATAACCGTTTCAACGACCTGAAGAACCAACTCCAGTTGGCATACGAAGGCGAATCCGAAGCCTTCGACAAGTTATTGCCAACTAACCGAGGTATTGATGACATCTTCCGTCAGGCACAAGGCTCTTATAATATTTGGGCAAACCTCCCACCTGAGGAGCGCACCACAGAAAGATTATTGAGGATGCTTGACTTCGATTTCTTCCGCTTGCTCGATGCTGTGACTATCGCTCGAAGCCGTAAACACATTCAGCAGTATTATGATACGGCTGATATAGGTACATTCCCTGAACGCCTGAAGCCCATATCCAGGAATCCACATCTGACCGACCTCGATACAGCCATCAACTACAATGAGATATTTGAGCAACTGCAAATGCTTCATCTGGCCATCTATGCGCCATCTGCCTTTATCCTTCCGAGCCAGCTTTGGAAGTACGAAGAAGAGGAAAGCACCACAGGCCACCGTTTGAGCATTGAGGAACGTGAACAGGGTATTCAGCGATTGATGAATATGCAGTTGTTGAAACGTCTGGAGTCATCGGTCAACTCTTTCCGCTTGACCTTGACTCGCATTCGCGACTACATGCAGGAGACGCTTGATGCCATCGCCCGTTTCCAAAATGGCGAGAGACGTGTGTCGGTAGATGACTATGAAAGTGTTGATGGTGATGAGGACGAACAGGACTTCACCATCGGAAAGAAGAAAAACCGCATCCTCTTGGAGGATATGGACTATATATCTTGGCAGAAGGAAATCAAGGACGACCTTGAAATCATCCGTCTGCTCCTACTGATGCTTCAGAGCATTACGCCCGAGCATGACAGCAAACTACAACAGCTTATCAGCGACTTAAAAGACAAGTTTGCTCATCCCATCAACGGGAATAACAAAAAGGTACTTATCTTTACGGCATTCTCTGATACAGCCGAATATCTATATAACTGTTTGGCTGACCCAATCAAGAAAGAATATGGCTTAAACGTGGCTTTGGTGACAGGCGACGTGGAAGCGCGAAGCACACTTAAACTGAAGGAAAAGCTTGACTTCAACAAAGTGCTGACCCTCTTCTCGCCCATATCGAAGGAGCGTGAAGCCGTCTATCCACATTTGAAGGAGGAAATTGATGTGTTGATTGCTACTGACTGTATCAGCGAAGGTCAGAATTTGCAAGATTGTGACTATCTGCTGAACTACGATATTCACTGGAACCCAGTGCGCATTATTCAGCGTTTCGGACGTATCGACCGTATCGGATCGAAGAATGCACAGATTCAGTTGGTCAACTACTGGCCTGACATGACGCTGGATGAATACATCAACCTGAAGGGACGTGTAGAGAGCCGCATGAAGGTAACAGTGATGACTGCCACAGGTGATGACAACCTTCTTTCGCCCGAAGAGAAAGACGATTTGGAGTACCGCAAGCAGCAGTTGGAACGTCTGAAAGAAGATGTGGTTGACCTTGAAGAAATGAATACGGGCGTCAGCATCATGGACCTGGGTCTGAACGAGTTCCGACTTGACCTGCTGGAATATATGAATTCCAACCACGACGTAGAACATACACCATTTGGGCTCCATGCCGTAGTCCCTGCAACAGAACAGACACCATCAGGAACAGTGTTTGTGTTGAAAAACCGCACGGCAGGCGTGAACATCGACCACAAGAACCAGTTGCATCCGTTCTACATGGTCTATATCAAGGATGATGGCGAAGTGCTTGTTGACCATCTGCACCCGAAAGACTTGCTCGACAAGATGCGTCTGCTCTGCAAGCCCATGACGAAACCGGATGTTAAGTTGTGCAGTGCCTTCAACAAAGAGACACGCGACGGTTTGCGTATGAGTAAATACTCAGAACTGCTTGGCAAGGCGATAGAGTCTATCGTAACCAAGAAGGAAGAATCGGATATCGACAGTTTCCTCGATGGCTATGTAGGTGAACTCTTTGAAGAGCGCATCACTGGTCTTGACGACTTTGAACTGATTTGTTTCCTTGTAATCAAATGACGCCTATGTTCCAGTTGCCACCTGCTACCGCCATCAACAAGCCGCTCTACAAGAAGGCTGTCTTTGAGAAGTTCAATCTCAAAGCGGCTGAGCGTGACCGTTTTGATGCAGACATCAGCCGTATGGCATTGGTGGCAAGGGTATCTTCGGCAACTGTTCCCGCCTTGACGAAAGGGAAAGAAATAGAAGGATTCTATGTCCTGCAAGTGGCACTGAAGCGAAAGGATTATGACTCTAAGAATATCCTCATGCTTCAAAAGCTGATACCACAGAAGATGGTCTTTGCCATGCAACATGAAGAGCAGACACAGTTCTGCATCTTCCATACTCGGCTGCAACAGTCAAAATGGATGCCGACAAGTGAAGCCGCTATTCCCCTGCAAGGCTTGTCACTTGATGATGTCTGGAATAACATTGTTGCAGCCATCGGAGGCTTGGATGCTCAGGCAGAAGAATGCATCGAGGAACAGATTATCCATCGTGAACAGCGAGAGAATTTGCTTCGCCAGATAGAATCACTGGAAAAGCAGTGTCGCTCTGAGAAGCAGACACGCAAGAAATACGAGTTGCACCAACAAATAACAAAATTAAAGGAAAAATTAAGATGAGTAGTACCATATATCAAAACAAAGTCAACAGCTTAAGTAAAGAAATTCAAAGGCTTGAAGCTAAACGCGCTGATTTCTCAAAGCAAATTGCTGCCAAAAAGAAATCTGTTGCTACTCTTAGTTCTTCGTTGAAGAATGCTAAGGGTTCTTCACTAGCAAACAAGTTGAATCAGATAAATAAGCTTGAAAATGACGCTGCAAAATTAGAAGGCAAAAGAGCAGAAGTAGAAAAGCAAATATCAAGGAAACAAGTTGGCTTGAATAACGCCAATACAACTCTGCAAAAAGAGCTTGCTAAGGAAGCCAAGAAGCAGCAAGAAGAAGTTGAGAAAAACCAAAAAATAATCCAAGACAACTACAATAAGCAAATAAAGAAACTTCAGCAAGAACTTACTTCAAAGGTCTCTGCCCAGACAAAGCTCTTATCACGAAACGAAATGATAAAGCACGATGATATTCAATATGATGTCTTTATCTCTCATGCCTCAGAAGATAAAGAGACCTTCGTAAAACCTTTTGTGGATGAGCTTAAGAAATTAGGTGTTGCTGTTTGGTATGATAACGATGCTATCAAGTGGGGGGATTCAATCCGTAAAAAAATAGATGAAGGGTTACGAAACTCCAAATTTGGTATTGTTGTAATATCAAATGATTTTATTCGCAAGTATTGGACAAACCACGAATTAGATGGTTTATTCAATTTAGAAGAAAGCGGTGTAAGTCGAATATTGCCCATTTGGCACAACATAACAAAGGCTGAAGTTATTAAATTCAGCCCTTCATTAGGCGCAAAAATGGCATTGTCAACCGCTGTTATGACACCTGAAGAGATAGCAATACAAGTAAAAGAAATATTGAAATAATTATATGGAGAAACTGAACATGCAGACCACGAACATCGTGGATGAGAATATAAAGCGGATTGGGGAACTGTTTCCCAACTGCCTCACGGAACGGCTGAACGATAAAGGGAAGCCGGAAGTGGCTATCGATTTTGACCAACTTCGCCAGGAATTGTCAAAGAACATTGTGGAGGGTGCAGAGGAACGATATCAGTTCACTTGGCCCGATAAGCGCAATGCCATCCGACTGGCCAATGCCCCTACGACCGACACGCTGCGCCCTTGTCGTGAGGAGAGTGTGGACTTCGACAACACGCAGAACCTCTATATTGAGGGCGACAACCTGCAAGTTTTGAAGTTGCTGCGTGAGAACTATCTGGGCAAAGTGAAGATGATTTACATCGACCCTCCATATAACACTGGCAACGACTTCGTGTATAACGATGATTTCTCCCAATCTGCTGGGGTGTATAGGCACAATAGTGGACAAGAGGATGAAGAAGGAAACCGCCTTTTTGCCAATACAGAAAGCAATGGTCGGTTTCATACCGACTGGCTCAATATGATGTACCCACGTTTGAAAGTGGCAAAGGATTTGTTGAGTGAGGATGGGGTGATATTCATCTCTATAGGACAAGATGAGGTTGAAAATGTAATTAGGTTGGGAAATGAAATATATGGAAAAAACAATCAATTAGGTATAATTTCACGCCAAATGAAATCAGGTGGAGGATCTCAAGGTAAGTATTTTGCCCATAACATTGATTATATTGTTATTTATGCTCGAAAATATGATTCTGCTAGATATTTTAGAGGTGAAATGAGTGAAGAGCTTGTAACAAAGGTATACAATCAAATTGAAACAAGCGGATTAAGAAAAGGGGAGCATTATCGTTCAATGGGGCTATATCAGTCATCTTTGGGAGTAAGGCCAAGCCTGAGATATTATATAAAATGCCCAGATGGTCATTTTGTAATTCCTCCTGGAGAAACCTTCCCTATTGACATTGTAGAAGGTAAAACAGTTTCGCCAGTTTCCACAGATGGAGTTTGGAGATGGAGTTACGAATTGTTTAAGACTGAATTTGAAAAAGGTAATATAGAGTTTAAAAAAACAAATAATGGAGTCCTTATGGATGAAAACAGACAACCTTCTTCATGGAATATTTATACCAAGATATGGTTAAATGACAGAAAGGATGAAGGTACCATCCCTAACGATTTAATTACAAAATTTGAAAACCGTCATAGTTCAAAAGAATTATCTTCACTTTCAATCCCATTTGATTTTGCTAAGCCTGTAGGATTAATAAGATATTTGATTACAATAATGAACCAAGAGAAAGATATCATTGTCTTAGATTTCTTCTCAGGTTCTGCCACAACCGCCCATGCTGTAATGCAACTCAATGCAGAAGATGGCGGTAAGCGCAAGTTCATCATGGTACAGTTGCCGGAAGCAACAGACGAGAAGAGCGAGGCTTACAAGGCTGGCTATAAGAACATCTGCGAAATAGGCAAGGAGCGCATCCGTCGTGCAGGTAAGAAAATCAAGGAAGAGTCACCTTTAACCACACAAGACCTTGACACAGGTTTCCGTGTTCTGAAACTCGACTCATCGAACATGCAGGATGTGTATTACACTCCATCAGAGTTCAATGAACAGAAACTCTTTGATGACAACATCAAGCCAGATCGCACTGAGGAAGACCTACTGTTCCAGACGATGATAGAGCTTGGCATTGAACTGAGTGCCAAGATAGAAAAGCGCAGCATTGCCGGCAAGACTGTCTGGAGTGTCAGCGATGGCTACTTGATGGCTTGTTTCGGTGAAGAAGTGAATGAGACGACCATTACAGAGATAGCCCGTCAACAACCATACTACTTCGTGATGCGCGACAGCAGCCTCGCCAACGATCAGGTTGCCGACAACTTCGAGCAGATTTGGGAAGAGTATAGCAAGGACACTGTAAGAAGAATCATTTAATCGATTCCGAATATGAATAATACCGAAAAAGGGTTGTTCCTAAAATTATTCAATCGTGGAGGATATGTTTTAGACTTCTCGACTGCTGATTTTGACACTTTTACAATGGAAAGTGTTGGAGTTGCTTTATGTTCTCATTATGGGTTGTCGAAAGGAAAATCTTTGAATGCCTTTATAAATGAGAGTACTGATGATAAATCTAATAAACTATTGCTTGATTTGCTGAATTATTATGAGTTACATTACCCCAATTTCGAAAAAGAGCGTGATGGAATCAATGATCCGTATTCTTACGGTACACCCAATGATGTTTATGGAAAGTATTATGCCAAATGTAAGGAAATAGCACAGAGAATAAGCTCTAATCAGTTTTCTGCATTTGCAGCAAAATCTGTTGAGGAAGCGTTTTCAAGCGAATATATCAATAAGCAGATGAGCATTATGCTTGAAAATCAATCTACCAACCCAACAGAAGCAATAGGAAAGGCAAAGGAACTGATAGAAAGTTGTTGTGAGACTATTTTAGAGAGGACTGGAATACCCCCCAATAAGGATTGGAAGTTGAATCAACTCGTTGACGAGACAATGAAATTATTAGAAATAACACCTAAACATATTCCTGACACAGCTAAAGAGGCAACGGCAATAAAAGCGATACTTGGTAGTTTAAGAGGTATAGCTACAAATATTGCTATTATACGAAATGCATACGGAAGCGGACATGGTAAAAGTGCGTCGTATAAGGGATTACAAGAACGACACGCCAAATTAGCAATAGGCAGTAGTGTCACTTTGGTAAACTTTTTGTGGGATTCATTTGAAAGAAAAAATAGCGAAAATAACTAAAATAAAATAGATATGAAACCAAGATATACATTAGCAGTTTTAATGTTTTTAGTTTGCCTGTGTGTTCTCGGGCAACGATCAAAAATCGTCCCCATACAAGGACAACCACAAACAACATCTAAACAAGTGACCACAAATCAGCAAGAAACCATCAAGCAGTTACAAGCTGAGAACGAATTGATGAAAGGGCGACTTGATAGGATGGAAAAGGAGATAGAACTATATCGAGAAGATGTAAGGGCAAAAGAAGTTGCCATCAATGATAATCACGGGCATTGGCTTACATTATTAAGTATTATAATTGGTGCAATTGTATCTATTCTAGGTATAGGTCTAGGAGTAGTTTCTCCAATACTCCTGAATATCAGAAATAACAAGAAGCATGAAGAAATCATAGAGAGTGTACGTACAGAACTTAAAACTCAGATAGAATCAGCAGCTAATGATGCTAAATCTGCTAAAGATTCATTATCTGAAGTTACTGCACTTAAAGAAAGCATCGAGGCAATCAAGAAGAATATCGATAATAGTAAGAAGAAGGCTGAAAGAGCTGCAAAAAGAGCTATGACAAGTAAACTGTTTGCTCAGGCTGTTTCTGAAAAAAATTCTGCGAAAGCGATGGAGTTGTATTCTAAAATTCTTGAGATAGAGCCTAATATCGCCGAGGTCTATAATAACCGAGGTATTTTAAGAAAGGACCTGAATGACAAAGAAGGAGCTCTCCAAGATTATAATAAAGCCATAGAGCTTGATCCTAACGATGCTGGTACATATAATAACCGGGGTATTTTAAGAAAGGACCTGAATGACAAAGAAGGAGCTCTCCAAGATTATAATAAAGCCATAGAGCTTGATCCTAATTATGCTATGGCATATAACAATCGAGGTAATTTAAGAAGTGATATGAATGACAACGAGGGCGCTCTTCAGGACTACAATAAAGCCATAGAGCTTAATCCTAATTATGCTATGGCATATAACAATCGAGGTAATTTAAGAAGTGATATGAATGACAACGAGGGCGCTCTTCAGGACTACAATAAAGCAATAGAACTTGCTCCTAATAATGCTAGCAAATATAATAATCGTGCAGACCTCTATTTGAAAATGAATGATTTTGATAAGGCATTGGCTGACGTTAATCATTCTATAGATTTAGGTGGTGGTTACGTATCTTTTATCACCAAGGGTGAAATATATATTGCAATGGAGAAATATTCAGATGCCATAGAATTATTTACTCAAGCTTTATTATATAATGAAAAGGGTAAAGAATCGTTCGAATATCGTGCTAAATGCTATAGAAGGTTGGCAGAAACAGAACCTGATGAAGAGAAAAAAGCCCAACTGATTGCTAAGGCAGAAGTTGACGAAAAGAAAGCAGAATCATTGAAGGAGGTTGATAAGGCATGAAGTTTAAATTCAAAATACAACAATACCAGACGGATGCTGTAGAGCAGACGGTGAGCGTGTTTGCCGGACAACCCTCAAAGACGAATGCGCAGTACCGTCGTGACCTTGGCAAGCGTAAGGGACAGATTACGTTTGAGGAAGAGTATGTTGGCTGGCGTAATAGCGATGTAGAATTACAAGGTCATCAGCTGCTAGCCAATATACAGCAACAACAAGTCATCGGCAATATCCCTAAATCAACGAAACTGAGTCTGCCTGACGGACTGGGCGCTTGCTCACTCGACATTGAGATGGAAACGGGTACAGGTAAGACCTACGTCTATATCAAGACGATGTTCGAATTGAACAAACGCTATGGATGGAGTAAGTTCATCGTGGTGGTGCCAAGTATCGCTATCCGTGAAGGTGTATATAAGAGTTTCACGATGCTGGAAGACCATTTCATGGAGCAATATGGCAAGAAAGCCCGCTACTTCATCTACAACAGCGGCAACCTGACGCAGATTGACTCGTTCAGCAGTGATGCCTCTATCAATGTGATGATTATCAACGTGCAAGCCTTCAACACCTCCTTCAAGGAAGGAGCCGCCAACAAGGAGAGTCGTATCATCTACTCCAAGCGTGATGATTTCCAGAGCCGCCGTCCTATCGATGTGATTGCTGCCAATCGCCCTATTATCATCATGGACGAGCCACAGAAGATGGAAGGTGCCGCCACGCAACGAGCCTTGAAGAACTTCAAGCCATTGTTTGTGCTGAACTATTCGGCAACTCACAAGACTTCGCACAACTGCGTCTATGCACTGGATGCCTACGATGCCTACCGCCAGCGCTTAGTGAAGAAAATTCAGGTGAAGGGTATCACTCTGCAAAACCTGTTGGGCAATCAGAGTTATATCTACTTTGACAGCATTGTACTCTCAAAGAATAAGGCTCCAGAAGTAAGATTGGAGATTGAAGTAAAGGGAGCAGCCGGCACCCGCAGACAGATATGCAAGTTCGGGCAGAACGATTCGCTCTATGACACATCTGGGCTTCCTGCCTATAAGGATTTTGTCATCACCGACATCAACCCTTTGACCAACACGGTCTATTTCATGAATGGTGACACACTGCGCAAGGGTGAGGTTATGGGCGATGTGTCTGAACAGCAGATACAGCGCATACAGGTAAGAGAAACCATCCGTTCGCACTTCGAGAAAGAAGCCACACTCTTCAAGCAAGGTATCAAGACACTTTCGCTCTTTTTCATCGACGAAGTGGCCAACTATAAAGGCTACGACGAACAGGGAGAGGTAGTGAAAGGCTTTCTCTGGAAGGTATTTGAAGAGGAATACACCCGTTTCCTCAATGAAAACTTGTCACTCTTTGAAGATGACTACCAGCGTTACCTGAAACGCTTTACTGCCGCCCAGGTACACAACGGGTATTTCTCCATAGACAAGAAGGGACATGCTATCAACAGCACCGTGAAACGTGGCGAAGACTTCTCTTCGGACATATCAGCATACGACTTGATTCTGAAAAACAAAGAGCGGTTGTTGAGCTTTGATGAGCCGACACGATTCATCTTCTCTCATTCTGCGCTGCGTGAAGGATGGGACAACCCGAATGTGTTCCAGATATGTACACTTCGCCATGCCAGCAGTGCGACAGCTAAGCGTCAGGAGGTAGGACGCGGACTGCGTATCTGCGTTGACCAACAAGGTGTTCGCATGGATGCCGAACGGTTGGGCGAAGCCGTACATGACATCAATGCCCTGACGGTCATCGCTAATGAAAGTTACAGCACTTTTGTTGATGCGCTACAGAAAGAGACACGCGAGGCATTGCGTGAGCGTCCTACGTTGGCTACCGTGGCATACTTTGAAGGCCGCAAATTCAAGGTTGGTGAAGAAGTACATGAAATCTCAGCAATGGAGGCCTCAGCCATTGTCAACTATCTGTTTGAGAATGACTATGTGGACGACAAGGGCAACATCCAGCAGAGTTATCATGAAGATCTGCGCACAGGCAACCTCGCACCAATGAGTAAGAAACTCGCTCCTATCAGTGAGCAAGTTCATAAGTTGATACAGGGTATCTTCGACCCGTCTGCCCTTGATGACATGATTGAGAATGCCAATGAGTCGGCAGAAGCTGTCAATAATCATCTCAATGATAATGCCAGCAAGAACGAGTTTAAGCGACTGTGGGAGGAAATCAACCATCGGTACGTCTATACTGTTCACTATGATAGTGGGGAGTTGATACAGAAAGCCGTGGCTTCCATCAACAAGAATCTGCGAGTCACTGAACTGAAATATGTGGTGACGACAGGCGAACAGGGAACTGACGACTTGGACTTCACAGGTGACCAGCATACCCGAACACAAACCATGAGGGAGGTCTCGACAAGCGATGTCCCCTACGACCTTGTGGGCGAGATAGCCAAGGGCGCAACACTGACAAGAAGAACGGTGGTTCGCATCCTGAAAGGCATTTCTAAAGCAAAGCTCTATCTGTTCAAGAACAATCCAGAAGAGTTTATCCGTAACGTGGTACGTCTGATAAAAGACCAAAAAGCCACGATGATTGTAGAGCATATCGCCTACAACCGCACAGAGCAGCAGTATGATGCAAGCATTTTTACGAAAGAGAAGAGTCGCCAGCCTGTAGAAAAAGCTTACGAGGCCAAGAAACATATCCTTGACTATGTGTTTACGGACAGCAAGGGTGAACGGAAGTTTGCCGAAGCTCTTGACAAAGCGGATGAGGTATGCGTTTATGCCCGGCTGCCTCGTTCCTTCCAGATACCTACACCAGTGGGCAAGTATGCGCCAGACTGGGCGATTGCCTTCAATGACAATATGGGCGTAAAGCACGTCTTCTTCGTGGCGGAGACCAAGGGCAGTATGCTGTCCATGAACCTGAAAGGAGCTGAAATGGCAAAGATTGAATGTGCCAAGAAACTCTTCAACAGCGTTTCAACAAGCAAAGTACGCTACCATGAGATAACGGACTATGACACAATGCTGAATGTCATCAACAGCTTAGATTAGTAGTTTGCATTTGGTTATGCCACAGAATAAATACATAGGTACAAAAGAAACGGCCCGGCTAACGGGGCTTTCAATGCAGGAGATTTACGACCTTATACACAAAGGGTTTTTGCCGCATACAAAGCCCTTCAATATGAAAATGGCAGAGTTGTAGATGAAGAGTACCTCAATGATAATCATCGGAAGAAATGCTCACTTGATAACACTAAAAAAGCCCAGGCTTATCCCAAGCCCGGGCTCACAAACAATGTAAAGTTCTAAAATTGCCCAAACGCTGTTGGACAATGGGATATCCGCCGGCTCCTCGCTTGCTGCCGTGGCAGGGCAGGGGAGACCGGTGGATTTTTTTCAGCGTTACTTGCCGCTAAGACCGTCGGCGAAGCCGGCGTAGGTGTGCTTGCGGTAGTAGTTCACATCCCACAGACCGATGGGCTCACCGCGACGCCAGTAGCTGTTTTCGGCGTCGGGACTGTCGGTCACACCCCATACGCAGATGCCGTAGCGCTGGGCGGCGGGGATGATCTCGAAGTATTTCTTCACGATGAAGGTGTAGTAGCCGGCCATCAGCTTGTGCTGCTCCTCGGTCACGTCGACTGTCTTGATGGTGTTGCCGTCCTTGTCGGCGATACCCATGTCAAGCTCGGAGATACGCACCAGCTTGCCGGTGGCGGCCAGCTTCTTCAGCATGTTCACCACAGCCTCCTCGTTGCGCTTCTGGGCGTCGGGGTTCATCTGATAGGTCACGTGCATCTGCGAGCCGATACCGTCTATCTTCGTCACGCCGTCGCTCTCCCAGTATTTGATCATGTCGATCAGACCGTCGCACTTGGCGTTGTGGTTGTAGGCGGCCTCCAGATTGTAGTCGTTGATGAAGATCTTCAGGTCGTTGCCGCCGTACTGACGGGCCAGACGGGCGGCGGTGCGCACATAGTCCTTGCCCAGGTAGTCCTGCCAGTAGAAGTTGTCGTCGCCGCCTTCGCGGGCTGCTGTCTTCAGTTCGGTGGGCGCTGCGTCGCTCATGGGCTCATTCACGAGGTCCCAGGCTTTCACATTGCCCTCGCAGGCTTCCATCATGCCCTTTATCCAGTTTTCCAGGGCCCAGGTCAGCGTGTCGCGCTTCTCCTCTTCGGTGAGCGGAATGCGGTCGGCCTCTACCTCGATGTTCCATTCGATGTTGTCGAAGTAGTAGTTGTTGTCGTCGCGCAGCACGTTCAGGTTGAAGGCGATGGTCTGCATGCCGTTGGCGCCGGCCTGGTCGCCACTCACGGTGCCTTCATAGTCTATCGCGGTCCAGTCGGTGCCGATGCTGTAGTTGCCGGCCAGGAAGCTCCAGAAGATGTAGGCGCCCGGCGTGGTGTGCGACTGTACGGAAACGTTGGCGCCCTTGTCGGCGCGGGCCATCATCTTAAACTGGAATTTCTCGCCCTCTTTCCACACCTTGTTGGGTGTGTAGACGAAGAACTGGGTGTCCCAGTCCTGGGCGGCCGAGGCAATGGAGTGGACGCGTACGGCACGCGAACCGTCGACGCCGGCGCCGTTGACGATGGTGGTGTGGTCGCCGCCACCGCCGCCGTCGCGGCCCACGAGGCAGGTCACGTCGTCACCCTCGCAGTCGCCGTTGGCCACCTGGTTCTCCCAGAGGCTCACACTGCCCTGCGGCTCGCTGACGAGCTCCCACGACATGTCGTCGAAGTAGTAGTTGTTCTCTTCCTTCAGCACGTTCAGGTTGAAGGCCACGGTCTGCATGCCTTTGGAACCGGCCTGATCGGCGCTGATTACACCGTCCCACTCGAGCGACTGCCACTCGGTGGTGAAGTTGAAGCCGCTGTTGAACATCTGCCAGTGGATGTAGGCACCGGGGGCGCCATGGGCCTGGATGCCTGTGCCGGCGGGTTTGTCGGCGCGCACCTTCATGGCGAAGTGGTACTGCTCGCCAGCCTGCCACACGTGGCCCGGCGTGGTGATGAAGAACTGGGTGTCCCAGTCTTGCGAGGGATTGTCAATGGCGTGCACTTTCACGCAGCGCGAGCCGTCGACACCGGCACCGTCGACAATATGGGTTTGGAAACCGCCGCCGCCGTCGCCGTCCTTACCTACGAGGCACGACACGTCGTCGCCCTCACAGTCGCCGTTCACCAGCATCTCGGTGTGCACGGGGCCTGCGTTGGGGTCTACCTCTATCTTCTTGCCGGCGATGAGGCCGTTGAGATAGGTGGGGCGCTGCTGGGCGTGCCACACCAGGGTGTGACCGTAGAGGTCGAGGCCGGCGTCCTTGGCATTGTGGACGAAATTCGTCACCGTGGCGAAGTTCATCTGGCCGTTGTCGTCAACGCATGAGGAATACTTGAAGTCGTTGCCCGTGACCAGCTCGTCGAAGTTGGCCACATCGAGGGCGTATACCAGTTCCTGCTTGTTGAACTCGTTGGCGCTCGTGGCGCCGCCCAATTTGAAAATCGGGCTGGCGGCACGGTCCACGTAGGTCTTCAGGTCGCTGTAGCTGTTCAGGTATTCGTAGGCGGCGCCACGCTCAGGGGCGGCCGTACGGAAGTCCTGGAAGTTGTCGTCGGCGCAGGAGGCCAACGTCAGCACGGTTGCGGCCAGGAGGAATATTTTGTTCTGTTTCATTGTTTTACGTTGTTACGTTGTAGGGTTAAGCTGATTTACTTCTCCAGATACACAGGGGCGAATTCTTCCTTCACCACACCGCGGCTCTGCCATACGAGGGTGTCGCGGGTGCTCACCGTGGCGTCGGCGAAGTTGATCTTATAGTCGAGGTAGAGGCCGTCGCGGTCCTTGTTGTTCCAGGCCTTCTTCTCCGACTTCTCGTTGTAAGAACCGCTGCCCGAGGCGGTCACACCGTCGGTCATGCTCGATACGGTGCACTTGCCGCTGCCGTCGAAGCTGAGGCGGAGCGTGCAGTTGCGGTACTGGCCGTCGGTCACCTGCACCTCTACGGGATAGCTCACGTCGTTCAGACCCAGCGTGGTGATGTCGTCTTTCACCTCGTCGTTCTCAACACCCTTGTGGCGCACCACGTTGCGGGTGTTGCCGCCGAAGTTGATCTGGTCTACACCGCGGCGCAGGTAGTTGGCGTCGTATTTGCTGATGAACTTCACGCAGTAGAGCATGTAGTCTTTCGGAGCCACGTCCCAGCGGCCGGCGTTGGTGCGCTGGGCCTGCTCGCCCTCAATGATGGTGCGGCCGCTCAGTATCTGGTCGGCGCCCGTCTGGCTCGTCATCACCACGGGTATCACGTAGTTGTTCGACAGGGCCTTCGGGTCGTTGAAGAAGGCGTCGGTGAGCTGCACGTCGACAGCGCCGGTGAAGCCGCCCTTGTAGTCCATCGTGGTGCTTGAGAGCGTGTAGTAGTTGCTCGGCATGGGCAGAACGGGGGTCACACCGTCGGCGAAGTAGAGATTGTTGCAGAGGTCGTTGTCCACGGCTATCTGCACCTTGATGTTCTTGCCGGTGTAGCTGCCGCCCATGGTGGCCTGAAGCTGGCACTGGTGGGCGTTGTCGCGGCTTGTGTCGTACTCGTCCTCGCCCAGCACGATGGTGCGCACGGGATACTGGTTGGCAAAGTACACGCTCACACCGCCCTCATAGTCGGGGAAGTCGTTGTCGCTGTTCTCGCAGGAGGCAAGACCGCCGGCCAGCAGGGGCAGACAGGTGTACAGAAGCACTTTGTTTATATTCAGTTTCATATTTTCTTTTGTCTTAAAACTTTACTTGTTATTTCGTTCTCTCATTACCAGCCCTGGTTTTGCTCCAGATTGCTCCATTTGATAATCTCGGCGTAGGGGATGGGGCCGTAGTACATGTACTCCTTGTAGTTGCGGGTCTCCACATTGGGCAGGAGGGTGTACTGCAGCGTGCCGTCGCTGTTCTGGTCTATCTGCATGCCACGGGCGGTCTCGTTGAGCTTGCTCAGCTCTACCTTCCAGCGGCGCAGGTCCCAGAAGCGGTGGTTCTCGAAGCAGAGCTCCAGACGGCGCTCGTTGCGGATGAGCTCACGCATCTTGTCCTTGTCGCCCTTGATCGACTCGAGATAGGGGTCGCCGTTCGAGACGCCCACTCCGGCGCGCTGGCGCAGGGCTTTCACCACGTCGTAGGCACTGTAGTTGTGCGAGCCGCGGCCGGTGGGGCCCCAGGCTTCGTTGGCTGCCTCGGCGTAGTCGAGGAAAATCTCGGTGTAGCGGATGCGCGGGGTGTAGTGATACTTGCCGGTGGTCGACGACGGGTTCAGGTTCACGTCGGAGCGCAGCCACTTGCGCAGGTAGTAGCCCGTGCGGGTGCTGTAGCCGTTGTCGCGGTTCAGCGCGTCGCGGTTGCTGCCGTAGGTGCCGGTGATAATCTGGCTGCTGTTGCTGCCCATCACGTCGCCGTTGAGCAGGATGTACATGGCCAGGCGCGGGTCGCGGCCGGCATAGGGGTTCTGCGGGTTGTAGCCGCTGGCGGCGTCGGTGATGGGATAGCCGTTGGCCATCGGGAAGGCGTCCACCAGGTTCTGCGTGGGATTGGTGCGGCCGTTGCCGTAGAGCGACGGGGGATAGTTGGTGTCTTCCAGTCCGTGCTCGCTGTCGCCGCTGCGGTTGTCGCGCCACAGCATCTCGGCGGGGCTCTCACCCTGCTTCAGGTTGTCGATGTCGCTGTGGTTGGCAAACCATTTCCAGCCTGTGGGGTCCATGCCGGCGACGCCGCCGATGCGGTCGAGCACCACGGCTGCCATGTCGGCTGCCTGGTTCCAGCCCATGCCGCTGTCCTTGTTGTAGGCGGGGCTGGCGGCGAAGAGGGCCACCTGGGCACGGATGCCCTCTACGATGCGGCCGTTGATCTTGCCGCGCATGTGCGAGCCGAAGGCGCGGTTGTAGTCGCCCATGGTGCCGCCCATCTGGCGGTACTTGGCGGGCACCTGCTCTTCAGAGTCCACATCGCCGTCTTCATAGCGCAGCAGCACCAGGGCGCTGTCTATGTCGAGCATGATGCGGTCCAGACACTCCTTGAAGGTGGCGCGCGGCAGGTTCAGGTCATCGCCGGCCTCCAGGTGGCGCAGCATGATGGGCACACCCATCAGGCGGCCGTCGGCGGTGTAGCCGCAGTGGGCGCGCAGCAGGTGGAACATGTTGAGGGCGCGCAGGGCGTAGCTCTCACCCTTGAAGTGGTCGCAGTACATCTGGTTCAGCGCGGGGGTGTTGGCCCAGGCCACGTTGTCCACATGCTCGAGCATGATGTTGATATACTGGATGGCGTTGTAGCGGTTCTGCCACTGGCTCAGGGGGTCGTTCTCAGCGGCCCAGGCACCGGTGGCTATGCGCAGGTAGTTGTTCGTCTGGTCGTTGCACACGGCATCATCGGTGGCCAGGTCGCTCTGCGGGCCGCTCTGGTAGGGCAGCAGGATGTAGGCGTTGGCCAGGATGCCCTGGGCGTAGCTGGGCTCGCCTTCCATGGCGTTGATGTCGCGCTGGTTCTCAAGGGCCGGCTCGAAGAGGTCGTCGCAGCTCGTGAGGGTCATTGCGGCTGCCATGGCCAGGGCCCATGTGCCTCTGTATATGGTTTTATGACTTCTCATAATCGGTTCTGTTGTTTATGTATGCTTATGTGGGTTAGAACAATACTTTTACACCGAGGTTGTAGAAACGGGTCTGCGGGGCGCTGCCCACGCTCATTTCCAGCAGTTCGCGCTCTTTGGCGATGGTGAGCAGGTTGCTGCCGCTCACAAAGGCCGACACGCCATGCACCCAGTGCTTGGCCGAGAAGAGGCTCGAGGGCAGGTCGTAGGTGAGCTGCACCTTGGCCAGCGAGAAACGGTCGGTGGAGTAGATCCAGAAGTCGCTGTTGGTGTTGTTGTTGGCACCGCTCAGGGTGGTCAGGCGCGGATAGGTGGCCGTAGAGGCGGTCTCGGCGGTCCAGCGGTCGCGCACGGCGGCCGAGTATTTCTGCGAGCCGCTTATCCACCAGTAGCTGCCGTTGCGCATGGCCTTCGAGCCGAAGCCGCCGGTGCCCAGCACAAACAGGGTGAAGCCTTTGTAGCGGGCCGTCAGGTTCAGACCCAGCGTGAGCGGGTTGCCGTACCAGCCACCCTTGCCCAGGTTGATCTGGTCTTTCGTGTCGATTACACCGTCGCCGTTCTGGTCCTTGTACTTCAGGTCGCCGGGGGCGATGTTGCCTGCCAGCTTGGTCTGGTCGGGAGAGGCGTCGATGTCGGCCTGGTCGCGGAAAAAACCGAGGCACTCGTAGCCCCAGATGGCGTCGATGGGCTTGCCCTCGCGGTGCTGGTACTCGTCTACGTAGTTGGTGTCGTCGCGCTTCGTGGCTTTCGTGGTGTAGTAGGTGGCGGTGAGGCCGGCGCTGAAGTCGAACTCGCCGAACTTCTTGTTGTAGTTGATGGCGAAGTCGAAACCGGTGCGGCTGTCATTGTCGTAGTTGGCATACGGAATGAAGGTGGCCTCGGGATAGTAGGTGAAGAAGTAGCTGGGGTAGGCGGCCGTCGGGTTGATAATCTTGCCCTCCACGCTGTTGGTGAAGAACGAGAGGTCGGCCGTCAGGGCTTTCTCCCACAACGAGGCTTTCAGGTTCACGCTGAACTCCTTGCGCTTCAGGAAGGTGAGGTCCTTGTTGTCGCCGCGCTTCGAGTTGACCGACTGCATGGCCTGGCCGTCGAACCAGCCCCACCATGCGCCGTCCTGTGTGTAGTAGCCGGCATACATGTAGTAGTTGTCGATACCGAGGTCGGTGTGCAGGATGCTGCCGCTCACGCTCAGGAGCAGGTTGTCGAAGGCGCTGCCCTCAAGGAAGCTCTCGCGGGCCAGGTCCCAACCCAGTGAGAGAGAGGGCGAGAAGGCCTGGCGGTGTCCCTCGGCCAGCTTGGCTGAGTGGACGGCGGCGGCGCTGAAGTTGGCGAAGTACTTGTGGTCGTAGTTGTAGGCCAGCTGCAGACCCAGGTTGGCGTTGCTCTGCTTGTGGTATTCGCCCGAGTTGGTGAGCTGGAAACCGTTGGCCAGCAGCATGGCGCTCACGTTGTGCACGTCGCTGAAGGTGCGGTTGTAGTCGAAGTGGGCATTGAAACTCATCACCTGGTTGTCGGTAGAGCCGCTGATGTTCTGAACACCGGAGTGCTTGTCGTCGCCGAACTTGTTCAGGGCCACAATCACGTCCTTGCCGCCGTAGTTGCTCCATACGGGCTCGTAGGTAGCGTAGTCGTTGTTGTAGCTCGTGCTGTAGCTCGTGGCGTAGTCAACGGCAAACTGGGTGTGGAACGACAGACCCTCAAGAATCTTGCCGAGGTCGAAGTCGATGCCGGTGTCGAACTGGAACTGGCGGCTGGTCCACTTGCTCTTGCCTGCGGCATAGTAGCTGGCGAACACGTTGGTGTTCTGGGCCTGCGTACCGCCCAGGAACATGCCGCCGAAGATATTGTCAGAGTCGGCCAGCATGTTGCGGGCTGCCACGGCGTTCGGGTCGAGGTAGCTCATGGGGATGAGCGGCGTCACGCGGTTGGGACGCATTGTGGCAGCTGTCTCCCAATAGTTGTCGCCCACGGGGCTCTTCGAGTCGTAGAACGTGATGTTGGCGTCTACGTAGGCCTTGATGAAGTCGTTCAGGCGAAGGTCCACGTTGCCGCGCACGTTCAGGCGCTGCGTGGAGTTGTTCTTGGCCTTGCCGAAGTCCAAGAAGTCGCCGGCGCGGTAGTAGCCGATGTTGGTGTAGTACTTGGCGAAGGTGCCGCCGCCGGAAATCTCGGCCGAGACCTCACTGCGGTTGTAGGCTTTCTTCACATAGTCGCTCGAGTAGAAGTCTACGTTGGGGTAGCGGTAGGGGTTCAGGCCCGAACCGTAGTTGTAAATATCCTCGGCGGTGTAGAGCGGGGCCAGACCGTCGTTGGCCAGGGCCTCGTTGTAGAGCGTCATGTATTCGGCCGAACCCAGGTACTCGGGGAACGACTTGGCCACGTACCAGCCGGTGTTGCCGCTGACGTTGATACGCATGGCGCCTTCCTGGCCGCGCTTGGTGGTGATGAGCACCACGCCCTTGGCACCGCGGCTGCCGTAGAGCACCACGGCCTGGGCACCCTTCAGGAAAGTAATCTTCTCTATCTCCTCGGGCTTCACATTATTTATATCGCGGGGCACACCGTCTACCAGTATCAGACGGTCGTCCATGCCCCACAGTGAGTTGCCGTTCCAGCCGCCCACGTAGCCCTGCATGTTGTCCAGCGCATAGGTGTTGTAGTTCTTGTCGGACAGTTCGCGCACGTTCACCACCGACACGCCACCCAGCGTCTCGTTCATTGTCTTGGCCTGAAAGGCTACGGGCACAGCGTCGTCTTGCAACGGCTCTTCGGTCTCCTGTGCGGGGAGGCTGAGCGCGCTCGTGGCCATGGCTGCCAACAAAATATATCTGTATTTCATAATATATACGTCTTGATTCTAATTAATACATGATTTACCATCCCGGATTCTGCTGGAATTCCTCGTAGAGATACACATCGTTGTCCAGAAGCGGGAACCAGTAGTGCTTCGTTCCGTAAACACGCTCCAGTATCGTCTCCTCGTGCCAGTTGGTCACGCGGGCGTTGCGCGGGTCGTTGTCCTTGTTGCTGAAGTAGCTGTCGCTCTCGGCGCGGTAGAACTCCTGCGAGGTCTTCTTGTTGTAGGGAGCCTCGCTCAGAAGCAGCCAGCGCTGAAGGTCGTTGAAGCGGAAGCCCTCGAAGGCCAGCTCCACGGCACGCTCGCGGCGCACCTCGTCCATGAAGCGGTTCTTGTCTGCGCAGTACTTCTCGGCCACATGACCCTCGCCCACGCGGTCGCGCAGGGTGTTGATGGCGTCGACGGCGGTCTTAGAGAAGTTCGACGACTTGCCGCTGGCACCGCCCAGCACCGTGCAGGCCTCGGCATACATCAGGTAGATGTCGGCCAGACGCATGTAGGGCAGGTAGACGTGCAGAGAGCCCGACCAGTTGTACATACCGTCGAACTTGTTGGCCTGGTGGGGCACAAGCTTCTGGGTGTAGTAGCCGGTGCGGCTGGCGTCGGCAGAGCCGCGGGTGTAGCCGCCGGTGTAGAGACCGCAATACTGCTGTATCTTAGAGGGGTCGCCGTCGGGTATCGTGGTGTTCACATACTTGAAACCGTCGAAGATGATGTCGTGGTAGAAACGCGGCGAGCGGTTCTTGAACGGATGCTCGGGGTCGAAGCCCGACTCGGGGTCGGTGATGGGCAGACCGTTCTCCATGCCGTAGGCGTAGTTGATGTAGTTGGCCGTGGGCATGTGGATGATGTTGTCGTGCTCCACGAGCTTGTCTTTCTTCGTACCCCAGATCTTGGTGAAGTTCCAGTTGGAGCCGTTGTAGTCGGTCGACGGACCGCGGAAGATGGCCTCGCAGGAGCCCGGCATCTTCCAGTTCTGGCCGGTGGTGTAGAAGATATCGCTGAAGCAGGTGGTGGCTGTCTTAGAGCGCACGTGGTTGTAGATGTCCTCGTAATCGAACTGGGCCAGGGCTATGTTGGTCTGGCCGCTCTCCACGAGTGCCAGCAGCTCGCCCAGAGCCTCGGCGGCCTTGCGGGCATACTCGGTATTATAATTATAGGTGTTCTTGCCGCCAAGCTGCGCACCGTGCTCCATCAGCGGGCTGGCAGCCCACAGCATCACCTTGCCCAGATAGCCAAGGGCGGCTATCTTCGTCACGCGCAGGCCGTTCTTGCCGAGTGTCTGCTTGCCGATGGCCGTCTGGTCCCAGTCGATGGGCAGCAGGTCGGCTGCCTTGCGGAAGTCCTCGGCGCAGCTGTCGGCGCACTCCTGGAAGCTCAGGCGCGGGAAGCGCATGTCCTCGGTGGCACCGATGGGGTGCTTGATATAGGGCAGACCGCCGAACCACTGCATCAGCTCCTCGTACCACCAGGCACGGAAGAAGTAGAGCTGGCCGGCTATCAGGTTGCGCTCCTCCTGCGTGGCCACCGTCATCTTGTCCAGATTGGCCAGACCGATGTTGGCCTTGCGGATGCAGTACCAGGCGTGGGGCCACAGCGAGTGCTCAAACTTGTTGGTAGAGGTGGGGTTGCTGCCCGGACGGTACAGCCACTCCTGCGTGTTGGTCGACCAGGCGCGGTAGTTGCCCAGGTCTACGTCGCGGGTGAAGTGGGCGTCGCCCTCACCGGTGTTCATAATCTCGTCCTCACCCCAGTTGAAGGTCGTACACCAGTAGCATTTCTCCTTGTCGGGGATGCAGTTGTACATCTCCTCCACGAATCCCTGGAAATTGTGGAAGTTCACAAATGCCACATCCTCCGATACGTTGGCATCGGGCTCCTTGTCCAGATAGTCGGTGCAGGAGGTCATACCGAGCGTGAGGGCGGCAGCTGCAAAACTGTATAATATCTTGTTGGTTTTCATCTTTTCAATTGCTGATTGTGTCATTCTCAATTGTATCATGCTTTAGAGGCCAAGACGCAGACCGAAGTTGATGCGTCGAACCGTAGGATAGGCACCGCCGCCGCCGCTGAAACCGCCGAGGTTGCTCTCGCGGTCGTCGGGCATGCGGGTCCAGAGCCAGAGGTTGTTGCCGCTCACAAACAGACGAAGGTGGTCGAGACCGGCCTTGCGAACCCACGGCTGGGTGAAGGTGTAGGCTATCTCGGCGTTCTTCAGACGGATGAAGCTGCCGTCGTAGAGGTAGCGAGTGCCGTTCACATAGGCGGCCTGGCTCAGGGCGAAACGTGAGGGAGGCATGTCGGCGTCGGGCGTTTCCTTGCTCCACCAGGTGCCCTGGTCATACACGGTGTTCAGACTGTTGGCGAAGTTGGTCATCGTCACCTCGCGGGTCACGTTGGTCACACCGTAGAACTGCACGAAGCAGGAGAATCCTTTCCACTCGAAGCCCACCGTGGCGTTGTAGGTGTTCTGGGGCATCGAGGAGTAGCCGTAGGGGGCACTGTCGTTCACGTCGACGATACCGTCGCCGTTGAAGTCGATGATATAGTAGTCGCCGGGCAGGCGCTGGTTGTCATTGCTGTCGAACCGGGGTGCACCGTACACATCGTCGTAGGTGTTCAGGAAGCCGCTGTCCAGATACGAGCGGGTCTGGCTGATGGAGTAGCCGGCCTGCTTGCGGTAGGCGGGGAGCAGGGGCTTGTCGTCCTTCACAATCACCTTGTTCTCAGCGTGCGTCATGTTGAAGTTGGCCCATACGCGCATGTCCTTATTTATATTCTTGTTGAAGTTGAGCGTCAGCTCGTAGCCTTGCGTCTTCACCTTGCCAAGGTTGGCGGTCACGGCGTTCTGGCCGAAGTAGCTGGGCACACTGCGGTCGCCACCGCCCACGAGGATGTCGTAACGGCGGTCGCGGAAGAAGTCAAGGCTACCGGAGAACATGCCGTTCAGAATCGAGTAGTCGATACCGAGGTTCCACTTCTTCACCGTCTCCCAGTGCACGTCGGGGTTGCCGAGGCTGGCCTCGCGGTACCAGGTGTAGGGGCTGTTGCTGCGGTCGATGTCGACCGACGACTGGCCGCCGTAGGCCCAGGTGTTCTGATAGAGGAAGCGTCCGCCGATGTTGTCGTCACCAATCTCACCATACGAGGCGCGGATCTTCAGCATGTCTACATATTTCTTGATGGGCTGCCAGAACTTCTCCTCGCTCACGGTCCAGCCGATGGCGCCTGAGTTGAAGAAGGCGAAGCGGTTGTCCGGACCAAACTGCTCGGAGCCGTTGTAGGCACCGTTGTACTCCACAAAGTAGCGCAGGGCGTAGTTGTAGGTGGCACGGAACACCCAGTCTTCACGGTAGTGGAGAATCTCGTTGCCGCGGCCGAACTCCTGGCGCGAGAACAGACCCATGGCGCTCACGTCGTGCAGACCAAACTTGCGGGCCCAGTTGAGCTGTGCCTGGTAGGTAAGGTTGCGCACCGTCTGGTTGTTGTCCACAGAGCCGTCCTGAACGTTCCACATCACACCCTGCTGGAAGTCGAAGTGGTTGTAGCTCTCAAACGACTGGCTGTAGGTGGCTTCGCCCGTCATCGGGTCGATGTACTTGCGCTGGGCGTCGTTGAAGAGGTCGTTGATACCGCGGCCGGTCTCTACGAAGTTGTTATCCCAGGCCACCATGCCGTGGAAGTTGAGGCCGGGGGTGATGAAGTCGAGTTTCTGGTCCAGAGAGAAGTCGGTGTTGATGCGGGTCGACACGTCGGTCTGCACACCGGAGAGGGCCAGGTTCTCGGCTGAGTTGGATACGTTGGAGGCGCGGGTGTAGTAACCCCACGAGCCGTCGCTGTATTTCGGGAGGAACACGTCGGGGGCGATGTTGTAGGCACCGGCCCAGCGCTGCTGCTCCTGCCACAGGTCGCCGGAGTTGGCAAGCGGGTGCTTGCGCTGACCGTTGCTGCCGGCCAGGTTCACCTTCAGCACCGTGGTCTTGGTGATGTTGAAGTCGAGGTTGCTGCGCACGTTGATGCGGTTGTAGCCGAAACCTGACTTGTAGCTGCGGCCGTTGTCGAGCACATTGAAGAGGTCACCCTCGTTCACAAAGTCGACAGAGGCGAAGTAGCGCACATTCTGCGTACCACCGCTCACATTGATGTTGGCGTTGTATGACATACAGTAATCCTTGAACAGCACGTCCTGCCAGTCTACGTTGGCATAGCGCTCACGCTGCTCAAGGGTGGTCTGGTTGCGGTAGTTGTCGATGAAGTCCTGCGAGCGGATGAACTCCCATGAGCTGGGCGAGAGGCTCAGCTGGTGCTCGATGGCGTTGTTGCGGGCCATCAGGGCATCGTAAGAGTCCATCTTGTTGGGCAACTTTGAGGGAATCTTCATCACGGCGTTGGCCGAGACGCTTATCTTGGCGCGGCCTTCCTGACCACGCTTCGTGGTGATAAGGATTACACCGTTGGCACCCTTCACACCGAACACGGCGGTGGCCGAGGCGTCTTTCAGCACCGAGATGCTCTGGATGGAGGAGATGTCGACAGTGCCCATGGGGCGCTCCACACCGTCTACCAGCACCAGCGGCGCGCTGTTGTTCCACGACGAGGCGCTGCGGATGATGATGTCGGGCTCTTCCTCACCGGGCTGGCCGTTGCCCTGCGTGGTAATCACACCGGGCAGGTTACCCGTCAGGGCGGCACCTACATCGCTGATACCGGCGGCACGCTGAAGCACCTCGCCAGAGGTCTGCGTGATGGCACCCACCACAGAAGCTTTCTTCTGCTGGCCGTAGCCCACCACCACAATCTCCGTCAGCTCGGTGTTCTCGCTCAGTATCACCTGGAAATTGCGCTGCTTGCCAACGCGTATCTCCTTGGTCTCCATTCCCACGTAGCTGATGACGAGTGTCGTCTGCTCGGATGGAACACTAAACTGGAAGTTACCGTCTATGTCCGTTACGGTACCCATGCCGGGACTTCCCTTCACTAAGACAGATGCGCCGATGAGCGGCTCACCCCCCTCGTCCGTCACTGTACCCCTCACAGGGATGCCGTTGCCTTGCGCCAGTACACTTGCCAGCGGAAGCAATAGCATCAACAGGGTTGGCACAGCTCGTTTGAAAAATTCAGATAGCTGTTTCATCTTGACTGATTTTGATACATAGTTTTGGTTATTGTTAGGATTTTGTTTACATTGTTCGTTTGATATCTAAAGTAAGGCAGAAATGGGGAGCAGTAGGTCTGTGGGCTTCAGGTCCTGGAGGCTTGCTCTCTGCCTACTCTCACGAGCCGGCAGAGCGGTGCCTCGTTTCTAAGGTCACGGAGATTATTAAGGAAAAACGTAACCTAAATGCATAAACTAACTACAAACCATTTTCTTTACCTTTTTAAGTGCTTTTTATATTTCGTTTGCAAAAATAGGTATATTCAGCGAATGAAACAAATTCAAATGTAACATCCATTTTTCACAGTGTAACATTTCTAGGTGCATGATACCCCTCTGCCCGTTTTTGATACATACCGTAACGTGCTTTTCTTTATTATATGTTACCTTTGCGTCAAAACAGAAATTCATGAATCATTATCAATAAATAGAGTCAAATATGAGAAGAATCTTTTTAGTAATAGCATTCCTCGCCCTTTCGGTGCTGAGAATGTGCGCGGCTCCTGACGGCAACTTCTACATCTTCCTCTGCTTCGGACAGTCGAACATGGAGGGAGCGGCACGACCCGAGCCGCAGGACCTGGAGGGCGTGGACGACAGGTTCCAGATGATGGCCGCCGTCGACGACGCGCAGCGAGGTCGTAAAATGGGCGAGTGGTACAAGGCCCTGCCGCCGCTCTGCCGTGAGAACACCGGACTCACACCGGTCGATTACTTCGGACGAACACTGACAGAAAACCTGCCCAAGAATGTGCGCGTGGGCGTTATCACCGTGGCTATCGGAGGCATCCATATACAGGGATTCCTCAACGACAGCATCAAGGCGTATGTAAAACGGGCGCCGGGATGGATGAAACCCATGCTCGCCGCCTATGACAACAATCCTTATGAACGCCTCGTGTCGCTGGCCAAAAAGGCGCAGCAGCAGGGCGTGATCAAGGGTGTGCTCATGCACCAGGGTGAGTCGAACACAGGCGACCCCAAGTGGGCCGGCATGGTGCAGCAGGTGTACGACAACCTGCTCGGCGACCTGCAACTCAAACCCGAAGAGGTGCCCCTGCTGGCCGGCGAGGTGGTGCAGGCCAATGGCGAGGGACTCTGCGTAGCCATGAACAAACAAATCAACGAACTGCCGCAAACACTTCATACATCGCAGGTTATCTCATCGAAAGGATGCTCCAACGGACCCGACCGGCTGCACTTCGACGCTGCCGGATACCGCGAACTGGGACGCCGCTACGGTGAGCGGATGCTCGAACTCATGGGCTACGCCGTGAAAAAGCCGTTTGATGTGCCGGCCGATGCCGTAACGGCCTCCACCACCGTGCCGGGCAACGAATTTCCCAAAATAGACAGCGAGCGGAGGGGCTACTTCCGCATCAATGCTCCCGAGGCACACCGTGTGCAGGTGGATATCTGCGGCAAGAAATACGACATGCGCCGCGATGAGAACGGACTGTGGTGCGCCGTCACCGACCCGCTCGTGGTGGGATTCCACTACTATTTCATCCTCGTCGACGGCGTGGCGGTGGTCGACCCCGCCACCGACACCTTCTTCGGATGCAACCGCCTGGCGGGCGGCATCGAGGTGCCCGAAGGACCCGAAGGCGACTACTACCGTCCGCAGCAGGGCGTGCCCCACGGTCAGGTGCGCTCCATCTACTACTATGCGCAGTCTACCGGCGAGTGGCGCCATGCCATGGTCTACACACCGGCTCTCTATGAGCAGAAGAAGATGCAGAAGAAGCGCTTCCCCGTGCTTTATCTGCAGCATGGCATGGGCGAGGACGAGACCGGATGGAGCAAACAGGGACACATGCAGCACATCATGGACAATGCCATAGCAGCCGGTGAGGCCGAACCCATGATTGTGGTCATGGAGAGCGGTGACATCAAGGCGCCCTTCCGGGGCGGCGACAACAGGGCCGGTTTTTCTGAGTACGGCGCTTCCTTCTACAAGGTGATGATGAACGACCTCATTCCTTATATCGACGCCAACTTCCGCACTCTCGCCGACCGTGAACACCGGGCCATGGCAGGACTCTCCTGGGGAGGACACCAGACCTTCGACCTCGTGCTCAACCATATCGACACCTTTGCCTGGATGGGCGCCTTCAGCGGGGCCATCTTCGGACTCGACGTGCAGAAGAGCTATGACGGCATCTTCCGCGACGCCGAGGCCTTCAACAAGCAGATTCACTGCCTCTTCCTCAGTTGCGGCAGCGAGGAGAACTTCGGTACCGGAAAATTGGCCGACGACCTGCGGAAGGCCGGCATCAAGGTCGACTACCAGGTGTCGGAGGGCACACACCATGAGTGGCTCACCTGGCGAAGGGGCCTCAAGGCCTTCCTGCCCAAGCTCTTCAGAAAGTAAAGGATAAATTAGAGTGGCGGGCACAGGCTCTTAACGCCCATTAAGCCCATAATGCCCATCAAGCCCATCCTCTTCTCCCCCTTGTAAAAAAAAATCGCAGAATGCGCCGAAAAATTTGGCGCATTCTGCTTTTTTTCCTATTTTTGCCCTGTCTACGGAGGATAATGTATGAACCTAAATGTATACCGACTGAAATCTAATGCCATTCTGTGTCTGCTCTGTCTGTTGTGGTGCAACCCGTTACTGCAATCTGCATCGGCGCAGAACGGAAAGCTGTTTGGGGCCGACGACCACCTCTCGAGCAGCTTCGTCAACCAGGTCTACCTCGATAACGACGGATTTATCTGGGTGGTCACCCGAAACGGACTCTGCAAGTACGACGGCTATAAATTCCACCACTACAAGAAAGACAATGCGCAGGGCATGGCCAGCAATTATGTGAACTGCGTGCTGCAGGCCCAGAGCGGACTCTTCTATGTGGGCATGTACGGCGCGCTGCAAACCTACAACGGCAGTGAGTTCAAGAATGTCGCCGTGAAAGACCTCAACCAGCGCGAGGTGCCCTGCTATGTGACCTGTTTCCTGCAGACACACGACGGACGCCTCCTCGTGGGAACCTCCGGACACGGACTGCTCGAGGTGGACAATCCACGCTCCGCCCACCAACTGAACGGCGGACTGGCCAAGGTGAACACCGTGAATCACCTGCTCCAGGACCATGCCGGACGCATCTGGATAGTAACCGACAATATGGGACTGCTGGTCTATGAGAACGGAAAGGTGACACACCGATATCTCAACGACGAGCGCTTCAGGGCACGCATCTCACACCTCTGCGAGGACCGGCAGAACCGTATCTATGCCGCCACCACCGGACTGGGCGTGTTCCGCCTCGAAAACGGCGCGTTCCAACAACTGCAGGCCGTAGGCAACGCACAGGTGTCCGACCTCTATCTGGACCGAAGCGGCCATGTGCTCATCGGATTCGACGGCAACGGCATCGGCATCCTCAATACCACGAACGACCAACTCTCCATGAACCCCTATGTGAGCCGCGACGTGGACCTCTCCACCGCCAAGGTGATGTCCATCACACAGGACAAGGGCGGCAACCTCTGGCTCGGCATGCTGCAGAAGGGTGTCTACATGCACCCGCACTCCTCGCCGGGATTCAAGTATATGGGTTATAAGCTCGGAGCACAGAACCTCATAGGCAATGCCTGCGTCACCAGCACGTTCATCGACTCGAAAGGGCGGTTCTATATCGGCACCGACAAGGACGGACTCTACCAGTTTGCTCCCGACCGCAGCCTGATGCACCATTATCTGGCTCCGCTGCCCTCTACCGTGCTCACCATCGACGAGGATGAGGCAGGGAGAATATGGATAGGTAGTTTCAAGGAGGGATGTGGATGGATTGACCCGAATGCACGGCAGTATCACCCGCAGGCGCTGCCGCAGGGCACCACGGTGAGCGTGTTCGACCTCGAGGACGACCATCAGGGACATGTGTGGTTCGCCACCATGGGCAACGGACTGCTCTGCCTCAACTCCGCCGACGGGACCGTGAAGGCCTACAACATGAAACAGGGGGCCGACAACGACCGGAAGGTGAACTGCATCATCAACGACTACATCACCAAGATGTCGCTGTCGCCCGACCACAGACGTATCTACGCAGCCACCACCATGGGCGTGTCGTGCCTCGACCTCAAGACGGGAAGCTGGCTCTCCACCTTCGGCGAGAACTGTCTTCTCTATGGGCAGGCGGCCAGGGTGGTGCGCGAGTTCGACGGCATACTGTGGATAGGCACCAACGACGGCCTCTACAGCTATGACCTGAAGACCAAAAAGATGAAAGACTATCTCGACAAGGAGGGACTGGGCGAAAACGGTATCGCCTCTATTGAGAAAGACGACACCGGACGGCTCTGGATTTCCACCGACCACGGACTGTGCTGCCTCGAACCCAAGAAAGGACGGATAGACACTTATTTCGTGGACAACGGACTCCAGTCGAACGAGTTCAGCGACGGAGCCTCCTGTGTGGGACCGGACGGCTCCATGCTCTTCGGTGGAGTGGGGGGCATCACCTGGTTCTACCCCGCCGACATCCATCCGCGCATGTGGCAGGCCACGGTGAA
>CACYUZ010000011.1:0-6033 GCA_902777645.1 uncultured Prevotellaceae bacterium | reverse complement strand
ACACCACCGTCATGGCCAGCAGGAAGTTCGACCTCAGCCACCGCGACAACTCCTTCACCCTGCAGCTCTCCACACTGACCTACGACAACCCCGAGCACATCTCCTATTCCTACAGCATCAACGATGAGCCCGAGGTGCGCATGTTGCCGGGACAAAACGAAATCTCCTTCTCCCACCTCTCGCCCGGTACCTACCGCTTCAAGGTGAGAGCCACGCACAACAACCTGTCCACACCGGTGCTCGAGTTCACCGTCGTGGTGCACCACCCGTGGTGGCAGACGTGGTGGGCCTATCTCATCTACCTGGCCATCCTCGGGCTGCTGCTGCGCCAGTATCTGCTCTACCGGAAGCGTCAGGAGCGCGACCGGCTCCGGCTCCAGGAGCATATCCACGCCGAGCAGCTGGGCGAGGCCAAGCTGAGCACCTTCATGAACATCAGCCATGAGATCCGCACACCTATGACCCTGATTCTCACACCGCTCCACTCGCTCATCAAGAAAGACAAGGACCCCGAGCGGAAGAGTGTCTATGAGACCATGCGCCGCAACGCAGAGCGTATACTCGGACTCATCAACCAGATGATGGACCTCAGGAAGATCGATAAGGGAATGATGCAGATGCGCATGCAGAAAACCGACCTCATCGGGTTCCTCGACGATATACACAGCCTTTTCGAACACCAGGCTAAGGCCAAGCAGATAAAGCTGCTCTTCCAGCATGAGGACAGTGCACTGCCGGTGTGGATAGACCGCACCAACTTCGACAAGGTGGTGGTGAACCTGCTCTCCAACGCTTTCAAGTTCACACCCACAGGCGGCGTCATCCTCATCGAGGCCAGCCACGACGAGAAGAACGCTACGGTAAGAATAGCCGACAACGGCGAACCCATACCGGCCGACAAACTGGAACGCATCTTCGAACGCTTCTACCAGGCGCCCACCGATGTGAACGACCGCAATGTGGGCACCGGCATCGGACTCGACCTCACCCGCTCGCTCGTCGAGCTGCACCACGGCACCGTGTCGGCATCCAATGTGCAGATGGCTTATCCCGAAGGGGCGAAACCTTCACAATGGGTGGAGTTTAAAGTGGTCATACCCCTCGGACATGAGCACCTTACCCCCGATGAAATCATGGAAGAGACGGCCACCGCCGAGGTGCCCGCACCGGTGGAGGAATTCGACGACCATGAACTGGTGACCGAACTCGACAACAACCGGCCCTACATCATCGTGGTGGCAGAGGACGACGACGAGATAAGAAACTATCTCGTGCATGAACTCAGCAACGACTACACCGTCTATGGCTGCGCCAACGGAAAGGAGGCGCTGGCACAGACGCTGAAGGTGAAACCCGACCTGGTGCTCTCCGATATCATGATGCCTGAAATGGACGGCAACGCACTGGCGTCGACCCTGAAGCAGAACCCGCAGACCAGCCATATTCCCATCGTGCTGCTCACGGCCAAAAACCGTGACGAAGACCATCTCGAAGGACTTGAGACCGGCGCCGACGCCTATATCGTGAAACCTTTCAACATGGACATCCTCAGGCGAACCATCGTCAACCTGATGCAGTCGAGAAGGCAACTCCTGCTCAAATACGCACGAAACGACAAACTGGAGGACAAGGTGGAGACCGTGGCCGTGAAGTCGCCCGACGAGAAACTGCTCGAGCGAATCATGGTGGTCATCAACCAGAATATCGCCAACTCCTCGCTCAGCGTCGACTTCCTGGCCGATGAGGTGGGCATCAGCCGCGTGCACCTGCACCGCAAGATGAAGGAACTCACCGGGCAGACACCGCACGACTTCGTGCGGAACATACGGCTCAAACAGGCGGCCAACCTGCTGGCTGAGGGCAATATGAATGTGGCCGAGGTGGTCTATGCCTGCGGATTCGGCAATGCGGCCTCGTTCTCCACGGTCTTCAAGAAGTTCTACGGCATGTCGCCCAGGGAGTATATGCAGGAGCATGCCAAGAGGTCCTAAACTTGCAATAAGATGAAAAAGACAATACTGCTCTGCCTGCTGATGGCGGCCGTCGGACTGTCGCAGGCACAGAATGTGAAAGTAAACGTCAGCGGAACCGCCGCCGACAAAACCCGCATGGTGTATCTCTACGACGATATGCGCATGGAAAAGGTCATCGACAGTATCGCAACACACAGCGGGAAATGGTCTTTCAACCAGGAAAGACCGCTAAACTCGCTGCTGCTGGCTTCAACGGCAAGGCCGCAGACCGATTCCTCGCAGGAAAACACGGTGGTCTTCTTCGCCGACGAGGCCACTACCACCGTCGACCTCGACGCCTGCTTGGTGGAGGGGTCCAGACAGTCGACAGAGGCCAACAGGGCTTTCCAGGGCCTCGTAACCTGCGCGCGGAGCAGCATGCAGCCCCAAAGCGGCAATGTAGACTGGAAGATGAAGGCGCTCTCCATCATGCGCAACGCCGTGATGGACAATCTCGACAATATGGTGCCGGTGGTGTTCACCCAGCTGATAGCCGACGCGCTCTCGGTGGGCGAGTTGTCGCGCGTGCTGTCGCCCTCAGCGCCTTATTTCGACCATCCTTATATGGACGGTCCCAAGAAATCATTCGAGCGGATGAAGGAGAATGCGAAGAGGCGGCCCTTGGGGGCACGCTTCACCGACCTGACCCTCAACGATGCCGAAGGCAAGCCGCACAGCCTGAGCGAATGGTGCGGAAAGGGCCACTATGTGCTCGTCGACTTCTGGGCCAGCTGGTGCGGACCGTGCCTCAGGGAAATGCCCAACGTGGTGGCCAACTACAAAAAATACCGCGAAAAGGGATTCAACGTGGTGGGCATCTCCTTCGACAAACAGAAGGAACCATGGCTCGCCGCCGTGGAAAAACTGGGCATGGACTGGCCCCAACTCAGCGACCTGAAGGGATGGGAGTCAGTCGGCGCACAGACCTACGGCATTCGGTCCATACCGGCCAATATGCTGCTCGATGAGTATGGACGCATCGTCGATGTGGACTTGAGAGACGAAGCCCTGGGCGAAACCCTCAAACGCATCTACGGCGAGTAAAGACAACCTGAAAAAATGAAAGAATACAATACTTATATCTTCGATCTCGACGGCACCCTCCTCGACACCCTGGGCGACCTGGCCGCCAGTACCAACTACGCACTCCGGCAGACCGGAATGCCACAGCGCTCCATCGACGAGGTGAGGCAGTTTGTGGGCAACGGCGTGCGAAACCTCATGCGGCGCGCTGTGCCGCAGGGCGAGGAGAACCCGCTCTTTGAACAGGCCTTCGCCGTCTTTCAGCAACATTATCTGGAGCACGGACTCGACACCACGCGTCCTTACCCGGGCATTATGCAGCTCCTGCAGACCCTGAAGGAACACGGCAAGAACGTGGCGGTGGTGAGCAACAAGTTTCAGACGGCCACAGCACAGCTGTGCAGCCATTTCTTCGGCAGCCTGGTAGATGTAGCCATCGGTGAGAGAGAGAATGTAAGGCGCAAACCGGCACCCGACACCGTGCTTACGGCACTCAGCGAGATGAAGGCCGAGGCACAGGGCGCCGTCTACATAGGCGACAGCGATGTGGACATAGCCACAGCACGCAACTGCTCGCTGCCGTGCATCAGCGTGCTCTGGGGATTCCGCGACCGCGATTTCCTCCTCAAGGCCGGTGCCGAGACGTTCGTAGAGACGCCCGGCCAGATTTTCGGCTGAGCTGTCTTTAACCCCAACTGAGCCTTCTTTAACTCCATTCGGTCTTTAGAATGGATGTGAGTCCGGTATTTGTTTAAGCCAGTGTGTGCAGGTCGAGGTAACGCTGCACCTCTTCCTTGTAACTGTCGGAGATGGGAATGTAGCTGTTGCCGAAGACGATACGGAAACGGTCCACCAGCTTCACTTTCGTCATGTGAACGATGTACGAGCGGTGGGTGCGCATGAACTCGGGCTTCGGAAGATTCTCCTCCATCTTCTTCATGTTCATCAGGCTCATCACATATTTCTGGTTGCCCTCCAGGTATATCTTCACATAGTCTTTCAGACCTTCTATGAACAGGATGTCGTCGAGGCGTATCTGAAGCAGCTTGTACTCGCTCTTCACATAGATGAAGCGGTCGCGGTCGTAGACTACCTGACGCTCCTGCTCGGTGAAAATCTTCTCCGCCTTGTCTACCACACGGATGAAGTCTTCGTAGCTGATGGGCTTCAGAAGATAGTCGAGAGCGCCTACCTTGTAGCCGTCGATGGCATATTGGCTGAAAGCTGTGGTAAACACTATCTTCGTGCTCTTCGGTATCAGTGTGGCAAACTCCAGACCGCTAAGGTCGGGCATCTGGATGTCGAGAAACAGCAGGTCTATCTTCTTCTCCTTGATGTCTTTGATGGCGGCTACGGCACTGTTGTAGGTGCCCACCAGATTGATAACGGGCGTGCGCTCGGCATAGCTGGCCAGCAGCTGCGCTGCCAAGGGCTCATCGTCAATGATGATGCAGTTTAGTGTCATGGATGATTAATTTGGATTGGTAATACTTGCCGTCGGCCGACGGACCCCGCTCCCAGGTGTACAGGTCGGGGTACAACAGGTCCAGACGGCGGGTCACTTGCTGAAGACCGATGCCGTGGCCGCTTTGGTCCTTGGAGGTCTTCGGGTAGTAGGTGTTGCTTATCTCGCACACTATCTGATGATCGTCGGCCACCACAGAGACATGGATGAAACTGGGGGCCGTAGGACTGATGCCGTGCTTGAAGGCATTTTCCACCAAAGAGATGAATATCATGGAGGCTATCTGTGTCGTACAGGGCGAGGGGATGTCGAAGTGCTCCAATACCTCCACATTGCCCGGCACGCGTATCTTCATCAAGTCGATGTAGTTGTGCAGAAATTCCACCTCGTCGCGCAGGTTCACCAGTTGGTCAGCGTCATAGAGCACATGGCGCAGCATCTTGCTCAGTTGCATCACGGCCTTTTGCGCCTTGGCCTGGTCGAAGGCCGTCAGGGCATAGATGTTGTTCAGCGTGTTCAGCAGAAAGTGGGGGTTTATCTGGCTGCGCAGGTTGGTCAGTTCGGCCTCACGCAGCGCCACCTCGGCTTCCTTGCTCTCCTTCTCAAGTTCCACCCAGCGGTTCGACATGCGAAGCGCGGCGGCGAGCGCCACGGCCACCGACAGGTTGTAGAAACAGCGGAACAGCAGGAAGAAGGGGAAATCTGTGGGCGAGTTGTCGTGTGGATGGTGCTCATGGATAATGCCCTTTGCTATCCTTTCCTGTTCGTGCACACGGTGCATGTGCTCGCTCCAATAGGTGAGACCCAACGACAGAATCATTACCAGCACCGCATTGAAAACCCAGAAAAACTGGCGGTTGTGGCGCTTCATGAGTCGGATGGGAACCACCCAGTAGAAGTTCAGGTAGAACACGGCCAGCACCGTCAGCGGCACCACCGAACGGTGAAGATAGGTGGTAAACGTGATGGGCTCGTCGGGGGCGGTGAACATGATGGGCATGAGGAAGAGGGCCCCGATAATCACCAGGTGTATCCAGAACGAGTATTCCAGTATGCCTTTCTTCTTGTCCATTGTTCTAAGTCTTTTGATTCTTGTAAGCGGTGCGTCATTCGTAGCGGATGGCCTCAATCGGGTCCAGACGGGCCGCTTTCTTGGCGGGATACCAGCCGAAGAACACACCGGTCAGGGTGCACACCGCAAAACTCATCACGATGCTCCAGGGCTGGATGTAGATGGGCCATTTGGCCAGGGTGTTGATGCCGTAAGAGAGGCTTACCCCCAGCAGCACGCCGATGATGCCGCCGGTGACGCTGAGCAGGATGGCCTCGATGAGGAATTGGTTCAGAATGTCGATGCCGCGGGCGCCCACACTCATGCGGAGACCTATCTCGCGGGTACGCTCCGTCACACTCACATACATGATGTTCATGATGCCGATACCGCCCACGATGAGCGAGATACCGGCCACGGCACCCAGCAGGATGGTGAGCATGTTGGTGGTGCTGTTCATCATGCTGGCCAGTTCCTCCTGT
>CACYUZ010000010.1:0-78425 GCA_902777645.1 uncultured Prevotellaceae bacterium | reverse complement strand
GGATTTCCTATAATAGCGTCTATAGTCATATTGTTGCTTTGATTGATACCCCAAAAATGCTTTCCATCCTTGAAGGTGTTAACTACAAGGGCAGGTTTTTGGGTAATATTCTCGATTAAGTTCTTATAATACTTAGCATTGACAGTTGTGTCACGGAAACCGGCCAACGTGCGTCGTGTTATACTACGTGCCATTGGGGTTTTACAGATGACGAGAATGTTGTTCTCTATAGTCAAATCCCAGAGTTGCATGGCAAAAGCATGACCAATCTCACCATATTTGGCTTTGACAGCTTCTACCCTGGAGCGATAAACGTTGTAAGCCACATACAGTGGATATAGTCCACTTTTTGAGTTGATTTCAAGAATATGGCTTTCAGGGCGAAATACATTCCGGGTTACGTCTCCACGGTCAACAAAACGAGGAACTTCAATAGGGTGCTTAAACTCCTCGTCATAGAAGCAATAACCGCCAAGGCAATCACTCATGTGCATATTGACTACACGCCAAGGGGTCAGCACTGTCTCTTTATCAGGATTGCGGAAAGTGTTGAAAATTCCAGCTATACGTTCAATGCGCTGTTCTATAGTGAACTTATCAGCAGCGCGAGCCATGGCACGTATGCGCTTTCCGGCCTCACGGAACACATCGGGCTCGTAGAAACGCTTAAAATTCTCAAAATCCTCTTTTGTTACACCTTTGGGCATGAATTCATCCCAGGATTGGTCATCAATGAGCGAAGAAAAATTATCAAGGGTAATCTCTTCTTCCTCATTTTTAAGGTCGGCACCGAATATCAGCAAAGGCATTCTGATAGATATGCCACGAAGTATGCTGATGGCCTCTTTTCGTTGATTTGTGCGGGCTTTCAGTTCTTCAAGTCGCTTTTGCTCCTCAGGTGTGCGGTCACGCTTTGGCTTCTTTTCCAGACGTTCTTTCTCTTCATATTCCTCATTCGTGAAGCCTTGCTTGTTGACATCGATGTCGCCAGACTTTGCCATGGCCTTTGTCTTACCGATTTTTCCTTTGAGGTCTTTGAAGGCTGCAAGGTCAATATCTGTGAGTTTAAGGAGTTCATCATTGTATAAAGCTCCGTCTTCAAAGCCACATTGGACGACCTTTTCTATTTGGGCTTTTTTCAGTTGCCCCATCATGGTTTTCACATCATAAGGCTTCATCTTACTACCCTCAATAGAGATAATCGGGCAGAAGTTCAGGAAGTCGCCAAGTACGCGACGATCTTCATCTGTTGCCTTACCAGCCTTTGCCGAAACCTTTGCAGTTTCGGCGAGGACACGAAGAGTGCGGTCGGGCGCAAAGTCAAAAGCGTAACACTGCTCCTTCATTCTTCCCTTATGTGTGAAAGGTGTTTGAACACGGAAGATGGTCTGCATGTATTGTGCTGCAGAAGTACTGTAAGAGCCAGCCATCATAAAGACTGCTGTCCATGGCTTGATACTTACACCTGTAGTCAGTCTGCCACACGACAATGTGATGGTATATGTCAAGTCAGGATCGGCTCCGATAGCCTTGTTAACCATCTGGAGGGCATCAGCGTTTTCTTCATCCTCGTCGCCATCACCCGCCACATTGACCACATCAAAGTTTCCAAAAACAGGATGATCTTTCAGCTTCGCGCTCAATGTACGTGCCGATTTTACTCCCGGCAGAACCCAAAGCGTATGACGGAATATTTTCCTATACTCATCATTGGAATAAGGATAAAGGCTATCCTCGTCATCCTTGCAAAGGAGCGACAGGAAATTATCGACATCCTTGTCGTGGATGAAGGTGTTATCTTCTTTGGTGCGGAAAAATTCACGGAAGTTGAATGCCTTCTCGTCATCGGAATAGTCACTTAGCAATGCGCCCAAGTCGTATGTGTAGATATTAATGGCGGGCAATGATTCGTATGGGTTGGGGTCGCCCATGTGAAGCAAATCCCATTCGGCCTTAGCCTTTTGCTCCATCACATAATCCCATGTGAAAATCTCGTCCTCGGAGTAATCATCAAGTAGGTTGAATGGTGTTCCAGACAGACGCAGGACTTTCGTGTTCTCACCCGTAAGTTCGTCGATGACGGCTTTGCCCAGTTCTGTTTGTGTTCCTTCATGTGCTTCATCCACAATCAGGTAATCCCATGTGGTGGAGAAAACCTCGTTGTTCTTATCGAATTTGCCACCAACGATTTCAGAGCCGCGCATGTCCTGCATGGAAGCGAAATACACGTATTTGTGACCTTTCTGGGCAAGACTTTCAAGTGAATCAAAATCCTCACCCTTTGTTCGTGAACCATAATGATAGTCTGGACGGTCATAGAATATTTTACCGAAATCCTCAAACCATCCCTCATCAACTACTGGCCGGTGTGTAACAATTATGGTGCGCTTCATTTCCATATCCTTGGCAACTCTGAGAGCGCAAAGGGTTTTACCAAAACGCATTTTGGCATTCCAAAGCATTTTATTATGCTTGCGGAATTGCTTCTTCGTCTTCTCTACTGCTGCTTCCTGCTCAGGTCGAAGAACAATAGGATTATGTGTCTGGCTAACGTCGCCCGGATGAAGGCTGGTTTGGCCATGCTTAACGGCAGTAATGGCCTTCTTGACAGTTTCAAGGTCGCAACAATACCATTCATTGGCTCCCTTAACCGTATCGAAAATCTTCTTTTTCACACCGGACCGCTCCAGAACACTATGCACCTGTTTGTCGTTGAAAGAGCAAACTGTACTTCCTTTTATAAAAAAGGTCATCTCTGTGTATAACAGGGAATATGCAATTCCGGCGGTCTTAGTATATTGGTCAATCCGTTTGTGTGCGGATTTGTTCAATGGCTCACTATTTGGCTGGAGGAAATCTCCATCCCCCTCGTCTAAAGTCGTCTCGCCAATTTTCAGGCAATCCTTATGCCATTCGTCATTGATGGCAAAGACGTAAATCAGCCGTGGCTTCAAGGATGATTCAAATGTTGCCATGGTATATTTATTTCTTGATTAGGTCAATGAATTTGATTTTCCGATTGTTCTCACCTGTCTTGGGGTCTTTAAGTCCCCAGTCACGTATTATGCAGTAGATTCCGTTGTGACCTGTGTATGTTTCTTTCTTGCAACCGTCACAAAAAATAGTCTCTTCAAAATCACCGAACAAGTCTTGTTTAATGACTTTCACGCCATTTTTGCAACTGTCTGGTACCACACCTTTAAGGCCATCCATTTGCCATACATTCCATGATATGATATAGGCAATATATAAGATAGACTTAAGTATTGGCTCTTTTCCAAATTTAGCTTGATAGTATTCAATGAAACTTATCAATAGGGATTCTCTGGCCAGAAGTAAATTGTCACCCTGCCATTCAAAGGCATATATGTTTTTATAGGCATCTTGTGCCATTTCAAGCCATTCTCCGCTTGTGGTGGTGTTTTCACTTATGACGCGAAGTTTTCTATCAAGCATTCCTATGCGTTCTTCTATAGGAATGAAAACACCTGTAGTCGTATCATAACGACTGACCAAATACGGGGCTTCTCCACAAGTCATTTCCATTCGGGTAGCACGGACATAGCTTTTCCAAGATTTTCCTTCTGGAAATTGTATCGGGCCTGCCGTTGATTTCCATGTTTTTGATGAAGGATCTTCTATATTGAATACATCCTTCTTTCCGAACCAGGCATCATCAACAAGATTATTTTGGGCATTGCACACCCATGAAGGAGTAAATACCTCTGCCATGTCCTTTGTACGCCCAAGCTGTTCTTCTTTGGATTTGACGGCACGGGGACGAATCAGCATACCATTATCCCCTGTTATCTTTTCTACAGTGATGGCATCATGAAACTGGTAGCCTTCACCTTTATTGGCATAACTATCAGTTGCCCAAAAGATATTCTTGTGGGTAGTATGATCTTCCAATAATTTCTCCAAAACCTCGGGGTATCGGTGGAAAATGTCATTCTCGCTTATGTCAATGTTGTTGGGCATGGACAAATTATCAATTCCGCTACAAAGTTAACATATTTTTATCAGTTTGCAACTGTACCTTTTGAAAAACTACGATAATCTTTTGAAAGAGCTTTTTATTATCCTTACCTTATGCCTTGACGTTTTTGCTTTCATAACAGTTTTTGTTACTTAGGAATATAATAAAATGCCCCGATTATGCCATGAAAGGCGGAAACCCCGATAAATACAGGGCCTCCGCCTTCCCTCTTCCCCAATTGGTCCGCCTTTTTCCCGCATTCTGCTACAAGTAGAGTATTATTTTCAAAAAACATCTGTATCTCCATTTGTAAATCAGAATCCTGTAGAAACCAATAGAAGACCCGAAGAAAGAGCCTTCTATTATTTAATTCATTTGTTGTAATTTATAATGCTATTTTATATGAGCGACTACCGACTTTCACTATATATAATTGTTCTGGCGAAACACTTATGGCTGCAGAACCTTTTGCAGATGGAATTCGATTTACAAGTTCCCCATCTGTTGAATAAATGCAGATATCAGACGGCTCTTCAATATTAGAAACAGTGATTTCTCCATTATAGCCCGTTACCCTTATATTATTCAGTTTAAGAGAAGGAACAGATGATTGTACTTCATAAGAAATGCAAAGCACGGATTCTCCCTTTATCTCAGGTGTAGTATAATTTCCATTTACTATTTCGTCTGTTACATCAACACCATTGAATGTAACGGCATTGACTCTATTGTCGGCAAAAGTCCCTATGTAAATTGTATAGGTCTCACCAGCTTTTATCGATTGTCGAGTATAACCAGTAGTGCCTTGTTGGACTGTTAGATTGGCATAATAGACATTACCATCTATTTCCATATCTTCTTTTATTTTTTGAAAATATCTCCACCCATGAAAAGATTCATACATTTCTTTACTTCCCATTGGAACGTGAAGGACGGCATAATTGTAGACTTCATTGTCTTCTTTTGCATTTGGAGTGTTAAAAGTATATGAACTACCACAAGTTGGCGGTATCGGATTTAAACAATAAATTGTATTGATGCGATAACAACCTAAGAAAGCATTAATTCCAATATAAGAAATACTATTGGGTAAATTGATGGAGGTAAGGTTTGTACACTCATAAAAAGCATGGTCCCCTATACTTGTTACGCCGTTATGAAAATTTATTGATGTTAAATTTGTGAAGCGTATAAACGCATAATCACGTATCTCTGTTATATTATTAGGGACTGAAATGTTAGTCGCAATTTCATTATTAATATACAAATTATGGGCATAATACAATGGATTAGAATTATCTGATTCAAAGATAATTTTGCACCATGCTTCTATATCCGAAATATTAACTTTAGTGAGTCCGTCGCAATCATTAAAAGCTCCTTTCCCAATGTGTGTTACACTGTTAGGAATGTCGACGGTAGCCAAACGATTACAACTATAGAAAGCGCCAGAGCCAATTCTTGTAATACTGTTTGGGAAGGTGACGGCGGTGATATTATTAAAATTGTTAAATGCGTTATTTCCAATACTTGTCACTCCATCACCAATCTTAATTGTTGTAACTTGATTTTGATAAAGAGGAAGCTTCCATGGGCTATTTGACCCATCATAATCATACATATCTCCATTTCCGGAAATTGTAAGTACCCCATCAGTATATGTCCAAGTGAGATTGTCACCACACGAACCACTATTTTCTTCTGCACTAACTATTATGGGCAGCAAGAAAAGAAAAAATAAGAGTAATCGTTTTTTCATATTTGAAAGATTTTACAATTTAATATAAAGAATCATGGTAGTTTGAAGTTTATCATATATATTATGCAAAGATATTAAATTGAATTAGAATTTAAACAAAAAAATGTAGATTATTATTCACTAAAACGATCCACTATTAATAATCCATATCAAAAGAGATAAAAGACAATGTAGGCATTAATAATCTTCCATTCCCCTTCAATCTTTCTGCCCATCTGCCTGAATCTTAATAACCCCATATAAATCCTCCTAAACTCCATTCCACCCAAGTAAACCTCAATCAAACATGTAAATATTTATTCTGCTTCATTCCGCTTCACTTTTCACAAAGAGCGGGAAAATGGCGGACTAAGAGTGAATATAAACCTTGCAAATCCTTGATTAACGACATTTAAGAATAATTAGCATCATCAGAAGACTATTTGTTGACTATCAGGGTATGAGTGGCATTTCTTATTCTCCTCCCTTCAAATACTCCACATAACTTTCAATAATCGTCGTAGACGCCTCGTCGGCAAAATAGCAGAGCAAGCTGAGCCCTAACTTGTCATCGGGCTCTGCAAACTGCTGCATCAGATTTTTTCGCTCCTCTTCACTCAGCGGATAAATCCATTTGTTGCGTATCCACATGCCCAATGAGAAATGCACATCCACTGCGGCATCTTCATCTTCTATCAGATAGTGCCTGTCTTCCTCGCTCAGCTCTTTGTCTAAAAGGGCGAAGCATTCTTCTTTCGTTTTTGGAATGGTCATGATTCTAAGTTTTAAGACTACATCATCTTTGCTGTGCAAAGATAGCATCCGCCTGTTCCAAATCGTGGCACATCGTCTGACTTTTTCACGCTAAAGCTTGAAAGATGCTGTCTGTTAAAAGTCTCCCTTGTCTATATTTATCAGTGAAAAACTTGCCGGTGCTAAACAAACAGCCACACGGCAAAAAACTCAGGCGGAAAAGCTGTGAAACATCAATCCAGCTCTTCTGCCACGGCGAGGTCCATGCCGCGCCAAATAAGAACAAGACGGTGAACCTGCGTGTGCCCGGCGGTGCGCTCCACATTCACGCTCTCTGCATAGCGCGTAATCTGGCCAATGGCTGTCTCCCGGGCGGATGTCAACTCGGCGTCAGTGGCCTTTGAAGGAAGGTACTTCAGTTCCAGCACATAAGAGTGCTCGATATCAGGATAGATGCCGAGCATCGGTTGCAGGTAAATGTCAGCATAGCCGCCGCTTCCACGCCCTGACAGATCACGCACGCCGGCGTCCAGCTCGGAGACGGGCAGGTAGAGGTTCGTCATGCACGTCTGCGAGAGTGTGAACCCGTGCACGAAAGCCTCACCCTTCTGCAGGTCACGCTGAGCGGCGAAGCGTTTCAGCGTCTCGGTGATGTATTCGAAGAAGGGCTTCCAGTCGCCGTCGTAGGCCATGTTCCCTATCAGGTGGCTGTGGATGCGCTCCTCCACCGACAGGTCGTTGTCACGGTAGGTCTCGGTCAGGTAGCAATCCCCCCAAATGCCCTTTTGTGTCAAAAAATCGCACCTGTCGGGGCGGTTGTCGCTTTTTGACCTCCTGTGTCGCATATAGCGCATCATGTTTTCGCTGTTTTTGTTGCGCCGTGCGGTTTTCCGGCTTACTTTTGCATTGTCAATACGACACAAATCGATTTAAAAACCTAAAAATTAGAAGATATGAAAAAGTATTTGATGATTATCGCAATGGCCATGATGGCCGCTATCAGTGTAAACGCACAGAGTGACAATTACAGCAAATGGTCTATGAAGGGCCGCGTCGGTGGAAACCTCGCCACTATCACTGACGCCGAGGACACAAAAATGAAACTCGATGTTACCGCAGGTTTCGGTGTCGACTACCGCATCAGCAAGAATTTTGCTTTGGCGCTTGAGGTGAACCATGACCAGTTCGGAGCTGTAGACAAGAAAGATGATGTCGATCTGATGCTCGATTACTTCCACATACCGCTCCTGGCCAAGTTCTACGCTACCAATTGGCTGGCTTTCGAAGCCGGACCGCAGATAGGTTTCCTCTCAAAAGCCAAAGTGGACGGCCACAGCAACTACGCCGGTATTAAAGTGAAGGATGCTTTTGAGAAAACGGAATTCTCGCTGCCCATCGGTGTCTCCTTCGAGCCCAACATCTCTTCGGGCAATCTCGGCACACTCGTGGTCGACCTGAGATACCATCTCGGACTCTCCAAAGCGAACAAGGTGGGCGACAACAGCAGCCGAAACAGCGCCATTGTCCTTACACTGGGCTACAAGTTCGGACTCTAAAAACAGCAAAAACCTACTTAAAAAACACTATATTTCATCCAACCTTTCTTTTCTTTGTTGACAGAAATACACAAATAGAGCCCCGTCTTCACCACGAAGACGGAGCTCTGCTTGTTCGCCCTCACACCAATAAATTCTATCAAAACTCTGCTTTTGTAAAAAAAATTATTATCTTTGCCATGCCGTTCGGAATCACGCTGATTCTAAACCGCAGCGCCCAGACAAGCGGCGATACCTGTATTTTAAAACCGCATTATTTGTATGGCAAGACGTCTTCTCCTGCAATGTCTCCTGTTCGTGGCCTTCTCCGCCTGTCGGCCATGCTTGTCCTTCGGCATCGACGGGAAAAGCCTTATCAACAAGCATTGGAGCACACTCGACAGCGAAACACTGATGAAAATGGGGGAGAGATTCGGCAACAAACCCGACAGCGCTCTCATTTGCTACACCATTGTAGCCAACCGATACGATGAAGAACAGCGTGATGAAAAGGAACTCATTCAGAGCGTGGCCGCATTCAATGAAATCGGTGGACTCTACATGTATAGGTATTATGACTATCCTAAAGCCTATAGCTATATGCTCAAGGCAAAAGCGTTAGCTGAGAAGCATAATCTGCGGCGGTTGATGCCCTATATTTACAACAATATCGCCTCTATCAGACTTTGTGGAAACGGAATGTATGAGGATAATGACCATAAATATAAAGCTATGGAAAGTTACAAGATGGCTTTCCGTACTGCTGTCGAGATAAGGGAACTTAAAATCCTACAGCCTATTTTCATAAACATGGTCAAACTAGCTTATGAGTGTGATAAGCTGGATGATGTGAGAAATGAGGTGAAAACCTATGCGGCGATGAATCTTTCTGATACTTTGTTCATGGGGAAGTATGCCAAGTCGTACTGCAAGGCTACAATGGCGTACCTGAATCATGACACTCTGACTGCCGTCCGAATGTTCAATCATCTCCCCACTGAAGCGAGAACATCAGAAAACATGAAGGCCAGAATGAGGCTTATCAACTGTCTCACTAAAAGAGTCATCTTCCTGAAAATGGGGAAGGAGAAAGAGGCACTGGCGGAAAACGATACCATCGTCCAGCTCTCAAAACAATATGACATTCCGGAAGGAACACTCTGCGCCTATGAGGCTTTCATGCATTTCTATCAGGATAAAAACAATCCCGAAATGGCGGAAAAATATGAACTGCTACTGCTTAGAGGCAGCAACGAGATAAACAAAAGGGCGCATATGTACAACCTTGACAAGGCTGAGTTCCTCTTCAATATCGAGAGAATGACTTTGGAAATGAAGGCCCTTGACAAGCAGCGCTCCAAACAGTCTGTCATCATTTGGCTCGTCAGCCTGTTGGCGCTGGTGTTGTTGGCGCTCCTCACCACCGTCATCGTGAATAATCGCAGGATTAGAAGAAGCAACAGGGCGCTGTATGATAAAAATGTGCAACTGCTCTATGCTGAGGCCAAACAGCGTGGACAGGGGGCAGAGGAAAAATACAGAAAAAGCTCTATCGACGACGATTACAAAGAGATGATGTACAAGCGGATTGTTGATGTTATGGAGTCGTCGCAGGAGATTTTCATGGAATCGTTCTCCCTGGCCTCTCTTGCAGAACTCGTAGACGGAAAGAAAAACAACGTGTCGCAGGTAATCAACCAGATGTATGGTAATAACTTCAATGCGATGCTCAACGAATACCGTATTAAGGAGGCTTGCCGGCGTATGGGGGATACGGCCCACTATGGCAATTATACCGTCGAGGCTATCGCACAAAGTGTGGGATTCAAGTCCAGGTCTTCTTTCGTTGCGGTCTTCAAACGGATTACCGGACTGACTCCGTCCAACTACCAGAAACTGGCCAAAAAGGCCATAGGGTAGCTGGGAAAGTGTCTTTCCCTACATTTTTAGACAAGTAATCTCTCTTTTTTGACCTCCTCATTTTCGTTTTTCTATACTTTAGTGCCGTAAATCAATTTTGTTTGTCTAACTAAAAATGTGAAGCTTATGTCAAAGAGATTACTTCTTTCTATTTCAATGGCTCTTTTGGTAGCCGCGTCGTTCACCTCACTTGACGTAAAAGCACAGATTCTTATCCGCCAGGTGGGGGACAAACCGGGCCTTAGTTCCCAATTCAAACTCAACGACAGTCAGTATGAGAAAAAGGCCTCGCCGGGGGGAAATTTTGTTAGATACGTGAAAAAAGTGAAGAATATCGACGGACAATTCTCCGTCACGCCTTCCTCTACACATGGTGAGGGGTACCGCATGGATTTGGCTTTTGTGTTCGACCCCGTCACCAGATATCCTGTCGCTTCTATGGTGAACGACAACGGTGAGATGGCGACTTTCTCACTGCCGCAGGGAAAATATGATGCTGTCGTGTCTTATACGTTTACGGATGAGGAATACAGAGAGAAAACGTACCTCATCATCAGGCAGGGCCTTGTGGTCAACAACGATACCGTTTGGGCTTTCAGTCCAGAGGATGCGAAAAACCATGTCACCACCGCCATCTATGATGAAAACAACGAGGTGCTCTCGCCTGATGACGGGACTGCCGGACAGGCCATCATGGATTGTGGCGTGTATATGTACGACCTACTGGCGGTGGCTTCCTTTTCGATTTGGGGAATGGTCGACTTTTACATCTCCGATGTGAAGGAGGCTGACATCTGGGCTACTGTGGCCGTAGAGAGGAGCGGATGGGACAATTCGAACAATCACTATTATATCAACAAAATCCATTACCTGGGCGATATCACAGGCGATTTCGTCATCATGAACGATAAAGATTCTTATGTGCGCCATGATGAGTATTTCCGCCTCTCAAGTCAGGCTGATAAAGACATCTTGATCTCTCATGACAATATCACGGTGAAATCGGTCCTATTTCTCGACCCGGACGGCCTCGGCGTGTCCACCTCAGAATTTATCAGCACCTATGATGACGTAACAAAAGATCAGTCTTACTATGAGACGCATCCTGTCAGCATTTTCCTGAACAATCCGGTCGCACAGCACGACATCGCCGAGAATCCCGTCAATATGGTGGCCAGAGTGGGGGTCATCGAAAGAGTGGATACGGTCGACTCGATTGAATTCGATGAAGAAATCTTTTATATAACCGACAATTATCTTGTCTGGAGCCCATACCTCGCACTCGACGAGAACAGAAACGTTTTCTATTTGAATGAACAGAATGCGCTGTTCGACACTTTCTGGATGAAACCGGGCGGGACTTATTCATTCAATGCGGATGAGGAAAGACCGGTCCTGCTCAATAATACTTGTCAAGTTCAGATGTTCCCCTATCTTCAGACCAAAAATTACCGTACTGCCATTCAGTCTGAGTATATGGGTATCTATGGTGACTTTCATGAGATGGTAAGCAAGGCTAAATTATGGTTTAATGGCGACTTAATCTATGAGGGGGATTCCTTAAATGTGTTTTTGGACAATTGGGCCGCCGAAGGCCGCCATATTGGAAAGTATATCATCGATACTTCTTGCACCGATTTCCGGGTGGGGGATATGCAGGGCGGCAACACCACGCATCTTGAGTTCGACAATGGCGGACCATTTGAGACATTCCCGTTCATCATGATGTTTCAGTTCAGGGATGACAAGGACTTCGTTACGCCTTATTTCGATGATTTCAACGGAAAGGTCTTACTGTCTTCTGCCAATGCAGTGTATGATGGATGGCAGTATGTAAGCTATGCCGACTGCAACAGTACCACCTTATCGGTGGCACCACATAATACGGGGGCATGGGAGACACTTCCTTTAGAACTGACGGAATCCGATGCTCGTAGATATGGCAATAACTTCACGGCCAGTCTTCGTGACATTAAGAATGTACAGCAGGGATGGTATGATGTCAAGATTGACGTTGAGACGAACCAGGGCAAAATGACACAAACGCTTTCGCCGGCTTTCTGTATCGGCGACCCAGCGAATGGTATTCCTGGTGTTGAAAGCCTTGATAGCGGCGTAACCACTTATTTTAGCATCGACGGTCGTCGGCTCCCGGCTCTACAAAAAGGCCTGAATATCGTCAGAATGGCTAATGGTGATACGTTTAAGGTAATGAAATAATATCGGAGAAGGATACATGAATATAGGCGGAAAGAGCTATCTCTTTCCGCCTATATCGTTGTTACGCACCGCCTCAAATATCCGTGCTCTCCCGCGCGCTGCTCTCCAGCGCGCTGTAGGGCTCGTTGTATTTCAGCAGGTTCTCTATCAGCTTGCGGTTCCAGCGCTCCACCTCGTTGGGCTGCTTCTTGGCCTTCAGCTTGTTCAGCATCAGCTGCCAGTAGGGCTTGTCGAAGTTGTAGATGAGGAAACCGGCGTCGAGCACATCGGTGCTGAGCCATGACCAGCCGGGGTCTTTGGCATAGCGAAGAATGAGGGAGTTCTCGGTATCGTAGCTCACATCGAATTGGCCGGTCTCCGGGTCGATGCTGCAGAAGTGCAGGTTTAGACCTTTGTCGGCGGGCGAGAAGTAGAGGTGGTACCGGCCGGGCGAGAGGCGTATCTTGTCTGTCAGGTCTCCCTTACCGTCTTCCACGAAGAAGTAGCTGATGTCGGGACTGTCGGGCAGTATAGGACCGCTCATCTTGTCGTCGGTGATGGTGATGAGACCGTCGGCGGTGGGCTCAAAACGGCTGGTCAGGATGCGGCGGTAGGCCTTGTTGCGGTAGGCTATCAGGTCGTCGCAGTTCACGAGCGTGAAGAGCATCATCTTGTCGTCGTAGGCCGTCAGCGTGGTCACGTCGCCCACCTTCTCCGCCACGAAACGGGCTCCCTGGCCTATCATGTGGGTGGAGGTGGTGGTCTCCTGATAGGTGCCGTCGCCCGTCGGCTTGAGATAGAGCTTCAGATTGTCTGTCGCATCGCTCAACACAAAGCGGTCGCCTTCTTTCGTCACGCTCATGGCGCCCAAGTCCCAGCCTACGAACTGGCTGATGCCGTCGATGGTGGCGGCTGAAGCGGCTGTCGTCTCGGTGGGCGCAGAGGCCGCAAGTTGGTCGGGCTGGGCCGGGTCGTTGCCGGCATTGGCGCTCTGAGAGCCGCAGGAGGTAAGCAGGACGATGGCCCATGCAAAAATGTAAATCATTTTATTGCTTTTCATATCGTCTGTTGTTATTGTTGTTTTTGTCGTTGTTCTCCTCGGTGATGGCGGCTGTTACTGCCCCTATTTCATCAGAGAGTTGAAGAAGGCCTGCAGCTCCTTGGCGGTGCGCTTGTCTTCCTGGCCGTCGTCGGTCTCCTCGGTGTTGCTCTTGGTCTCTATGCACTTGCCGTTCTCGTCGTAATAGTAGCGCCATTCCAGCTGCTCGCCCTCTTCTTTCACGCGGGTGTAGCTGAAGATGAGGCTCTTGCCTTCGGGGTCGAAGAGGTATTCGGAGTAGGCGTCGAAGCTCATGGAGGAGATATGCTCGCTGATGAAGTAGCAGGCTGAATCGAAATACATGTTGGTCGTTGTCGTCCGAGGGGGCATGTCATCGCCGCTGTCGTGAAGGATGATTCCCAGATTGTTGGGCATATCCTTCTTCTCGTTCTTCGCTATCTTGTCCTTGGCCTGCGCATAGAGCGCGCGTATCTGCTTTATGCGCTGGGCCTTTGGTGTGGTGGCATGGCCGCTGGGGTCGGGGGAGAGGGTGGGGAAGCCGCCTGCTCGGGTGGCCATGTTGAAGTATTTGACGTAAAACTCGACGTCCTCTTTCGCGCTGCCGTCGTCGGTCCAGGTGTTGTCGGTGCTGTGCTTCGCCTCGATGCACTTGCCGGCGGTGTCGTAGTAGTAGCGCGACTCTACCGCATAGCCGCCGTCGGTCTCTGTCCTCACAAAGTAGAACATCAACTGCTGGCTCTTGGGGTCGATAAGCATCTCCTGGTAACTCATGTGGCCGTGGCAGGTCCAGTTCTCCACGATAAAGTAGAGCTGCTTCACAGGGCCGTCGGAGGTGGGCGTCTCGTCGAAGTAATAGTCTATGCTCTCTTCGTTGTAGAGAGGCACGTCTTCGTCGTCAAGATGACTGAAGTAGATGGTCATGTCCTTCGGTGATTGACCGCCCTTGCCGTTGTGCTCTATCTTCTTCTTGGCTTGTGCATAGGCGCTGCGTATTTCGCTCATGCGGGCTTCTTTGCTGTTCTGGGCCATGGCTGCTGTCACAAAGAGCAGGGCCAGCAGCAGGGTCATCTGTCGTTTCATAGTTGATAGGATTTGGTTTCTTAACCGCAAATATAAATAAAAAATACGAAACTTGCTCACCTTTATTCAAAAAAAGCGGGAAGCTCTTCTTGGGGCTTCCCGCTTTTCTCTAAGCTGTTAGTTCTTCTGACGCTTCAACGTCACTTTCTTGCCGTTGTGGATGTAGATACCGGGCTTCATGGGCCGGCGGCCTATCTTGAAGCCTTCGAGCGTGTACCACTCGGTGTCGTTCGGGTCGTCGGCAGTGAGGGTGCCTATGCCGGCAGCGTCAAGGTCGAACACCACAGGTTCGTCGAGCGTGCCGTAGATGGCGTCGCTCACGAAGGGCATGTCGCTCACTTCATATTCCACACCGTCGTACCACACCTTAATGTGCATCACGCTGTTCTCATCCTGTCGGGAGTTGCCCAAGATGGTCAGGAAGTAGAAGTCGTCGGTGCATTTCACCGTGCCGCGGCAGATGTCCTCGCAAATGGCGGCCACCTCGGCGTCGGCTATCTCCACACCGTCTTTCTTCACCACTGCGATGACGTTCATGTTGTCGGCATACAGATGGTCGTCGGTAGGCTGATAGTGGTAGTCGCTCAGGTCGGTCTCGTCGGTGTCGTCCACAAACTGCATCGTCGGGGCGTTCCAGGCGGTGCCGGTCTGGAGAACGGGATAGTGGAACGTCTTCTCACCGGCAGCACGCGACAGGTAGATGTAGCCCACTCCGGGAACAAGATTCTTTAGCGTGCCTTCCCAACCGTTTCCGAAGCTGTACATGGCCACAGCCGTGCGAGTCTTGATCATGTCGTTGGGTATGGGAGACAGGTCGGCAAAGGCATCGTCAAGCGACAGAATGCTGTTCGAAAGCGAACCAATCCAGTTGTAGCCCGGATAGATGGTCTGGCTGGTCTCCTCGGGGTCTATCAGCGTGCCGTATACACTGAAACCGGTATTGCTCGACACCTGCATCTTGTACATGTTGCCGGGAACAAGGTCGGTCAGCGTACCGATAAACCCGGTGTTCTCCTTGTTCGGGGTGGCCATGGTGGTCTTGCCCTTCACGTTCAGGAACTTCTTGCGGTCGCTCTTCGACAGCGCCAGCACATCGTTGATGGCCGTGCTCTCAGGCTGCGTGTAGAGCGATACCCATGACCAGCCGCGCGGCAGTGACACGGTCTCTATCATCCAGTTCACACCTTCAAAGGCAAGGGGCCTCGAGTAGGTGCCCACGGTGGCGTCGGGGTTGTAGGTCAGTGTGTTGGATCTCCAACCTTCCGCCGAAGAAATATTGATGAAGGGATACGTGATGCCCGACGAGGCGTCGTAGATCTGGAACGTAAGCTCGCGCTGGCTCGTGCTCAGCTCGTTGGCCGAACCGCCATACACTACCATGTTCACAAAGTAGGTGTCGCGAGAGGGCATGTACTCCGGACTGGCTACACCGCGGCAGTTGCCTTGCTCGTCGAAGGCGGCCAACTTCGTGTTAGAGTCGATGCAGATCTTGTCGTTCACACGAATCTGACCGATAACGAACATGTTGCTCTCGTAGAGGTTCGGGTCGACAGCCCACTGGGGCTCCTCGCCATGAACCGTCAGGTTCACAAGCATCTTGCGGCTGATGCCCAGACGGTCGGTCACGGTCAGGTATACCGAATGGCGGCCTACTGGCACGCTCGGCTCGATCGTGAAGTTTATTATCTTCTCATCTTCTTGAACGGTGCCTATCGTTTCCTGACACTTCATCCAGTTGGGAAGACCGGTTATCTCATAGCTCACAGAGCGGTCGGTGTTGTTTTCCAAAACGCCGGAGAAGACAAGCTGCTCGCTCCATTCCTTGTCAAGATTGATGTCTCCATCCCATTTGATGGAGGCAAAGTCGCAAGTGAACTTCCATTCCACTGGCTCGGAAACGTTGCCGTGGGTGTCGCGCAGATTCTCTATCTTCGCCACAAACTCATTGCCGTCCATCAGAGGAAGCATGGTTTCCGGGAAGGTGAAGTAAATCTCCTGGTCGGATACGGTGTACTCGAAATCTCTTTGCTCCAGACGCAGACGACTCGAACTCGGAAGAAGGGCGGGAGCCGTTAAGCTGGCGCCGTTGATGCCGCTCAGCGTAAGCTGTGATTCGGTGTAGCCGAAGTTGGAGCTGTTGAAGGTGCTCTTTATATTACCGTCCGAATCGCGCTGCGTGTCTTCCATCGGGAAGTAGCCCATCAGACTGTACAGACCGTTGGGCATGCGCTGCCAGCGGCGCTCCTCTATCAGACCGCTTGTAAGCGCGGTGGCCCAGATGCGAACCTCGTCAATGTCGCCGGTGAAATGACGCTCCGAACCGCCTTCGCTCGTACCGGTAGCGCTCACCAGGGTCTCCTCACCGCCCACAAACATGTAGTGGGTGCTGAAACCGGGCAGAGTGGCCTCGGGAAGGGTCCGCACGGCCTGACCGTCGATGTAGACGATGGCGCTCGTGCCGCGGCGCACGTTCAGTGCCAGGTGGTGCCAGCTGTTGTCCAGATAGTTGCTCTCGGTCACCACGATGCTCTCGCTCACGGTCTTCGTCTCAACATTGTCGTTGCCCACCTTGCGCTCGCTCTTCTCAAGCACAAGCTTGCCCTCGTTGAAACCGAGGCTGAAGGCGTTCATCACCGACAGCAGCTGGGCATTCTTGTTCGCCTCGGCATCGCCGTTGAACCACAACTCAAGGGCGTAGTTGTCGGTAATGCGGGGTGCAAAGGTGGAGATGTCTATCTTCATGGGCTCTTCGCCGTTGAGATGGGCAGCCAGGTTCTTGTTGTTGATAAACCAGCTGTCTTCATGCATCGTCAGGTGGCGCGATTGGGCCTTGTCATGAAGGGTCGTGCCGTGGCCCTCGTCCATGCGCCAGTAGCCTACCAGACCGGGGGTATAGCTCGACTTCTGCTCATTACGGCGCTCATAAAGCTCCTCGGCTGAGATGGCCTGGTTCCACAGCGTCAGATCATGCATGCGGCCGATGGTGCCCAAACCGCCCAATACCATGCGGAGCGTACCGTTCACATCGTCGATGGCGGCATTCTGGGCCAGATACTGAGGCCTGTCGCTGCCTGTACCTGCCATCAGTACCGTGATGCGGTTGTTGGGATCGGTGGTGTCCTTGCACTTGTAGCTCAGGGCCAGATACACCCACTTCTCGGCAGGAATGGTGAGCGGGGTCACATCGTTCAACGGCTTGTCGTTGCAGTATACCTTCAGCTCGCCGCCGTTTTCAGTGCGAAGCATCAGTTCGCCGTTGCCGGAGGTAAGACTCACAATGTTGCCGTCTGCCTGGCGGTAGTACCACAAGCCCACGGCCAGACTGTTGTTGTTCAGCGTATAGGTGGCTTGAGTGCGGCACACACTATAGTACAGCTGAAGGGCCACATCGGTGTATTGGCTGCTCTGGTCAAGATTGTTCAGGTAGCCTTCTATCGTGAAGTTGTCGGTGTGGCTGATCGCATTCGTGTTCAGTGCCTCGTTGAAACGCACATGCATGTCGTTGCGGTCGGCGTAGGTCAGAATGCGGTCGGCATGGCTCGGCATACCCAGCATCTTCGGACCGCGGGTGTCCTGCGTCACTTCTATCACTTGGGTCTCATAGGTCACATCGTCATTACCGTACTTGCCCCAGGTCTGACCGCGAAGCTCGTACACGCCGTCGGCTTCGAAAGCAACCGCACACTCGAAACTGTTGCCCGCAGGCAGCAGCTCGTCGCCCTGCTCAAGCTCTGCTTCATTCACACGCCACTGGTGGGCAAGACTCCAACTGTCGTAGCCCTTGCGGCGGTATTGCACACGCACACCCAGCAGACCCTTGTCCTGACGGTCCAGATTGGTGAACTTCACCCTGAAACCTTTATATTTTTTCAGGTCATCGTAGTTCAGCACCGTGTGGTCTACGGCCATGTCGACAATGGCAGAGGAGGGAACGAATTCAACAAACAGACTGATGGTGTCGCTCGTGGTCTTGTCGTCCTTCTCAGAGCGGAGAACAAGCTTCAGCTCGTCATAGCTGTTCACACTGGTGTCGCTCTGGCGTACCTGAAGAATCTTGTTGATGGTCTCGCCGCCGTCCATCGATATCAGACGGCCTTGCTTGCCGATACTCAGAGGAGCACCGTCCATCGAAAGAATGGCGCCATGGGTATTGCTGCTCTCAATCACTTCCAGCACATAGGTGCAGGCGCTCTTCGTCTCGCTACCGTTGTAGAGCTGCAGCTCAAACTTGGCCACACCGCCTGAAGGTACATTCGACAGCTGACTCGGACCTTCCACCGTCAGCTTGGGAACCTCAACGCGCATGGTGGCCTCGTCGAGCTGGGTGCCCTCATTGTAGTACTTCGTATAGGTGGCTCCCTCATAGGGATTGGCCGTCTGACCGCCACGGGTGCGGAAGATGGGGCCAAAACCGCGGGGCGACTTGTACACGTCTACCGAAAGGGCGGTGCGCGGGTCGGCGTCGCTCATCGTCCAACTCGTAGTATGCGAATTGACAACGGTGGTGTCGTTGGTATGGCTGTCGCCGTGGAAGCGGCTGCCAATCAAGATGCCGTAGGCACCTGCTGCATTGAACAGCACACCAAACTGATTCTCGGTGTTGTAAGTGAGCTCGTAGTTGTTCTCATACGACACGGTGTGGCTCGTAGAGGTGGTGGTGGTCTCGCTGATGCTCGTGCCGCCGGCTATCGAGTAGTTGTTCAGGAAATAACCCTCACCGTCAAAGGCGTCTATCTTGTCTTTCTCGTTGATGGCGATGATGTTCTTCCAGTTCTTTATCTGGTTGATGGCAAACTCTACCTCGTCGCGGGGGTGCTCGTCTGTACCGTCCACCATGATATAGCTGGGGTATCCACCGGCTGCCTGGTATTCAGCAACACTCCAGCGCGAGTCGCCGTTAGTGAGGCCCCATTCCGGGTCGCCTTCTTTGTACTTGGTGTAGTAACGCACCTCACCAGGCACGCGGACGGGATTCTCCCAGTGGTTGCCCGATACGGTCTTAAGCCTGTCGCGAACCAAATTCTCCCAGTTGGGTATCAGAGTCTCCTCAATGTATTCCTGAGAGTAGGCAAAATAGGTGCCGAACGACTCGGCCATCGTAATGGCTTCCTCGGTACTGAGCTTGTAGGTGCCGTCGGCCTGCTTGAAGATGCCAAGCTCCCAACCCTTGCCGAACAGGAAGTTGGTGGAACGGCCTATGTAGGTGTCGCCGTTGTTCTGGATTCCTTCGGTGGTGCCGTGTATCTCACGCGTCACGGAATAGCTGTTCTCTTTAGTGTCGGTGTCGGTGTCCCACCACTTGCGCTCCCAAACATGCTCCGTATTGGCTATCACTTCAAGCTCGTTGTTCCAATGAACAACGCCTACACCCTCACTGAAGCTGAATTTAGGACCAACCGAAATATAGAAACCACCACCGAAGCTCTTGCCGTCGTGAGTGTCTATATCGGTGTGGCTGGTAGTCCTGATGGTATCGGTAGAGTAGACTGCCTCAGAGGTCGATCCCGGAGGACGACGGATAATCATGTCCACATCATCGGGACCTTCTGTCATGAAGTTCATGCCCGACGAGATGGAGCCGAGAAGAATCATGTCGAGCGACTCGCTGCCGGTCGTGGGATTGGTCCACATCGTGGTACGGCCGTCTACTTTCACACCAACGGTCATCGTGCGCTGGTTGCCCTCCGCAAGGTTGGGCCAGCCGCCCACAAACTGATACGACACATAGCCCTGCTCATCAGGTATCACACGGATGTTGGGCACCTCATAGGTCGCGCCGATTTGCATTTCCTCACCGTTCACAATGACTTTCTCGGCATACACGGATGTAAAACGGCTCGCATCGTTCATGATGCTCACGATGGCATCACGGGGTACCTCCTCGAAGGTCTCCTTGCTGTCAAGATTCTTGTATTGCTCATTGACCAAAATGTCAAATTCGTATACGCCTTGCTGTACCACGATGGGCTTGCCGTAGACGTATTCCACTTTGTCACCGTTGTAATTCAATACCCTCACAGAGTCGGCATTCGCACGCTCATTGGCCACGGCTATCTTCTCCTCACCGAAGGCACCGTTCTTCATGCCATGTTGCACCACGCTGATGTTGGGGCTCTTGCGGAGCTGGCGGTTCATCTTGGCGGTGTAGGTGTAGTTCTGTGTGCCCTGGTCGGTGGCCAAGGTGTCTTTTAGAAGGGCCTCCTTCACCGTGTTGGTGGCATCGATGATGGGCAGGTTCTGGGCGAACACTGGCTCGTCGTCATAGTCTTTGCCGCCGGCAAAGGTGATGCTTTCCACCTTGTAGCGGAGAGGGGGAACAAGGGCAGAGTATTCGCCGGTTTTCTCGTCGGTCGTGATGTAGATATAATTGGTCTCGTCATGACTGCCGCCGCCGCGGTAGGCCGTGCTCTTGATGTTGGGCGTGGCGCTCGCCACAGGAATGGGCTCGGTGCCAAACTCGTAAATGCCGTTGCCGGTGTGAACATAGTTGAAAGAGCACTGCGACTCCTTGCCCAGACTGAGCTTGATAACGGCCTTGCCCAGACGGTTCACGCTGCGGCGGAAGCCTACGGGCTCGTCCTGGTCGGAGAAACCTCCGTTGATACGGCCGGTGATGTTCACAAGCGTAGAGTCGAAGAAGTTCACGGTCTCTTCTTTCAGGAAGTCGTGGGTGCTGCCGTCGAGCGGGAAGGTGCTCAGAAGGTGACCTTCCTTGTAGGCCTCAATCTTGTGCTCGCCGATGGGCACGCTAATCTCGTACTCGCCGTTGGCGTCGCTCATCACGGCGCCATCCTTCGTCTGAACAATGTTGCCGTCAATCTTAAACTGAATTGAGTCGGCAGGGATGTTGGTGTTGGCGTACCGCACTACACCGCGCATCGGGAACGAACTCTCGTCAGTGAAATCGTAGTTGTTCAGAGCAAGACTGCCCTTGCCGATGAAACCGTTGCGCGATGTTGGGGAGAACACGTGAATGTTCTTCGAGGGGGTCACCGTGTAGGTGGTGCCGGCACCGACAAACGGTATGCCGCGGATGGTGTACTCGCCCTTTTCATTGGTCACACCGTAACGAGACAGCTGGGTCTCGGTGGGAATAATGGTCGAGGAGCTGATGTTGTTGCCCACAGTGGCGTGACGGCCATTGGGCACGTCGTTGGCGTAGGAGGCGTCGAACACAAAACGGCTCACGCCTTCGTCCATCGGCCAGTAGAGGGCCAGACCAGTCTCACGGCCGCTCAGCACGCGGTCGTTATAGTTGGTGCGTTCTTTATCGCTTAGGATGTGGTTCCATACACGAACCTCGGTCAGGTTGCCCCTGAAGGCTTCGGCTTCTTCCACACCTTCACTGCCGCCTATCGAGAAGGGGTTCACAAAGGTCTCTGTGCTGGTGGAATACTCCCGCAGGTCAGGGAATGCGGGAAGAACAGATGTTGACCTGTGTGATTCCAAAATCTCGCTCTTGAGACCTGTGCATTGGTACAGGCATCCATCGTAGGTCCTGAGGTCGGGATAGAGAGTGGCCAGATTGCTGTTCTCGCTCACATGTTCTTTGGTCGATAGGGGCTTCAGCTCGCTCGTAGTACTGTCGTTAACAGTGAAGTATAGCTGTCCGTCCACCTGTGAGACATTCACCAACGTATAACTGTTGGGACTGACCGTAAGGCCTGTATCGTAAATTTTTCCTATAAGGGTCTTTTTTTCTATGTCCACATAGGTGGAAAGGGGTAAAACGCGACCATACAAGAAAAAACCATATTCGGAATCGCCAATCCATTTTACACCATAGAATTTATATTCACGATTACTATTATATATGCCGCATATACTGTCGATAGAAGCTTGACTGCCACACACCCAACCGCCTAATTCTTCGCTGTAGAAGTCGGATGTGTTTTTCCTTACAGAATCTGCATTCCATATTATACATACAGCATCCCAATATTGGGTATACTGGGTACGGTCTACATTCTTCGGACCATCATAAAGCTCCACCTGAAGCTTGTGGCCGCCGGCTTCCAACTTGCCCAGACGCAACTTGCCGCGGAAGGGAAGCTCACCCAAAACGGCACCTTCGCCTATCCCCTCGTCGGGACGGACAAAGAGCTGAAGGGTGTAGTCCTTGTTGGCACCGAACAACTTGTCAATCTCGGCGCTGTCGGCTTTCCATACAATACCGGTCGAGGCGCCGTCCACACGCTGCGAGTAGCTGCGCACGGTCTGGCCGTCGTCGTCGGCATCTGTGCGGAGGCTCAGACGAACATTCTCCACGCCGTTGCCGGAACCAAACGATATCTTGCCGCTCACCACACCGCGGGCCTGGCAGAAGCCTACATCGTTCATGGTGCTCTGGAATACGTCGGTGTCGCTATTCAGGTCGCCGCTGAAGGCGTCTACACGGTATTCGTAGTAGTAGCCGGGCTGAACAGTGTTGTCTTCATAGCTGTAGCTGCTGGCATGACCGCTCACGGTGTATATCTTCAGAAAATCGTCGTTCGTGCCTGCATAGCGGCGGGACACTTCATAAGAGGTGTCGTCGGTGCCCACATGCTTCACAGTCCAAGCCACACGAACGGTGTTCTCATGGGCACCCTTCGTGGCGGTCACTGACTGTATCTTCGTGCCGGTTTGCAGACTGGCCGTCAATACGTCGCTCTCAAATACATTGGTGCCGTTGTTGATGCTGAGCCTTATCTTATATTGATAGGTGGCATAGGAGGGTAAGTCTTTGTCGGTGTAACTGATTAGCTGACCGGCAGAGGGGGTGGCAGGACCGTTGGCGCTGCCGTGCTTCACCCATTCGCCCGATGCCGAGGTACGGCGTAATATCTCAAAGCTTACGTTCTGTGTCTTCACCGGTACACGGGAGTATTCCCACGTCATCTTCACCTTGTCGGTCACGGTGGTGTCTTGCGACAGGTTGTAAATGCTCATAGTGGGCGCCGACTGAAGAAGGTCGCTCTCCGTATGAGCCAACTTGGTAAGAAGGGTTTCGCCCGGACTGTTCAGGTCGGACGAGGGGATGTCTTTGTTATTTATCCAGGCTTTGGGAACATTCACCACCATGTAGCGGTAGTAACTGTTCGAACTCACATTAGAGTCGGTATAGCCCTGGGCCTGATGGGTGCCTATCGCATCGAGCGAGGTGCGTTTCTGCCAGGACTGGCCGGAAAGGGGATTGCCGCTCCTGTCGGTCTCTATGCGGTATACATAGGGAATCGTCTCCTTGATGTAATGATCCTCTTCGGTTCTGAACGCATTCCACGACAGCGTGGCCTTGTTGTCAAACTGGTTGAACTCCACGGTCAGCGAGTGGGGGGTGGGTATCTTCTCGAAGACATCATTACGGTCGTAACGGGTCTTTTGCATAGAGTAGGTGGCGCCATCCACGTTCCTTACCACACTCTTCACCTCTATGGTCAAGTCAAGATTGCGGAAGTCGCAATACTCGGCAGGTATCGTCAGCTCATAGGTCTTCTGGCTGCCTATTGCACACGCCATCTTCTCGCCCACTCGCTTCGTTCCACCGCCCTCCTTGAGCTGGTAGTAGAAGTAACAGGTTACTTCGCCTTCACGTGTACGGCTCTTTTGCAACTTTTGAGGGATGTCGTTGGGGAGAGAGGGTACGGTAAACTTAATCTTGTCCGAACCCGTTCGCTCATAGCTGAGCTTGGTGTGGTCTGCATTCTGTAGATTTAAATCTGCCGAACAGTAGGCGGAACCCATGCTCATGTTGTGAGAGGAACCTTTGCTGTGCAAATACTCATAGTAGAAATACCATCTGCGGCCGGCCATCTCGGCGGGATAGTAGTAGTCTATCTTCACCGTGGGGTATTCGTTGCTCTTGCCTTTTTGAATCCTGTACCGCACATTGCTCGAACGGTTACTCCATTCATCATCGGTGCAGAAGCCTATCTCCACCTCGCCACCGGATGCGGGATTCGTCAGGAAGGCCTGGCTGCCCGACAGTCTGTTGTGGGCATAGATTTCCCATGTCTCACTGTCATCGTCGCCGTTGTCGTCGTTCTCCACGTCCATGATATGGTACACATCGCCCTTACGGCCGTCTTGACTGTAAGCGCGTATCGAGCCCCACTTGCACCAGGTGTTGCCCCAGTCCAAGTCGGCCACAAGTATCTCAAGGCTCACGTGGTCGGAATACTGCGTTACCTTGTAGTACTTGTCGTCTTTAATCCTGTCGGCATGGGCCACTTGGGCCGTCACCGATAGGAGCAGCACCGCCAGCCATAACCATAGCTTGCGGTGTGTCTTAGTACATCGTAGATTTGTTTCCATTACTATTGTGTTTGTTATATGAATTTTTGATATACCGAAAAAAATTCGTCCGAAAAAGATTTAAATTGTGTAAAATTATGAAAAAATTTTTATAATCGCCTCTTTTTTGCCGCTTTTTTTGCTTTTTTGTCGTTATTCTTTGTTTTCCTTCTCTTTTAGACTATTTTATTTCTCTCTCCGCCTTTTTTACTTCTCTTTCAGCCACTTAGCCAAACAACTCGCGAAGCGCTTCTTCCACTTTGCGCACGGGGTGGAGCTGTATGTTGTGCGACTTCAGTTTCAGGCCGGAGAGATTGTATTTGGGCACGATGATGTGGCTGAAGCCAAGCTTCTCGGCTTCGGCCACCCGCTGCTCTATACGGCTCACGGGGCGTACCTCGCCGCTCAGGCCTACCTCGCCCGCCATACACCAACCGCTTTCTATTGGGGTGTCTACATTGCTCGACAATACGGCGGCTATCACGCTCAGGTCGGTGGCAAGGTCAGTCACACGCAGACCGCCGGCTATGTTCACAAACACGTCTTTCTGAGCCAGCTTGAAGCCTACACGCTTCTCAAGCACGGCCAGGAGCATGTTCAGACGGCGCTGGTCGAAACCGGTGGCCATGCGCTGAGGGGTGCCGTAGGCGGCTGTCGATACGAGCGCCTGCGTCTCTACCAGAAACGGACGGACGCCTTCGATGGCGGCCGAGATGGCCACACCCGACAGACCGTCGTGGTCTTCGGTCAGAAGAAGCTCCGACGGGTTGCTCACCTGGCGGAGGCCGTTCTGCTGCATCTCGTAGATGCCCAGCTCGCTGGTGCTGCCGAAACGGTTCTTCATGGCGCGGAGTATGCGGTACATGTAGTGCTGGTCGCCCTCAAATTGTATCACGGTGTCGACAATGTGCTCCAAGATCTTGGGACCGGCCAGCGTACCTTCCTTGTTGATGTGGCCAATCAGTATCACAGGCACACCGCTCGACTTGGCAAAGCGGAGGAGGGCAGAGGCGCATTCGCGCACCTGCGTCACACTGCCGGGCGAACTGTCCACGTCTTCGGTCGAGATGGTCTGGATGGAGTCAATCACCACCAGCTCGGGCTGTTCTTCCTTGATGTGGGTGAATATCTGCTCGAGAGAGGTCTCACAGAGTATCATCACATGCTCGCTGTCGTCGTGACCGATGCGCTGAGCGCGCATCTTCAGCTGGTGGGCGCTCTCCTCGCCGCTCACATAGAGTATGTGGCGGTCGGTCATGTGGAGAATGGTCTGAAGCGTGAGTGTGCTCTTGCCGATACCGGGCTCGCCGCCTAAGAGGATGATGCTGCCGGGAACTAAGCCGCCGCCAAGAACACGGTTCAACTCGCTGTCGTGCATGTCGATACGGGGCTCTTCCTGCGTGGGGATGTCACGAAGGCGAAGCGGACGCGCCTTCTGCTGCCGACCGCCACGCACCGTGCTGGCGGCCGAGGCGGCGGCCACACTGCCGGTGTCGCTCGATATGCGGATCTCCTTGAAGGTGTTCCACTGGCCGCAGGAGGGGCATTTGCCCAGCCATTTGGCCGACTCCTGACCGCAGTTGCTGCATACGTAGGCTATCTTGTCCTTTGCCATCTTTCAGATATGTGCTGTTTATGCTGATTGTTTGTTATTAAGGCTGCATTCTATTCAAACAGTTCGGGCTGCTTCTCGCCATGCTTGTACTGATAATGCATTTAATAGAAATAGATAATGCAAATTTATAAAAAAATCTCTTATTATCGCCCTTTTTTCTCCATTTTTTCTCTATTTATTATGCATTTTTATCTATAATCGCAACAAAATAGGGGGCTTGTGGATGAAAAAAGTTACAGTTTGTTTTGTTTTGACCTCGATTTGTGCTATCTTTGCAGTAGATAACCAATAAATAATGTAAAAGATGAGAAGATTTCTGCAAATCGCCTGTATGGCCTTCCTGCTCGCTGCCACCGCACTGCAGGTGGAGGCAAAACCCAAAACCGCCAAGTTCAATGTCAATGGTCGCTGCGCACGCTGCGGACAGAAAATAGAGGCTGCCGCAAAGAGCGTCGACGGCGTGCAGACCGCACAGTGGGACGAGGTGAGCAAGGAGATGGTCGTGACGTTCGACTCCAAGAAAACCAGCAAGAAGAAAATCCAGCAGGCTATCGCCAATGTGGGTTTCACGGCAGGGAAAATAGCTCCGCAGCCTGGCAAGGAGAAAAAGCATGATCCTAATTGCAAAGAGGGTTGCAGCAAATAATAAAACGGCCTGCTCTTTACGATAAAAGCCTTGACCATTCCGGTCAAGGCTTTTATCGTAATGCGAGGGTGATTCTTACTGGAAGTTCCTGATCCTCACCTCTATACCGCTGCCTTCCATGGCGGCTTCCATGGCTTCAACCGGGGTGTCGCCGTAGTGGTAGGGGTAGAGTACGCGGGGGCGTACCATGTCGGCGGCTCGGCGCAGCTGTTCGGGGGTCATCGTGTAGGGCTGGTTGCAGGGCAGGAAGGCCACGTCGATGTCTTTCACAGACTGCATCTCCTCGATGTCTTCCGTGTCGCCGGCTATGTAGAGGCGAAGGCCGTCGAGTTCCAAGATGAAGCCGTTGTCGCGGCCTTTCGGGTGGAACTGCAGGTGTCCGGGGGTGGTGTTGTAGGCGGGAACGGCAAACAGGCGGATGCCCGAAAGCGGACTCAGACTGTCGCCGTTGGCCATCACCTCGCCCTTGCCGAGAATCTCGGCAGAGTTGCGGTTGGTCACAATCACGGTGCTCTCCTTGCTCAGGTCGGCCACGGCCTGGGCGTCGAGATGGTCGTAGTGCTCGTGGGTTATCAGTATCAGGTCGGCCTTGGGCATCTGTGTGTAGTCGGTCGTGGGGGGAGTGGCGGAGATGACGGGGTCTACCTGTATCTCCAACTGGTCGAACGTGATGCCCATGCTGGCATGCTTGATGGGGTGAATGGTGACGGTCTTGCCCGTCTTGGTCTTAAATGTGTCCATGGTGCTTGGTGTTTGGGTTGATTGTGCCGTGCAGGCTGTGGATAGCAGCGCGCTGGCTATAATAGTGAAATAGTACAATCGGGGGCTGTGCAATCGTTTGCTCATTCGGCTTGTCGTTTTTTAAGGGGTTTTTGATACGGGTTGTCAATAATCTTCCTAATTTTGCATCAGATAAGAGATACAGGGTATTGGTTTTTAAGGTAAAAAAGATTGTTAAGAAGGATTTCAGATTAGGAATTTAGATTGTTTTTTAGGTTTTGGTTTACAGAAATTGAATAAGTTAGAAACAGGTTAGTCCCGGCACCGTGAGGCGCCGGGATTTTTCTATTCTTCATCCAGAGAAGGGGTATCGAGCTGCTTCTCCCAGAGATACTTGCGAGTCTCCTTAACCAGCACGCTGCTCAGAAGCAGAAGCGAAACAAGGTTGGGAAGGGCCATTAGGGCGTTCATGCAGTCGGCAAAATTCCATACTATCGTCAGACTGGCGATACTGCCCACAAACACGGCGATGATGTAGATTACACGGTAGGCGGTGATGTATTTCTTACCGGTCAGGTATTCCAAGGCGCGCTCGCCGTAGTAACTCCAGCCCAGAATGGTGCTGAAGGCGAAGGTGAGCAGACCGAAACTAAGCAGCGGCAGACCCACTACGGGTATCTTGCTGAAGGCGGCTTTCGTTAGGGAGGCGCCGTCGGTGTAGTTGATGTCGGGATAGGCTATCACACTGCTCACAATCACCAGGCCGGTGAGGGCGCAAATCACCACGGTGTCCCAGAAAGTGCCGGAACTCGACACAAGGGCCTGGCGAACAGGGTTGCGGGTCTGGGCGGCGGCGGCCACGATGGGGGCGGAACCAAGGCCCGACTCGTTGGAGAACAAACCGCGGGCTATACCGTAGCGCGCGGCCATCATCACCGTGGTGCCCACAAAACCGCCGCCGGCGGCTTCAGGGGTGAAAGCGGCCTCGAATATCAGACAGATGGCGGGCCACAGGTAGGGACCGTTGGCCACCAGTATGTAAAGGCAACCTAATATGTAGAAAAGGGCCATGAAGGGCACCAGCAGACCGCAGGTGCGGGCAATGCTCTTCACACCGCCTAAAATGACAAGACCCGTGAGCAGACACACAATGCCGCCCGTGAGATAGGGGGAGATGGCATAACTCTCGTGGGCTATCGTGGAGATGGCGTTGGCCTGAACGGTGTTGCCGATGCCGAAGGCGGCAAGGGCGGTGAAAAGGGCGAATAGCACACCGGCCCATTTCCAACCCAGACCGCGCTCCAAGGCGTACATCGGACCGCCAAGCATGGCGCCGCTCTCGGTCTTCACGCGGTACTTGATGGACAAAAGGCCTTCGGCATACTTCGTCGACATGCCGAAAACACCCGTCAGCCAGCACCATAGCACGGCACCGGGACCGCCAAGGGCCACCGCGGTGCCCACACCGATGATGTTGCCCGTACCGATGGTGGCGGCAAGGGCTGTGGCGAGGGCACCGAATTGCGAAACATCGCCGGTGGTGCCCTTGTCGGGCGTGAACGACAGCTTGATGGCGGTCAGTATGTGGCGCTGCGGAAAATGGAGCAGCACCGTCAGGTATAGGTGGGTGCCCAGCAGTAGAATAATCATGGGCCAGCCCCACAACAGGGAACTGAGCGTGCTGAAAAAGTCGTTTATCGTTTGCATCTTATTGCGTGATTGGTCGTAGCGGAGCGGATTTAGAAGTGAACGTTCACATACATGAATCCCATCGCCATGAATATCTTCTCAAATTGCTGTATAGCATTGCGTTGCGCTATCTGGACATTCTCGTTCGTCACACACCGCTTCTTCATCTGTTGCTGGGCTTCGGCATAAAGGGCTTCTTTCTCTTCGTTGCTCCAACTGCCGGTCTCGTAGAAGGTCTCGGTGCGGGCCTCGTCTACATATACGTGGTCCAGCAACTGAAGGCGGGGCAGCGTCACGTCCACCGTGTCGCCCACCATCTGTACCCAGTCGGGGGAGGCCTTGTCAAGGTCGATGCCGAAACGTACCTTGCCGTAATAGATGCGGGTGAGCTGGGCGTCTTTCAGCAGGTTCTTCTTCGTGCGGGTCACCAATTCCTCGTCGTCAATCGACAGAAATTCCCATATGCGTACGTCCTTCACCGTCTTGATCTGCAGCGGGGTCACCTCCATACGCTCCTTCGTGGGAACCTCGCGCAGGTGGAAGTCGAACTCGTAGATGCAGTACAGCACGGTGAGAAGCGTGCAGCCCAGAACGGCCAGGGTGAGGTAGACCAGGGGGCGGATGATATGCTGGTTGTAACTCTTATAAATCATGGCTCTTTTCTCTTCTTGTAATCTGACTTAATTGGATGCTCCTTCTTTATAGAGAAACTGCAGACGGCTGTCGTCTAAATCCTTGCGGAAACGGATCTTGATGTGAGAATCGTCGAAACCCAACTGCCGGATCATGGGTATCAGCGTGGAGGCGGCCTGCTTGCGGGCTCGCTCCGTAAACTGGATGTTGCGGATGTTCTGCTCTATGCTGTCGCGGCCCATACGCTGAAAACGGGTTATCTCCTCGTCGGTGAAGTCGCGGCGCAAGAGGGCTACGGCCGTGCTGATGTCCTTGTTGTTCACCTTCGTGTGTACAATCTCTATCGTGGGGTCGGGAAGCGTGATGAGGATGTCGTCGTCCACGTATTCTATCTGCTGCTCGCTGAAGTCGCTGAAATCAATGTAGGCGCGAACACTTGCATCTATCGGTATGGCTATCTTGCGGGAACCGGTGGGCAGATTCACATGGTAGTCAAAACCCAGAATGCTGCCTTCAAGCTTGCTCCCCTTGTCCTCGTATTTCGCTATCACGTGTATCTTGTATTGCGTCAACTCCAACTTGCTGCAACGGCGTATCTGCGACAGCATCTGGGGTATGGTGTCGACCGTGGGGGCGGCAACTTCGGCCTGGCGCTTCCGGCAACTGGGCAGAAGCAGCAGGGCCAGCAACATCATCACTATAGCGGCTCTTCTCATCTCGTGATACACATTATTTATATAAATAGGAAGACAAAGATAGACATTTTTCTTTAATCTGCAAGATTTCAACTCATTTATTTTGTTTCTTTAATCCTTGCTGCCAACGCTTGTCTAAACAAATGTTAGTTTGTGCGAAAAAAGTATTAATTTCCTGCTTTCCTTAAACCAACGGCCTCTTTTTGCGTCTATTTATCAGTAATGGATATCCAAGAATGTATTATTAACAATAAAAAGATTTGTAATGAAAAAATTTTTAATTTCAATGGTGGCTTTGATGACTATCGCCACAGCCGCCATGGCACAGGATACAACGGGCAAGCAAAGACCCGCAGGAAGACCCGATAAGGAACAGATGGCACAAATGCAGACGGAGAGAATGGCACAGAACCTGGAGCTCAATGAGGCACAGAAGGCCAAACTGCTCGATCTCAACAAGGAATATGCAGATGTGTTCCAGTTTATGAGGCCCCCGCACCGCAACGGTGGGCATCATCAGCAGGCCATGAAACAGGGAACCGAACAGCAGGCCCGTCCGCAGGCTCCCCAAGGTGAAAACAAAATGCAGAGGGGTGAGGGCAGACAGCGCCCCGATGAGGCGCAGATGAAGAAAATGCACGAAAGGAGAGAGAAATACGAGGCCGAACTGGCCAAAATACTCACCCCGGAGCAGCTGAACAAATATCAGGAACAGAAAAAGAATCACAAACCTCGTATGAGGAAACGTGACAATTGATTGTAGTTTTGGTGACAACCGCCGGCCTCAACTGAGACCGGCGGTTTTTTGATTTTTTTTCCATACATGCCCTTTTTCTTTGTGCGGATTGGGTTTTTTATGTACTTTTGCAACCATGAAAAAGCTTATACCTATTTTGGCGGCGGGATTGCTCATAACGGCTTTCTCCGCCTGTAAAGAGAAAAAAGAGGTCAACCACGACAACATCATCCTACCCAAGGTGCCGCAGGAGGTGGTGGATACCACCGTCGGGGCCATGACCGAAACGGAGAATACCAACGAGGTGAAGTGGGGCGGCGACTACAAAATCTTCGTGCACCGTGAACCGATAGACAGCGGAACACTCGTAAAACTGCCCAGCGGAAGAAAATTCAAGGACAATAGAATCAAAATACGCATCACAAGGGCCGACGGAAGCGTGTTCTTCGATAAGGAGTTTACAAAAAATGCTTTCGCAGCTCACCTCGACGAGGCTTACAAGGCCAAAAGCACCCTCCTCGGACTGGTCTACTACAGTCTCGATGCCAACCATCTCTACTTCGCCGGAAGCGTGGGATCGCCCGATATGATGAGCGACGACTTCGTCCCCTTCAAGGTGTCCATCAACCGAATGGGCGAGGTGGGAATCACCAAGGAAACGGTTATCGATGTCGATGGTTCGGCCGATTCTGTCAAAACAGAGAAGGATACGGCCAGGACGGAATAGTAGTAACACGCAATTAGACTTACGGAGAACATACCTTTAATCTGAATAAACATCAAATAGTAGGAGGCAACCCCGCGGGGCTGCCTCCTACTGCTTATGGTATGTTCTATATCTCAAGATTAGAATTTTGCCATTTTGATGGCGGCAATGGCGCACTCGCTGCCTTTGTTGCCCAGACGGCCGCCGCTCCGATCCAAAGCCTGGTCCATGTTCTCCGTGGTGAGAAGACCGAATATCACCGGGGTCTCGTTGGTGGCGTTCAACTGCGCGATGCCTTGGGTCACACCCTGGCAGATGTAGTCGAAATGAGGGGTCTCGCCGCGAATCACACTGCCCAGGACAATCACTGCGTCAAAGTCTTTCAGCGTCATCTGGTGGGCACCGTAAATGAGCTCGAAACTGCCGGGCACGCTCTTCACATGGATGTTCTCGGGCAGAGCGCCATGGCGCTCCAAGGTGCTCACGCAGCCTTTCAGAAGGGCATCGGTCACGGTGTTGTTCCATTCGGCTACAACAATGCCGAAACACATGTTGCTGGCGTCAAGACGCTTGTCGCCGGAAAGATCCTCTACGCGGTATAGTTCGGTGGCCATTTATTTCTGCAGATATTCTATGTACTTGTCTACCTCGCTCTGAGCAGGCGACTGAACGTACTTCTCCTTGATCTGCTTGAACAGCTCAAGGGCCTCGGCGTTCTTCTTCTGGTCTATCAGGATAATGCCGGCTTTCTGAAGGGCCATCGGCGAAACACTGTTGTTCACACCTTCGTCAGTGGCGGCATCGGCCATCTTGGCGGCTTTCTTGAACAGGTCAACAGCCTTGTCGAGCTGCTTCACATTGGCATAGGCGTCGCCCATGGCCATCACGGCAAGAGGACTTACTATCAGGTCGTCGCGGGTGTCAAACTTGTCGAGATACTTCACAGCCTCATCCCACTTGTCGAGCTTGGCGTAGCAAAGACCGGCATAAAGATTGGCAAGATTGCCGGCGTCGGTGCTGCTGTAGTCGTTGGCCAACTGAAGAAGGCCCGGGGTGCCGAGGCTGTCGCCTTTCAATGCCTTGTCAAACTGCTGAGCGCTGAAAAGCTCCTGGCATTTGGCCAGACTCGTGCTGGCGGTCTCATTACGGTTCGAACTGTAGTTACGCCACAACATGATGGCGGCTACGATAACCAACAGCGCCACCAAGGCGGCGATAAGATGTTTCTTGTACTTGTCGAAGAATATCTCCGACTTGTTGACAACTTCTGAAATCTCTTTCTGACCCGCATTCTGGGCCGTTTTCTGTTTTTTAGCCATTATTGATTGTTCTGTTTTTAATTGTTCTTGCTTCAGTCAATGCCGCATAGGGCATGGCCTATATTTTGGCGACGCAAAATTAGACATTTTATCGCATATAGTGAAATTTATTGACCACTTTTTTCGTTTTTACATTATAAATCACCTAACTTTGCAAGGATTTTGACCGCTATGACACCTGCTTCTGCTGACAAGACCGCGTATAAAACGCTGACTGACACCCGCAAGGAGCCGGCGCTAATGATTGCTGAGCATGATTTTAAGAAAACTCTCCATCTTGAACTACCGCAATATCGAGACGGCGCTGATTGAGCCGTCCGACAAGGTGAATTGCCTCGTGGGCAACAACGGGGTGGGCAAAACCAATCTGCTCGACGCACTCTATTTCCTCTCTTTCTGCCACAGCGCAAATATCTCGGTCGACTCGCAGAATATCATGCACCAGCGCGACTTCTTCGTCATCGAGGGGGAGTATGTCAATGAGCGCGGTGAGACGGAAATCGTCTATTGCGGCATGAAGAGGGGGCAGAAAAAGCATTTCAAACGCAACAAGAAGGAGTATAAGCGGCTCTCGGCGCACATCGGACTCATTCCGCTCATCATGGTATCGCCCGACGACACCCAACTCATCGACGGGGGAAGCGAGGCCAGAAGAAAGTTCATGGATGTGGTCATCGGACAGTACGACAATACGTATATCGAGGCACTCAACGCTTACAACAAGGCGCTGCAGCAGAGAAACGCACTGCTGAAGATGGAGGAGGAACCCGACCCGCTGCTCCTGGATATCTGGGAACGCGAAATGGCACAACATGGCACGCGTATCTTCCAGGCCCGTACCGCTTTCGTTGATGAGTTCGTGGGGGTGTTCCAACATATCTACAGCCGTATAGCACAGTCGAAAGAGCAGGTGGGAGTAAGCTATGTGTCGCATGCGCAGAGGGGCGACCTGCTCGAGGTGATACAGCGCGACCGAAGCAAGGACCGCATCATGGGCTATTCGCTCCACGGGGTGCACCGCGACGACCTCGAACTTTTCATCGACGGCTTCCCCGTAAAAAGGGAGGGTAGCCAGGGGCAGCGAAAGTCGTTTGCCATAGCACTCAAACTGGCGCAGTTCGACTTCCTCAAGCGGACGGCCAGCAACACGAGTCCGATATTGCTGCTCGACGATATCTTCGACAAGCTCGATGCTTCGAGAGTGGAACAGATAGTGAGAATCGTATCGGGACCCGACTACGGACAGATTTTCATAACCGACACCAACCGGCAGCACATCGACTCGATTCTCAGGGCCGGACAGTGTCCTTACCGTCTCTATCGGGTGAACGGGGGGGCTATAGAATTGGAGGAGGAAAGCCATGTTCAAGCGTAGACCGACTTCACTGGCCGATGTGGTAAGGCTCTACCTGAGAGAGTCGGGCATGGAGACACCGCTGCTCCAGCAACGCCTTATTGAGGCATGGGACAAGGTGACTGGTCCGATTGTGGCGCAGTATACCGGCGAAAAAAAGATACGCAACCAGACACTCTTCGTGCAAATCAACAATCCTGCACTGAAGGCCGACCTCATGATGATGCAGTCGCAACTCGTGAAAAGGCTCAACAATGAAGTAGGGGCTTTCATCATTGCCGAAATACGGTTCTTCTGAAAACCCCTACCTCCCAGAGTCGCTTGCAAGCGACTATTTCTTCTTGTCTTTATCAGTCAGTTTGGGCCAAGACAGCCCGTCGGCAAACACTTTCTTGCCTTTCCGCACGTCGGGGTCGTCCTCGTTCAGATACTCCATCCAGGCCTGCTCGTCGAGCATGTTGTAGATGATGCGGCTGTAGAGATACTTCTCCAGCAGATGGCGCGACTTGGCCACCATCAGGTTGCGGCGCTGAAGACCGTTCTTGTCGGCGTAGGTGACAAATTTCTCCACAAGGTCCTGACGCTTCAGATACGACAGCAGCTCGGGCATCGTGGAATACTGCTTCAGCGTGTTGCGGTGCTCGTCGGTGTATTCGAAGGCGTACTGGAGAATAAGACCGCTCATGGCTGCCTCCTTGTAGTACGACGTGATGTCGGTGGTGTCTTCCGGAACAAAATAGTCGGGGGTGATGCCGCCGCCGCCGTATACCGTGCGGCCTATGCGGGTGTGGAATTTAGGACCGTTGTGCTTGATGCTGTCTTCCGAGAACAGCTCACCGTGGGTGTAGCGCGTCATCAGGTCTTCCACATAGTCCTTGTCGTTGCCGTCGGTGTAGGGTTTCTGGATGCACCGGCCCGACGGGGTGTAGTAGCGGGCTATCGTCAGACGGAGCAGACTGCCGTCGGTGAAGTCGAGCTGATTCTGAACCAGACCCTTGCCGAATGATCGACGGCCGATAATCGTGCCGCGGTCGTTGTCCTGTATGGCGCCGGCGAAAATCTCTGCGGCCGAGGCGGAACCTTCATTGATGAGCACCACCAGCGGTACTCTCTGATAACTGCCGCGCCCGGTGCTCGTGTACGACTGGCGGGGCTGCTTGCGGCCTTCTGTATAGACGATGAGGCGGCCCTTGGGCAGAAACTCGTCGGCTATCTGAATGGCGGACGCCATCAGACCGCCGCTGTTGTCGCGAAGGTCTATCATCAGATTCTCAAATCCGTGCTGCGACAGCTCGGCCAGGGCGGAGAGCACCTCGCCGTAGGTGTTCTCGCCGAAATTCTTGATGCGGATGTAGCCGGTGGTGGGGTCTATCATGTAGGTGGCGCTCACACTGTGGGTCACAATGTCGTCGCGCGTCACGGTGAATTTCTTCACGCCTTTCTGCTTGCCGCGCTCCACGCCTATCTCCACCTTCGTGCCTTTCTTGCCCTTCAGGCGGTGCATGGCCTCGGCATTGGTCACCTCCTCGCCCACAAAGGGCTTGCCGTCTACCATCACTATCTTGTCGCCGGCAAGAAGACCGGCACGGTCGGCAGGACCGTTCTTGATCACGTTCTGTATGCGCACGGTGTCCTTGCGGATCACAAACTCTATGCCTACACCCGAGAAGGAACCCTTCAGGTCGTCCGTGGCCATCTGCACCTCGTCGGCGCTGATGTACACGGAGTGGGGGTCAAGCTCGGCCAGTATCAGGGGCATGGCTTTCTCCACCAGGTCGTCAAGATTCACACTGTCCACATACTGGTCGTCGATAATGTGGAGCAGGTTGTTCAGACGGTTGCTCCCTGAGTTGATGATGTTGAGCTTGTTGCCCGAGAAATGGCTCGTATAGAAGGTGCCAATCAGAATGCCGATGACTACACACACGGCCATGAGAATAGGCATCAGACGCGGTGACTTATTCAGATTCATGCTCGTCGGGATTTAGGTATATGGTTTCTATATGGGCGCGCTCCAACAGCTTGATACCGTCGTCCAAACGGTATTTCTCGCCGTAGACCACACGCTTTATGCCGGCCTGAATGATGAGTTTGGAGCACTCTATGCAGGGAGAGGCGGTCACGTACAGGGTGGAGCCGTCGCTGTTGTTGCTGCTGCGGGCCAACTTCGTGATGGCGTTGGCCTCGGCATGGAGCACGTAGGCCTTGGTCACGTTCTGGCTGTCCTCGCACACGTTCTCAAAACCGCTCGGAGTGCCGTTGTAGCCGTCGCTGATAATCATTTTCTCCTTCACCACCAAGGCGCCTACCTTGCGGCGCACACAGTAGCTGTTCTCGCTCCAGATGCGGGCCATACGAAGGTAGCGAAGGTCCAACAGGTGCTGCTTCTCTTGCTCTTTCATTGCTTGTTGTCTTTCGTGGGGGAGGGGGAGGGAACGCGGATGCCGTTGCGGCGCAGAAGGGCCTTGATGCTGGGGTCACTGCCCTTGAAACGCTTGTAGAGCTTCATGGGGTGCTCGGTGCCGCCCTTCGACAGCACTTCGCGGCGGAAACGCTCAGCGGTCTTGCGGTCGAAAATGCCATGACGACGGAATACGGCAAAGGCATCGGCGTCGAGCACCTCGGCCCATTTGTAACTGTAGTAGCCGGCGGCGTAACCGCCTGCCATGATGTGGGAGAACTGGGCCGTCATACAGGTTTCGGGGCGCTCTTTAAAGAGGATGGCGCGCTTCCAGGCTTTCTTCTCAAAGGCGGGCAGGTCGCCCGTGAAGGGCTCCTTCAGCGTGTGGTAGGCCATGTCGAGCAGACCGAAACTCACCTGCCGCAGACAGCTGTAGGCGGCGTTGAAGTTGCGGCTCTTCACAATGCGCTTAATCAGCTCGTCGGGCATGGGCTCGCCGGTCTGATAGTGGAAGGCGAAGGTGCGGAGAAAGTCTTTCTCTATCGCATAGTTCTCCATAAACTGCGAGGGAAGCTCCACAAAGTCCCAACTCACGCTCGTGCCCGACATGCTGGCGAAACGGGTGTTGGCGAAAATGCCGTGAAGGGCATGGCCGAACTCGTGGAGAAAGGTCTCCACCTCGCCCAGTGTCAGCAGTGAGGGCTTGTCCTGGGTGGGCTTCGTCAGATTCATCACAATGCTTACCTGGGGGCGGTGGTTCACACCCTTGCGGTCTATCCACTGCTCCTTGTAGCTGGTCTCCCAGGCTCCGCCGCGCTTGCCTTTGCGGGGGTGGAAGTCGGCGTAGAGCACGGCCAGGTAGCTGCCGTCTTCGTCGAACACCTCATAGGCCTTCACGTCGGGATGGTAAACGGGGATGGCAGGGTTCTCCTTGAAGGTGATGCCGTAGAGACGGGTGGCCAGTGAGAACACACCGTCGATCACGCGGCTCAGCTCCAGATAGGGGCGTACCATCTCCGAATCGATGTTGTATTTCTGCATCCGAAGCTTGTGGGAGTAGTAGCTGATGTCCCAAGGCTCAAGAACGAAATTACGGCCCTCGAGCTTGCGGGCCATGCGCTCAATGGCCTCCATCTCGCGGAGGGCGGTGGGACGGTAGGCCTCGATGAGCTCGTTGAGCAGCTTGTACACGTTGTGCTTGTTGCTGGCCATGCGCTTCTTCAGCACATAGTCGGCATAGGTCTTGTAACCCAGCAGCTGTGCCGTCTCAAGGCGCAGGTTCACAATGCGTTTGCATATTTCTATGTTGTTCTCGCTGTTGTCGTGGGTGCACAGGGTGTTGTAGCCCATGAACAGTTTCTCGCGCAGGTCGCGGCGCGGACTGTACTGCATGAACGGGGTGTAGAGGGGAGCGTCGAGTGTAACCACCCAGCCTTCCATGCCGCGCTCAGTGGCTTCGGCCTTCGCGGCGTCGAGCAGGGTCTCGGGCAGACCCTCAATGTCTTCATCGGTGGTCAGGTGAAGGAAAAAGGCTTTGCGCTCTTTCAGCAGGTTCTGCGAGAACTGCAAGCCCAGCAGACCGCCTTCCTCGCTCATCTCACGAAGACGCTGCTTGCCGGCCTCATCCAGAAGGGCGCCGTTGCGCACCAGTCCGTCGTAGCTGTTGTCCAGCAGCTTCTTCTCTTCCTGGGTAAGGATGCGGTGGTGGCGGTGTACGTGCTTCACACGCTCAAAGTAGATGGGATTGAGGCTTATGTCGTTGGCATGCTTGGTCAAAATGGGGTCCAGTTCCTGGGCAAGCGCTTCCATCTCGTCGTTGCTCTCGGCACTCATAAGATTAAAGAACACGCTCGAAACGCGGTCCAGCAGACCATAGTAGTACTGCTTGTCGTCGTCTTCGCTCAGAAGGGTGTTGTCGAAGGTGGGACGGGCGGGATTGTTGATTATCTTGTCGAATTCCTCGCGCTCACGACGGATGCCCTCCAGAAAGGCTTCCTTGTAGTCGCTCAGGCGGATACGGTCAAAGGGGGGCGTATCATGGGGGGTGCCGTAGGGTGCAAAAAACGGATTCACTCTCTCTTTTTCTTCCACAGTCGTTCTATTTATAGGTTTTGGTTTGATGGGCGCCTTCGGGCGCTGCCAATGCTTATGCAAAATTACATGTTTTTTTCCGAATAGGGGCATGGCTATGCCCTTTTTTGATTACTTAACTTAATGATTGTTACAGATTCAGGGCTCCAAGGGCTATAAATAGCCCGACAGCAACTTCTCCAAATGCGGAATGTGCACCTGGCCGCGGTTCATGGCGAGGAGCCCTTCGGCGCTCAATTCGTGAAGCACGCGCGACAGATTGAGGCGGCTCTCGCCCAGCAGAGGGGCCAGCGTCGACATCTTCACGTCGAGGGTCTTCTCGCCGGTGAGACGCAGACTGTGGTCGGATACAAAACGGGCCAGCTTGGCCTTGATGTCATGGGGTGGAGTGCGCCAGCATTGGCGGCTCACACGTTGAGCATGCGTGGTGTAGATGTTGAGCAGGTTGATGCGGAAGATGTCGAAACGCGACGAAAGCGACACCACCTCGTCCTTGCCGATGCCGAAAAGGCGGCAGTCGCTCTGGGCGGTGTAGGTGCGGGCATAGCGGGGGGTGAGGCCGAATAGCCGTTCGGGCTCTATCACCCAAGGGGTGGGCAATGTCTCGGAGAGGGTGTAGGAATGGTCGTCGGAGGTGGCCGTGGCGGTCAGGGTGCCGTGGGTGATGAACAGCAGACTCTCACAACGGCTGCCCTCAACGGCGATGGGCGATAGGGCGGGCACATTGCTGAAGTCGAAATGGGTGTGACCTACCACCTGTTCCAAGTCGCTCTGGCTCATGCCCTGGAAAAGCGACTGCGACAGCAGGGTGGCATACATGTTGAGGTCCGACGTCATCCTTGCTTATTCTTGTATCTTGTCGCGAAGGCTCGGAGAGTACCACACTTGGTTCTCGGAGTGGCTGTCGGAGTAGATAAAGTAGGCCATCAGCTCGGGATGGCGCTCCAGCACCTCGATGGCTTTCTCCTTGCCCATCACCATAAACGAGGTGGCGTAGGCGTCGGCGGTGGCACAGTCGGGGGCCAGTACAGTGGCCGAGAGAAGCGAGTGCTGGACGGGCTGACCCGTGCGCGGGTCGATGGTGTGGGCCACCTTGCGGCCGCCGGCATAGTAGAAGTTGCGGTAGTTGCCGCTCGTGGCCATGGCGCGGTCGGTCACGTTCAGAATGGCCTGAAGGTCTTTCTGCGTGGCAAGGGTGTCGTCGGTGGGCACCGTCACACCGATGTGCCAGGGCAGGCGCTTCTCGCTCACACCATGCGTCACTATCTCGCCGCCTATCTCTATCATGTAGTTGGTCACACCGGCGCGTGTCAGCAGACGGGCCACCACATCGCAGCCATAGCCCTTGGCCACGGCACTGCAGTCGAGCATGATGCGGGGGTCGCTCTTCTTCACCTCGTCCGAACGGCTCAGACTCACTTTCTTATAACCTACCAGGGCCTTCAGACTGTCGATGGCCGAGGGGGTGGGGCGGGTGTCGTGCTTAAAACCGAAACCCCAGGCGTTCACCAAGGGGGCCACCGTGATGTCGAAGGCGCCTTCGGTGTCCTGGGATACTTGCATCGACTTCTCAAACACTTCCCTGAACAGATGGTCCACCTTCACCGACTCATTGCGGTTCACACGGCTGATGATGCTCTCCTTGTTGAAGGGCGACAGCGAGGCGTCGACTTGCTGAAGCGCTGATTCTATCTCGCGCTGAAGATTCTTGTCGTGCTGGTAGGTGATGTTGTAGATGGTGCCGAAAATGAAACCGTGGTCGTGCTGGTAGACGGCCTGGTGTTGCTGGCGGATCACAAAAATGGTGCCGCCTATGAGAAAAAGCAGGAAGGGCAACTGCCATAGCCATTTCTTCTTGTCGTTCATGGGGTATGCTCTATATGTCGATGATTACATTGAAGGTGCCGCCCAATCGGACACCGCCCGACTTGCCGTAGCCGGGCACGTACCACACATTGTCCAATGGGCCGTCGTCGTGGGCAATGCGCCGGCGGTAGCGGACAGACCAGCCGAGATGAAACGGGCCCCAGATCTTGCTGTCTACACCGGCCACTATCTCGGCCCAATGGTAGTTGCACGACACGTCACGGGCTTCGAAAACGGCTGTGCCGCCCCATTTGGGGTCGACAACGCCGGGATGACTGATGTCGTACTTGAAACTGCTGAAGGCATAGCGCACACCACCGTAGATGCGGTTCACATCGTGCTTCATCTTCATCAGGTTGAAGTCGATGCCTATCCTGAAGTAGGGGGCGCTGCTGCTGTAGCTGATCTTGGTCACGGCGTCGTCGTGGCTGGCCTTGCCGAGGCCGGCCTCGAAGATGGGAAAATACTTGTCGCGCAGATTCACACGGAAAGCGCCTTCAAACTGACCGTAGTCGCTCACGGCTTTCTGTATGGGACCCACCAAATCTACAGATACGGCGAAACCGCGCAGAAACGCAACGCTGTCGGCCGGCTCGGCTACCTTGAGCTTGGGCTGACCATAGGCGCTGAGAGCTCCGCACAGGCACAGCACACTAATCAAGTGCCTTGAAATAGAGCTTAATGTTGGTACGGGTCGTGTCATAGTCTACAGTGGTTTTGTACAGCACTGCCGAGTCTAAGCCATGGTGGGTGTGGCTCACACTCTTTATCTCATGAAAATAGGTGGGGGCGCAGTCTACCGACTCAAAGTGGGGCTGATTGCTCTTCTCCACATACAGGGTGTCGGTGCTGGTGCGCCAAAGGCTGTCGTGACGGGACAGTATCAGAACGTCGACGTCCTGAGCATAGCTCATCTCCACCCACGCGCTGCCGGCCTCCACAAGGCTGTTCACCATGGTCGTGTCGCCAAGGATGGGGCGGTGGGCTATCACGTTGAGCGTGTCGCTCATCATGCCGCTGCCGTCGTCGACCGTCATCTTCAGATAGACGACGTTGTTCAGCGGACAGTCAATCGACGAGCAGGCTGTCACAATCAGAAGGGCCGCGGGCAACAACCGCTGCGCTATTCTTCGCATCGCAGTGTCTCCTCTATCTGGTAGTCATTGCGGGTGGACGATGAGCGGCTTATCAGGTCGCCGATGAAACCGGCCAGAAACAGCTGCGTACCGATAATCATCATCGTCAGTGAGAGATAGAAGTAGGGTGAGTCGGTCACAAGCGGACGGGGGGTGCCGTTGGCCAGGGCCACCAACTTGGCGGCGCCGATGATGAAGGCGGCTATGAAACCTATCATAAACATAATGGTGCCAAGAAAACCGAACACGTGCATGGGCTTGCGGCCGAAACTGCTCAGGAACCAAAGGGTCATGAGGTCAAGATAGCCGTTCACAAAACGGTTCAAACCGAATTTCGACTTGCCGTACTTGCGAGCCTGGTGATGAACCACCTTCTCGCCAATCTTCTCAAAACCGGCATTCTTGGCCAAATAGGGAATGAAACGGTGCATCTCGCCGTATACCTCGATGTTCTTCACCACATCCTTACGGTAGGCCTTCAAACCGCAGTTGAAGTCGTGCAGGTTCTTGATGCCGCTCACACAACGCACAGTGGCGTTGAAAAGCTTCGTGGGGATGGTCTTCGACAGTGGGTCGTAGCGCTTCTGCTTGTAGCCGGAAACAAGGTCGTAACCGTCCTCCTTGATCATCTTATACAGACCGGGTATCTCGTCGGGAGAGTCCTGAAGGTCGGCGTCCATCGTAATCACCACATCGCCCTGGGCTTCCTTGAAACCGCAGTAGAGGGCAGGGCTCTTGCCGTAGTTGCGGCGGAATTTGATGCCCTTCACCTCGTCGTGAGAGCGGCTAAGGTCTTCTATCACCTGCCACGAGGTGTCGGTACTGCCGTCGTTGATGAATATCACCTCGTAGCTGAAGTGGTGCTCTTCCATCACACGGGCTATCCAAGCATGAAGCTCCGGAAGCGATTCGGCTTCGTTGTATAGGGGGATTACTACTGATATGTCCATTCTTCTTTGATGATTATTTTTATTTATGCTTGTTCTTATCTCTCGTTACGGCGCCTGAAGTAAAGCACGGCCTTGCAGTGAAGTGCCGATATAAGGCTTATCAAACCGCTCGCCACCAGCGTGCTCCACAAAAACTGAAGCGTGATGTCGATGGGACGCATGCTGCGAAGGGCGGTCGTGGCCTGATCGAAGGCTTGCTTCATCGTCGACTCGTCGTAGCCCAGCCCTTTTATGATTTCCTGGTTCCGGGGGTCGGTCAGCACACTGGTGTACCGGTCTATCACATAACCGTCGTCCATGTAGCGCAGGTAAATCCAAAATGCCAACGACAGTATCAAGGCACCGCAAATGTAGGTGATGAGGGAGTAAAAATAGGCACCGGCATACGACAGCTGGCCGCTCCTCTCACGCAGGGCATAGCGGGTGGCAAAACCTCCCACGAAAAAGGGCGTGTAGAGCATCATGAACGACCAAATCAGGCCGCATACAGGTACGGCAAACTGGCAGATAAACATGCCCATGGTTACCATCCAGTATAAACCCAAAGCCAGGCCGTCGCGCTGGGCCGATGTGGTCATCGAAGGATTTGTGTCTCTTCCTGACATCTTTTTCAATCAGAAAAACCTCAAGTGTCTCGTAATTCGGCTGCAAATTTACAAAGAATCATTGACAATAACGAACTATTTCGAAACATTAATGATTCACCTCTTATAATTAATGTCAAATCTTATACAAGGACCAACAAGGATGCTTTGTCTTATTGTTAAAATATCTAAAAATATATAGGCCGCGGGCGAAAGAATAAATATTTTATATACCTTTGCAACCGCAAAACGGGTAAGTCTTGCACGGCCAGCTCCCTTCGAATCCTCCAGGACGGGAACGTAGCAAAGGTAGTTGGTTGAGCGGCGCGATGCAAGTAGCTTGCCCACCCGCCTCTTTAGCTCAGTTGGCCAGAGCACGTGATTTGTAATCTCGGGGTCGTTGGTTCGAATCCGACAAGAGGCTCAAGAAAGAGGTTGTGTAATAGAACACAACCTCTTTCTTGATTTAAACCGAATACTGTCTTTTGATAATAATTCTTATGGCAAAATTCTTTAACCGCTATGATGTCGCTAAAATGGTCGCAATGGGTGCCGCCCTCCTCCTTACGGCCAGCTGTATTGACGACGACTACGACCTCTCAAATATTGATACCAGAGTAGGGGCTGGATCCGACACGCTCAGCCTGCCAGGCAACAACAACACGCAAGATATCACGCTCGACGATGTCTTCGACCTCTCTTACACTCATTTTGTGGCGGTCGACGAGGATGGATACTACTATTTAAGAGCCGACGATAACGCCACACACTCGATGAAAACTTCGATTGCTAAAATAAAGGCCACGGATAATACTACCCATACTTCCGAGTTTACATTCACACGCGAAGACCTCTCTTTCGGAGCTATGGCCAAAACTCGTAGGGTGAATAGGGAAATCGCGGCACACTTCACTGGCACCATAGGGGTCTACGATCTTACCATGCACAATATTCCCGCTTCTATTGTCGATCTTGACTATGTAGCCACTACGGCCAACATTAGAACAACGGTGTCTTTCTCCAGCAATTTCAGGGCGGGGGTCAACAATATCGCCTCTGTCAAGCTCTTCTTCCCTAAATTCATGGATGTGGAGAAGGTCGTCGTAGGTGAGGAGGAAATCGAGGTGAACGATGACAATACGGCCATGCTCTACAATGTGTCGCCGAAAAGCAGCACCACTATTCATGTGGCGGTGAAAGGACTTGACTTCACCAAAACACCTGAGGAGGGCTGTATCCTGGAATATGAGAAAGGTGATAATATCCATGTGAAAGGAGTCGTAACGGCGACAGGTACGGTCTACCAGTCGGATGTGGACCTCAGCAAGCTGCATGCCTCTGATGTTTATACACTCACAGGCAAAGCTGTGATAGGAACCGTTACCATCAACGGTGCTAAAGGTTATTTTTCACCTGAAGTGGATTTTGACCGGCTCGGAAGGGTGAATATTGGTAGTCTGCCGCTTTTCCTCGACGATGACAATGTGGTGCTCGATCTGGCCGATCTCAGACTCGACCTCGATGTGGATAGCGACCTTCCTTTGGCACTGCTTGTCAATGGAGCACTTGTCGGTACAAACGATGATAAGGAGGTCTGCAGGGTCGTAGTACCCCAGTTTGATATTCCTGAAAACTTCAACGGGGTAATAAGTTTCAGAAACAAGAAAAGGAAAGCTGAAGGCGACACATTGGTGGTGGAGGTGCCTCAGCTCAATGAGGTGCTGAAAAAAATTCCTCATACCATCTATTTCACTGACCTGGAGGTGGTAGGCAACCATGAACAACTTTGTGAACTCCAGTTCGGACATACCTATAAGGCTGCGGCCAACTTCTCATTGCAGGCGCCGATGGCCTTCGGACCTGAGGCACAAATCATTTATCGACATCCCTATAGCCATTGGAATCATGTCCTCAAAGATGTGTCGTTTGTGACCGATGAACAGGGCAAGCCCAAAGGTTACTGTGTCGCAACAGCCGATATGGAGAACAAAATGCCTTTCTTCCTTTCCATGTCGGCCTATGGAATCGATGTCAATGGCGACAGCATCAGTACGCAAAGGCTCAGCGTGGAGGTGCTAAACCAAATCCCTGCATCGGTCGATGGAAATACACCTGTCAATATTAAGCAGCAAATCATTATCAAACCGCTTGACAATGGGGTGTTCAAGGAAATGGATGGTGTCATGCTCAAAATAATTGGAACTTCCACTGATGAGAAGGGTGAGAATACTGTTGTAGGGAAAAGGCTCAACTATAAGAACCACACTCTCAATCTGAAAAACCTGAAAATGACGGTCGTCGGGCAACTTGCCATTGACCTTAATTAGTCAACGCTTTTAAATGAAAATCTAATTGTTCTCCATATGAAGCTCAATATCAGATGTATTACATCGCTCATCGCACTGGCTGCTATGCCTGTTGTGGCACAGGACATCAATACGGCCTATTTCGATGAGGGATTCCTTTATCAACACTCGCTTAACCCGGCTGCCGGCAATGAGCAGAATTATATCGCACTGCCCATTATCGGTAATATGAATATCAAAATGATGGGCGACTTCGGATACAACGACGTGGTGAGAAAAAATCCGCTCTATCCGGCAATGAGCGACAAGAAAATGACTTCTTTCCTCAATCCGTATCTGAATGATGCCCTCGACGGATTCAATACTGGCGACAACCGAATCAGCGGCCAGGCCAAGGTGGCGGTGTTGTCGGCCGGATTCAAAGGACTCGGCGGTTACAATACGCTCGAACTCAATGTCAGGGCCAAAATCAATGGGGTGATTCCTTACGAACTGCTCCGAATGGCTTGCGACTTGAAAAACGAGCATTATGATATCGGCACTGTCAGGGCCGATGGTATCGCCTTCAGCGAACTTGCTTTCGGACATTCAAGAGATATCAACGACAAGTTGAGGCTGGGGGCCAAACTGAAACTGCTGTTGGGCATCGGAAACGCTTCGCTGAAAATGGACAATGTGCAGGCCGACCTCAATGCGAATGATTCATGGACCGTGGCTGCCGATGCTGAGTCGCATGTCAGTATGAAGGGCTTCGAGTATGAAAGCGGCACCAAGGAGTATGACATTCGTCCGGGAGAATATCAGTATGTGAGGGATGTGAATGTGCATAATGGCGGACTCGACGGCATCGGACTGGCCGCCGACCTGGGACTTATCTACAAAATCAATGAGCAGTGGTCACTGAGAGGCGCACTCCTCGACCTGGGCTTCATCAATTGGAAACATGATTTCTATGCTAAGAATACTGCTGAGTCGTTCAATTTCAACGGATTCCACGACGTCTCCATGAAGAAGCACGACGATGAGAACCTCGAGGCGCAGACGGACAGATATGTTGACCAGATGGCCGATTTCGCCCATCTCGTGGACCAGGGCGACCAAGGGGGAAGAACAACGGGCATCGGCGCTACACTGAATGTTGGTGCCAGTTACACGCTGCCGTCGTATAAACCGCTTTCCTTCGGTCTGCTCGCCACACAGCGTATCAACGGTGACTATTCTTGGACAGAGGGACGGCTCTCTGCAAATATCACACCAAACAACTGGTTTGATGCGGCACTGAGCTTTTCGGTGAGCAGCTTCGCAGCAAGTCTGGGATGGATGGTAAATTTCCACCCCAAAGGCTTCAACTTCTTTGTCGGAATGGACCAGCTGCTGGGCAAATGCAGCAAGGAACTGATACCGCTCAATTCCAACGCCAGCATCTCAATGGGATGCAATATCGTGTGGTAGATGACAATGTCGAACAAACGTAAATCCGCAAAACTCAACGAGTTTTGCGGATTTACGTTTGTAGTTAATGAATGTTTGCCAATCCTTTTACTCTTACTCCAAGTCGACTACCGTGATGCCGGCACCGCCAAACTGGACGTGCTCATCACGGTAGTTGGTTACTGCCGGTACGGTGCTAAGATATTGGCGTATCAGTTGGCGTAGTATGCCGGTGCCGGTGCCGTGGAGGATGCGCACACGGCTCACACCCACCAGAATGGCGTCGTCGATGAAATAGGTCACGGCGTTGAGGGCTTCGTCGCCACGCATGCCGCGCACATCAATGTCTTGGTGAAATTGCTCCCGACGGTGGTCTATCGTCTCGCGGGTGGTGCGGTTCACCGTCACGGTGGGCCGGTCTTCAAGGGCGGGCTTGTCGGCATGCTCCAGACGGTCGGCACGCATCTTGGTGCGCATGTCGCCGAACACTACAGTGGCTGTCTTGCCGTCGGTCTTCTCAATCGTGCCTACGGTGCTCAGACCTTTTATCCGCACACTGTCGCCCACTTTCAACACTTTCTCCTCTTCTGCTTTTTGGACCTTCTGGGCCTTCTGCGCAGCCTCGGCCGCCTGGCGCTCTGCCTTCTCCTTGCGGCGGCGGTCGCGGCGCTGTTGGCGTTCCTGTATCTGGCGTATCTTGCGCGACACCAGCTCTTCGTCGGCCTTCGTGTCTATCTCCAGCACTTCTTGCTTAAACTGGTTCAGGTCTTCACGCAGCTTGCGGGTCGATTCGCGCTCGGCCTGGCTCTCGCGTATCTCGCGGATGGTGTTTTCTATCTTGCGGTTCGTCTCGCGAAGCAGTTCCTCGGCTTCTTCTTTCGCCTTCGACAGTATCTGCCGGCGGCTTTCCTTCAGCCTCGCTATCTCCTCTTCGTAGCGGGCAGTGGTCTGCTCCATCTGTTTCTCCTGCTGGTGTATCTGCTGCCGCTTGCCTTCCCAGTAGCGCTTGTCGCGCACAATGTCCTGCAGGTATTTGTCGCTCTGGATATAGTCGGCGCCCACTATCTCGCTGGCGTCTCTGATCACTTCCTCCGGAATGCCGGTCTTGCGAGCTATCTCTATGGCAAACGAACTGCCCGGACGCCCTATCTCCAGTTGGAAAAGGGCGCGCATCTCGTGGCGGTCGTACAGCATGGCGCCGTTCACCACGCCTTCGTGGTCGTCGGCAAAATGTTTCAGGTTTTGATAGTGGGTGGTAATCACGCCCCACGCGTCGTTCTTCCAGAATTGCTTCAGCACCGATTCGGCAATGGCACCGCCTATCTGGGGCTCGGTGCCGGTGCCGAACTCGTCTATCAGCAGAAGCGTCCAGCGGTCGCACTGCTTCATCATCTGCTTCATGTTCAGAAGATGGCTCGAGTAGGTGCTCAGGTCGTTCTCTATGCTCTGCTCGTCGCCAATGTCAATCATGATGTGGCGGAACAGACCTGCCTCGCTGCGGTCGCCTACGGGGATGGAAAGACCGCACTGTAGCATATACTGCAACAGACCTACGGTCTTCAGACAGACCGACTTGCCGCCGGCGTTCGGACCGGAGATAATCAGGATGCGGGCCTGAGGGGTCAGCGTGATGTCGAGCGGTACCACTTTCTTGCCTTGCTTGGCAAGCGACAGCTGGAGAAGGGGGTGTCGGGCCTGGCGCCAGTCTATCAGCGGACGCTCGCTCAAGCTGGGCTCCACGCTGCCTGTCAATTCGGAAAAAAGGGTCTTCGAACGAATCACGTCGATAATCGAGAGCATCTGCACCGTGCTCATGATGTCGGCAGTGTAGGGGCGTATCTCCGAGGATACCTCTGTCAGTATGCGGATTATCTCACGGCGTTCCTCAGCTTCCAACTCGCGGATACGGTTGTTGGCTTCCACCACTTCGGTGGGCTCTATAAACACGGTGCGGCCGGTGGCACTCTCATCGTGAACGATGCCTTTTATCTTGCGTTTCATGGCGGGGGCTACGGGCAGAACCAGACGGCCGTCGCGCATGGTGGGCGAGGCGTCTTTCTCAACCAGTCCGTCTTGCTGGGCGGCTTTCAGAATGCTTCCGAGGATACGGGAGATGGAACCTTCGGTCTTGGCCAACTGCTGCCGTATGTCGAACAGGGTAGGCGAGGCATTGTCGCGTATCTTGCCGTATTTGTCCAGTATGCGGTCTATCCTGGTCACAAGGACCGTGAACGGACGGATGCCGGTGGTGAGCTTGTGAAGGGTGGGGTAGAGATAAACGGTGTGGTCGGCATCGTCTTCCGAACCGCCTTCGGTGCGGCTCAGGTAGCGCACCACCTGCCCCACGGTGTCGAGGAGGCGGCGAAGGTCGAAAAGCTCTCCCTCGTCCAGGTGGGTGCCTTCCAGACGCAGACGTGATACGCCTGCACGCACGTCATAATAAAACTGGGTGGGAAACTCCTCACCGGAGTTGATGATGCGCCTGAATTCCTTTATCTGCTCCAGCCATTGCCGGATGCTCTTCACGTCGGTAGAGAAACGCAGACTGTCTATGCGCTCCTTGCCCATGGGGGAGAGGCAGCGGTCTTTCAGCAGCTGCCTTATCTCGTCGAAACCTATCTTCTGCTCGAAATTGTTGGGATAAATCATTCTGCAAAGTTACGCCTTATTTTAGGATTAATCAAATAATTGACCGAAAATAAGCATAACGCTGGCCGGCAGCGTCTTCAATCCCGCCTTAGAAAAGAGCCAATGCCTGTGAATAAAGAAAACTGCCAAAACGGATGAGCAGCCATAGCATCAGGCCGATAAGCAACAGCAACACCACGATGGCCACGGCCGATTGAAGGGCCCGCTGGTTCACCTGGCGGATCACACCCTCATCGCCGTCGACAAAACCTTGTATCATCTCGAAGTTGCGGGTGTTGGCGCGGTGGAAGATATCGATGATGTCGCCAACAAAGAAGGGTATCATGCCGAGCAACACGTCGCGGAGCGAGTTGTTGATCACGGCCAGTGTAAGCGGCACACTACGCACCACCCGCACAGAGAAATAGACAAAGGGGATGATGCTCAGAAGGGCAAACGCATCGCCCCAACCGGGCACCAGACCGATGAGCGCATCGAGATAGTAGCGGTCCATGTACCGCGTCAGCAGGCTCATGGCTTGATAGGTCTTGTTGTCCTTCAGCCGTTGCTGCTGTTCTTGGCGTCTTGCTGTTGTATCCAATGTGGCTTTTTCCAATTTTTTGTAAAAGTAGGTATTTATTTCAGTTTGTGGCATATTTGCGTCTTTTTTTTACTTCATTTATGAAAAATCTTCCTTTTTTATGTATTTTTGCATCAATAATGAAGATAATTCTAAAAGAGAATGGTGGGGATGACACCAACAGAATTCCTTAAAAAATGAGTAAGACACAGGATTTTGCTGCAAAACCGCATTATGATATCCTCGACGGATTGCGCGGGGTGGCGGCGCTTGTCGTGATTGTCTACCATGTGTTTGAGTGTTTCGACTGGACACCGCTGCCACATGGCTATCTGGCGGTCGACTTCTTCTTCGTGCTCTCCGGATTCGTCATCGGCTATGCCTACGACGACCGGTGGCAGAAGGGGCTTTCTTTGGGCGGCTTTTTCCAGAGGCGCCTTATCCGTCTGCATCCCATGGTGGTGCTCGGAGCGTTGATAGGCATGGTGTGCTTCCTGCTACAGGGGAGCGTGAAGTGGAGCGGTGAACAGGTTTCCATGGGCCTTGTCATGGTGGCGCTTTTGCTCAATATGTGCATGCTGCCCATGCCGGTGGGGGCAAGGGCCGATGTGAGGGGAAATGGTGAACTCTTCCCGCTCAATGGGCCGCATTGGTCGCTCTTCTTCGAGTATGTGGGCAATGTGCTGTATGCCCTCCTGCTCCGTAAACTGTCTGACAAGGCACTGGCGGCCGTGACGGTCGTCATGGGGTGCTTGCTGGTGGGCATCTCGGTGGGTGATGGCTATCTCGGCACGGGATGGACAATGGCCGAAGGGGGATTCTTCACCGGATTGGTGAGGATGCTCTTCCCTTATTCCATGGGCATGCTCATGGCGCGACGCTTCCGACCGGGGAAGGTGAATAATGCTTTCTGGAAGTGCTCGGCTGTGCTGCTGGCAGTGGCATGCCTCCCGCTTCTCTTCGCCCAACTGCCTGCTTGGGCCAACGGACTTTATGATGCGCTCTGTGTGGTCCTGGCGTCCCCGGCTTTGGTCTGGATAGGCGCCTCCGCTTTTGAAAGCGGTACGGTCACGGAGCGTGTGAGCCGTTTTCTCGGCCGTCTGAGCTATCCGCTCTATGCTGTACACTATCCGCTTATGTACCTTTTCTATGCTTATATCGGTTTCGACGGCAACCTTGTGCCTATCTCCCGCATGGAGAGTGTGTGGCCCGTGGCGCTCTCATTGCCTTTCGTCTGTGTCTTGCTCGGATGGATGGCCATGCGCTTTTATGACATCCCTGTGAGGAAATGGCTGTCCAAGGTGTGGCACTGAGGGGCTATCGCGTTTTTCGATAGCTGCAATCGGCTTCTGCTGCGGTGAAGGATGCTTGATAAGTCATCGCCATCGCTTGCTTGCTTTCCATAATCGGCGTACCTTTGCAAACGAAAAGAATAACCAATTTAAAATATAAAGATTATGGATTACAGCACTATTATCAGCACAGTAGCAATGGCCGCCCTTCTCGTTGTAGGCACAGTTTTCAGCATCTGGATGGCTCGTCACGACCATCTTGAGGTGAGATAAAAAACACTCACCCTTTTTCAGAACACAATTCTCCAATTTCATTAATAACTCGACCGTGGCAGGATCAAATTCTTGCCACGGTTTTTTATTCAGCGGAATTTCTGTTCAACAAAAACTCAGTCATTCCCATGAGTAATTTCTGCGCATTACGATAATTTCTTTCAGAAAAATGAACAATTGCGTGAATTACGATAATTTCTGTCAAAGAAATTCATTAGAAGAATAAAGAAAAATGAATAATTACGTGAATTACGATAATTTCTGTTCAGTTCCTTTTTAGAAAGGTCTTTCAGCAATCTTTTACGAATTTATTTCCCTTGAACGAAGGGCTTCAGACCCTTGGCGGCTTCCTGGGCTGTAATGCGCTTGCCACCGTTGTCCAGGTCAATAAGCACATAGCGGTCGTTGCCCATGCCGAGCTCTTTCATGTAGGAGAGCTGGCGCAAACCGTGGCGGGTCTCGATGCGCTCCACCAAGTCGTGGTGCTCGCTGGCCGTCATAGCGTAGATGATGTCGATGCAGGCTTGGTCCACTGCCAGTATGTCGGTCGAGGAAAGGATGCCTACATTGGGCGTCACAACCGGCTCGGCTGCCACACCCTCACAGTCGCACGACACCGACATGTTGCGCATCACATTCACATACGTTACGTGCTCACCGAAATAGTCGATGCTCGCCTTGGTCGACTCGGTCATGCGCTCCATAAATTCTTCTTCCTTGATGTCCCACTGGTTGGGCTGACCGGGGGTGGTGTGTATCCAGGCCTTGCCGATGCGGCCGTCGGCACAGCCTATGCCGATGTTCTTGTTGCTGCCGCCGAAACCGCCTTGGGTGTGCCCCTTGAAGTGGGTCAGCGCCACCATCGAGTCGTAGTTCTTCAGATGACCGCCCACCGACATCTTGGTGAACCATTTGCCGCCGACGACGGGCAGTTCTGCTGTGCCTTCCTCGTCGAGTATGTCGACAGGGCAGAAGGTCCAGCCGTTCACCTTCAGGGTCTTACGGTGTTCGGCGGTGGTATAGCGGTCGCCGTCGTAATAGGTGTTGGTCTCTATCACTGTGGCGTCGGGCAGGTCTTTCTCCAGAAGGGCTTTCACCCACTCGCGGGGGATGATGTTGGGACCGTTGGGCTCGCCGGTGTGAAGCTTCACACCCACACGGCCTTCTATCTTTCCGCACACCTGCTCGTAGGCCTTGATAAGACCCTGAGCGCTCAGGTCGCGGGTGAAGTATACCACCGACTCGTTGCCGGTGCGCTGTTCATAGCCTACGTATTTGTTGCCGTCGGTCACAGTCTTGTCCTGGGCTGTTGCCATACTGAATGTCATAATGCCTAATGCGGCGGTTAAAAGAATGTTTTTCATATCGATGCTTGATGTTGTGTTGCTATTTCACCTCTATGCCCATCTGCTCGCAGAGCTTCAGACTCAACTCCTTGAGCTTGAATTTCTGTATCTTGCCGGAACCGGTGAGGGGGAACTCGTCGACGAAGAATACATATTTCGGCGTCTTGTAGCGCGCTATCTTGCCCTTGCAGAAGTCGCGCACGTCTTCAGGCTCCATCTTGGCGCCTTCCTGAAGTATGATGAAGGCGCCCACTTCCTCGCCGTATTTCTTCGACGGAACGGCGGCCACTTGCACGTCTTTGATGCCGGGCATGTGGTAGAGGAATTCTTCTATCTCGCGCGGATACACGTTCTCACCGCCGCGGATAATCATGTCTTTGATGCGGCCGGTGATACGGTAATAACCGTCCTCGTCTTTCACGCCCAAGTCGCCGGAGTGGAGAAAACCGTTCTGGTCTATCACCTCGGCGGTGGCCTCGGGATTCTTGTAGTAGCCCTTCATCACGTTGAAACCGCGGCAGCACATCTCGCCCTGTACACCTACCGGACATTCTTCGCCGGTCTCGGGGTCGAGCACTTTTACCTCCACAAAAGGGAAGTCGCGGCCCACGGTGGTGCAGCGCTGCTCAAAGGTGTCGAAGATGGTGGTCTGGGTCATGCCGGGCGAACTCTCGGTCAGACCGTATACACTCGTGATGGTCATAAACATCTTTTCGCTCACTTGCTTCATCAGTTCTACAGGGCAGAGCGAACCGGCCATGATGCCGGTGCGCAGCGAACGCATGTCGAACAGGTCGAACATGGGATGGTTGAGCTCGGCTATGAACATGGTGGGAACACCGTAGAGGGCGGTGCACCGCTCCTTGTGAACGGAGGCCAGCACTACCAGCGGGTCGAATTTCTCCACCATCACTTGGGTGCAGCCGTGGGTGAGGCAGTTCATCGTGGCCAGCACCACACCGAAGCAGTGGAAGAGGGGAACACACACGCAGAGCTTGTCGTCCTGCGTGAAACGCATGTTCTCACCAGTGAAGTAGCCGTCGTTGGTGATATTGTAGTGGGTCAGCATCACACCCTTCGGAAAACCGGTGGTGCCCGAGGTGTACTGCATGTTCACCACATCATGGCAGCTCACTTGCTTCTTTACCTCGGTCAGCGTGTCGTCGTCGATATTCTGCCCCAGCAGCAACAGCTCGGCGGTGTTGTACATGCCACGGTATTTCTCCATGCCTATGTACACCACGTTCTTCATATGGGGGAAACGGCTGCTGTTCAGATGGCCACGCTCGCAACTGCGAAGCTCGGGGAGCATCTTGTAGGTCATGTCTATGTAGTCGCATTCCCATGTGCCGTCGGTGATGCACAGGGTGTGCATGTCGGAGTTCTCACACAGATACTCCAGCTCGCTCTGCTTGTAGTTGGTGTTCACCGTCACCAGCACGGCGCCTATCTTGGCCGTGGCATAGAGAAAGGTGAGCCAGTCGGGCACGTTAGTGGCCCAGATGCCTACATGGCTGCCTCTTTGCACACCGATGGCCAGCAGGCCCTTGGCCAGATTGTCCACACGCTCGTTGAACACCTTCCAGGTGAAACGCAGGTCGCGGTCGGAGTATACAATGTATTCTTTGTCGGGGGTCTCTGCGGCCCAGTGTTCCAACCAGCCGCCCAGTGTCCTTTCTGATAATTGCTCCATAAATCCTTTATGCTTGAGGTGAGGTCCTTAAATGGGTATATAAACCATGGCCAGAATCTTGGCGCCCTTGCCGGTGGCACCGTGCACATGGTGCTTCACGATAGAGTCGTAGTAGATGCTGTCGCCTTCATACAGGTGGTAGGTCGACTTGCCGTAGTCTATCTCCACTTCTCCTTCCATCACATAAATGAATTCCTCGCCTTCATGAGCCGAGAGCTTGAAGTCTTTTGCCTCGCTGGGCTGTATCTCAATAAGGAAGGGCTCCATGTGCCGGCCGGCTTTCTCACGGGCCAGTGAGTGGTACTCCATGTGCTTGCGGCTGTCGGCTGTGCCGTTCGAGAAACTGATGCTGCTGTCGCGGTCGGCGGCACGGCATACCACAGGACCTAATTCGTCACTGTCGTCAAGAAAGGTGCCCAGGCGAACGCCCAGCGCACGGGCTATCTTGATAAGTGGCCCCAACGAGGGCAGGGTGTGGTCGTTCTCCACCGACAATATCTGCTCTACCGAAAGACCGCTGCGCTCGGCTATCTCTTCTACCGATAAATTCTTCGACTCTCTAATACCTTTGATCTTGGATCCTACAATGGGTTGACTGTTCGACATGTTTCTTTATTATCCTTATTTTAAATATGTGTTTGCAAGGTTGGCTCCTTCAAATAGCCTTCGCCCCAATTGGAAAGGGGACCTTTGCCTCGTAACAAAAGGAACCATTCTTCGATTTGCACCACAAAGGTACACTTTTTTGTTGTATGATGAAACGAAATACTTACTTTTTGTTGAAAAATCGGCAGAATTTCCTACGAAAAGTTGTTTTTGGGGCTGGATATCCGCTTGTCTGATATTTTTTGCCGTTCGGCTTGCGTAAATCATTGAGCGCTTGAATCAGGATGAAACCTGTCCAAGCGCTCAATAGTAAGGGGCAATTCTGCTGCTTAGTCTCTCAGTATGGGCATCGTCATGCAGCGGGCGCCGCCGCCTGCACGGGGCAGTTCGGATCCGGGAAAGGCCGCTACGAATTTGTCGTGGGCGGTCATGTCTTCCTTGCCGCTGATGATGTCTTCGGCGTTGAGCACATCGTAGCCGGCATGGTCCAGGGCGTCGATGGTGTAGGTGTTGCGCCGGTAGCCCATCACTTTGCCGTCGCCTAAGGCAAAGAAGTTGGCCCCGCTGTGCCACTGCTCACGGAGCTGCACCCATGAGTCGGTGCCGCCGCATATGATGGGCCGCATGTCCCAGCCAAGACGGTTCAGACCGTCTACCATGTCGTGCACTTCATGATAGCTGATGCGCCCGTTGTCTATCTTGATGAGCGTGGTGGCCTTGTTGGCAAAGAGACCTTGCTTTTTGAGCATGGGCTCAAATACCATGCAGTCGTGCTTGGACAGAAAGGTGAAAACCATGTCGAGATGGATAAACGAGTCGGGGTCCATGGGCAGTTCCTGCACTAGTATGCTGAAATGCTCGCGCTCGCGGGCAAAGGTCTGCGCCAGATAGTCGATGCCCTTGGCGTTGGTGCGGATGCCCTCGCCGATGCACAAAAGGTCGCGCGAGCCGATGTGCACATCGCCGCCCTCGGTGCGGGCCAGGGGATTCCAGGCGGCGGCATTGAGCATCTTCACCTTGAAAAAGTGGCGGAAGATGGCGTCGTAGAGCAGCGTCTCGCGTTCGCGCACCTCAAAACTCATGGAGTTGATGAGCACACGGTCGTAGATGGTCGACGAGGCGTCGCGCGTGAAAAGCAGGTTGTACAGGGGCTTCAGCAGGTAGCGGTCGTCGGAAAAACCGTCCCACTGGTCCTTCTCATAGCCTTCTATGAGCACTTTGGACAACCCGGCACTGTCGAGCGACATGAGGTGTTCGTAAAGACCGTTGCTCACCTGGCGCTGCTGCGAGGTGCGCCGGTCATGACGCAGACTGCCGGTCACCAGCCGCTTGCGGATGTCGTTGTCGTCGAGTAGCACCTCCAGTATGTCCTTCACATAGTACACCTTGGTCCATTTCTCCAGAATACCGCTGAAGAGACCGTATTCGATATCTACAGTGGGCTTGTCCAAAATGTCGCTGAAGAGCGCCTGCGCTGCATTGAGCGGAGTCATGCGCTCCACTTCGATGCCGGGCCGCCGGAGCAGTACCGCACGCAGACGGCCTGTCTCCGAGGCGACATTCACTTTGCAGGGGGTGGGTCTCTTCATACTCATCTCAGATAGGTATAGCGGTAGTCGGTGGGCGATACCAAGGTCTCCTTGATCACACGCGGTATTATCCAGCGGATGAGGTTGAATTCGCCGCCGGCCTTGTCGTTGGTGCCGCTGGCGCGGGCTCCGCCAAACGGCTGCATGCCTACCACGGCGCCGGTGGGCTTGTCGTTGATGTAGAAGTTGCCGGCGGCATAGCTCAGCTGCTCGGTTATCTTCTCCACGGCCATGCGGTCGCGGCCGAAGACGGCACCCGTCAGACCGTAGGGCGAGGTCTCGTCGCACAGCTTCACGGTCTCTTCCACCTTGTCGTCATCGTAGGGATACACAGTGAGGATGGGACCGAAAATCTCCTCTTCCATGGATTTGAAGTGGGGGTTGCTGGTCTCTATCACGGTGGGCTCCACAAACCAGCCTTTCGTCTTGTCGCACTTGCCACCCAACACGATCTTGGCGTCGGAGGCCTGCTCGGCATAGTCGATATACGACTTGCACTTGTCGAACGAGGCTTCATCGATGACGGCGTTCACAAAGTTTCTCGGGTCTTTCACATCGCCCATGGTGATTTCTGACGCCATCTCTTTGATGTCGGCCAGCACATCGGGCCAGAGGGTCTTGGGGATGTACATGCGCGAGGCGGCCGAGCATTTCTGACCCTGAAACTCGAAGGCACCGCAGAAGGCGGCGGTGGCCACGGCTTTCTTGTCGGCAGAGGGATGAACGAAGATGAAGTCCTTGCCGCCGGTCTCGCCTACAAGGCGGGGATAGGAGATGTAGCGGTCCAGATGGCCGCAGGCTTGCTGCCACAGGCTCTTGAAGGTGGCGGTGGAGCCGGTGAAGTGGATGCCGGCAAAGTATTTCGACTGGGTGGCTACCTCGCCGATAAGGGCGCCGCTGCCGGGCAGGAAGTTCACCACACCGTCGGGCAGACCGGCTTCCTTATAGAGCTGCATCAGGTAGTAGTTGCTCAGCAGGGCGGTGGTCGAGGGCTTCCAAAGGGCTACGTTGCCCATCAGCACCGGAGTCATGCAGAGGTTGGAGGCTATAGAGGTGAAGTTGAAGGGGGTCACGGCCAGCACAAAGCCTTCCAGCGGACGGTACTCGGTGTGGTTGAGCTGGGCGGCGCCGTCCTTGGGCTGCATGGCGTAGATTTTCGAGGCGTAGTGCACATTGTAGCGGTAGAAGTCGATGGTCTCGCAGGCGGAGTCGATTTCTGCCTGGTAGATGTTCTTGCTCTGGCCAAGCATGGTGGCGGCGTTCATGATGGGGCGGTATTTTGTGGCGAGCAGCTCGGCCATCTTCATCACGATGGCGGCGCGGGTGGTCCAGGGGGTGCGGCTCCATTCCTGCCAGGCTTTCATGGCGGTTTCAATGGCCATCTCCACTTCTTTCCTGCCTACCTTGTGGTAGGTGGCCAGCACATGGTGGTGGTCATGCGGACAGGTTACCTGACCTACATCGCCGGTGCGGATCTCTTTGCCGCCGATGATGATGGGTATGTCTACCACGGTGTTGCTCTGACGTTCCAACTCCAGTTCAAGGGCTACCCGCTCTGGCGATCCTGCCAGATAGGATTTCACCGGCTCGTTGGCCGGCATGGGAAATGTTATTACCGAATTGTTCATAATATCTGTTTTATTAAGGTTTATCTGTTTTTCATTTGGGTTCAGAAGATTTCTGCCATCATGCACCGGGCGCTTCCGCCCCCCGCGGTCTCAATGGCGGGGATGTGGGCGGCGATAATCCGCACATACTGCTCTATCTGCTCCTTCTGCTCGGGGGTGAGGCTCTCAAGGGCTGTGGTGCTCATCACAAGCAGGGCTTCGTCCTTGTCATTGCGCACCTCAAGCATGTTGCCCGCAAAATGGTGCATCTGCCCGTAGCTGATGGCTACCACGTGCTTGCCGCTTTCTTCCAACTGGCTGCGTAGATGCCGGCGCTCTTCCTCGTCTTTGATGGAGTCGAGGCACACCACGGCCATCCGGCTGCCTACATGCATCACCACATTGGTGTGGTAGACGGCCATGCCGTTCTCGTCTTCACTGTGGAACAGGCAGCAGCGGTAGCCCATTTCCCTGGCCCACGCCTCTACGGCCGATGGGTGGGTGCGGGGGGAGAGGCAGGCGTAGGCCAGGTGTCGCTCACGGTCGAGAATGAGCGAACCGGTCCCTTCCAGAAAGGTGGATGCTTTCTCCAGTGGGGTCAGGTCTACTACCCGGTCGAAGGGCATCTTGTCCAGCAATTGGCGCAGCTTGGCGCGCTCCAAACGACGGTTGGGGGCATACATGGGGTAGAGCACCAGGGTGCGCTGGCCGCCTTCCAGGTGGGTGGAGAAACAGTTGTTGGGGAAGATGGAGTCGGGGGTGAAGGGCTCGGCGGTGTCTTGGAGCACTTCCACAGTCACACCATTCTCCCTGAGCAGTGACACAAAGCCGTCAAACTCCACTACGGCGCGGAGGGCGGTGGCATGTGCGGCCTCTTCCGAGTCGCTCTTCTGCTGGAAGGCATTGTTCGATGCCGTTTCCTCGTTGAAGGCGAAACGTATGGGCCGCACCATCAGAATATGGTCGGTTGTCTGCATGGCGGTGAGGTGTTTGCTCGTTTTTTATTGCCCCATCTCATCGAAGGTCTCCTTGATGATGCCGATGGCCACTCTCAATTCTTCCTCGTTGATGGTGAGAGGGGGAGCGAACCGGATGATATGGTCGTGGGTGGGCTTGGCAAGCAGACCTTTCTCCATCATGCGTATACAGATGTCCCAGGCGGTCTTGCCCTTTACGGGCTTGGTGACAATGGCGTTCAGCAGGCCGCGGCCGCGCACTTGCTCTATGAAGGGGGAGTCTATCTTCTTCACTTCCTCGCGGAATATGCGGCCCATCTTCTCGGCGTTCTCAACCAGATGCTCGTCTTTCACCACCTTCAGGGCTTCCACAGCCACACGGGCGGCAAGGGGGAAACCGCCGAAGGTGGAACCGTGCTCGCCGGGCTTGATGTTGAGCATGATGTCGTCGTCGGCCAGGCAGGCGGAGACGGGGAGAACACCGCCGCCAAGGGCCTTGCCCAAAATCACAATGTCGGGACGGATGCCGTCGTGCTCGGAGCAGAGCATCTTGCCGGTGCGGGCTATGCCGGTCTGCACCTCGTCGGCTATGAACAGCACATTGTGCTGGTGGCACAGGTCGAAACAGGTCTTCAGATAGCCGTCGTCGGGAACAAACACACCGGCTTCGCCCTGGATGGGCTCGGCTATGAACGCGCATACCTCTTCACCATATTGGTCAAGGGCTTCCTCAAGGGCCTTGGGGTCATTGTAGGGTATGCGGATGAATCCGGGGGTGAGCGGACCGTACTGGTCGTACGAACTGGGGTCGTTGCTCATCGTAATCACGGTCACCGTGCGGCCGTGGAAGTTGCCCTCGCAGCATATCACCTTGATCTTGTCGTTCTCAATGCCTTTCTTCACGGCTCCCCAGCGGCGGGCCAGCTTCAGAGCGGTTTCCACTCCTTCAGCACCGGTGTTCATGGGCAGGATGCGGTCGTAGCCGAAGTAGTCGTGCATGAATTTCTCATACTCGCAGAGGGCGTCGTTGTAGAAGGCGCGCGAGGTGAGGCAGAGCACGTCGGCCTGGTCTTTCAGGGCTTTTACAATGCGGGGGTGGCAGTGGCCTTGGTTCACGGCCGAATAGGAGGAGAGGAAGTCGAAATATTTCTTTCCCTCCACGTCCCACACGTAGATGCCTTCACCCTTGTGCAGCACCACGGGCAGGGGGTGATAGTTGTGGGCGCCGTATTGTTCTTCCAGTTGCATCAGCTTTTCGCTGGCGCTCAGTTTCTCATGGTCGAGGGCTGTTCCCTCGTTGGTTAGATGGTCGGTCGGTTTTTTCATAGCACAAAGATTCTATATTTATACGAATTTTGTGCAAATCTACATTTTTTTCTGATAAATCCCTACAATGAGATGCTAATTAACGTTAAAGACGATTATCCCATTACTACGTCGAGCACCATCATCAGCACAAACCCTATGGCAAAGCCGATGGTGCTTAGGTTGCTGTGCTTGCCGCTGGAGGCTTCGGGTATCAGTTCTTCTATCACCACATAGAACATGGCGCCGGCGGCGAAAGAGAGCATGTAGGGCAATACGGGGGTGAGCAGCGAGGCCAATAGCACCACAGCCAGACCGCCCAAAGGTTCTACGGCACCGCTCAGACTGCCTATCAGGAACGAACGCCAACGCGAATTGCCGGCAGCGCGCATGGGCATGGAGATGATGGCGCCCTCGGGTATGTTCTGGATGGCGATACCCAGTGATACGGCTACGGCCGAGGCCAGGGTGAGATGGGCCGCACCCTGCTCAGCACCGGCAAACACCACACCCACGGCCATGCCTTCAGGAAGGTTGTGGATGGTGACGGCAAGGGCAAGCATGGCGGTTCGTGACAGCTTCGAACGGGGACCTTCGGGCTTGTCGGTGCCCAGATGGAGGTGGGGGGTCAGGTCGTCGAGGGCAAGCAGAAAGCCTATGCCGAGCAGAAAGCCCACAGCGGCGGGCAACACTGACCAGGCGCCTTGGGTCTCCTCCATCTCCATCGAGGGTATGAGCAATGACCATACCGAGGCGGCCACCATCACACCGGAGGCAAAGCCAAGCAGGGTTTTCTGTACGCGCTCGGGAAGGTCTTCTTTCATGAAGAAGACAAAGGCGGAACCGAGCATGGTGCCTAAAAGGGGGATGAGAAGGCCTATGATGAGTGTCGTCATTTTCTATATTATATATAATGTATGTTTCTAAAGCTTGATATAGATTTTCTTTCTGTACAGCACATAACCCACCAGGAAGATGAAGGCTACGATGCACAAGGCGTAGCAGAGGGCCGACCAACTGGGCCATGGCACCAGCCGGTTGATGATACTGTAGAGTCGCTCGGCTATGCCGAAATGCCACACCAGTATGGCGGTCAGTTCGCTGAGTACGTAGAGGGCCAGGGGATTGATGCCGAAAACACGGAAAAAAGTCCAACCGGCCCACAGGCCTTTGGTTTCTCCCTCCGTCTTGGGCTGGTCTATCCACAAAATCAGCGCACCATGAAGCAGGGAGGCCAGACCGCAGGTCACCATGGCGAACGACGGACTCCATACCGCCTTGTTCAGCGGCAGTCCGTAGCTGAGCAGGTAGCCGCCGATGGTGAGCAGGGTGCCGGCCATGAAGAAACGGAGGGCTTTCTGCTCTACAGTGGGGGCCTCGCACATCAGTTTGCCGCAGTAGAAACCTATCAGGGCATGGGCGGTGGCGGAGAGGGTGCCGAGCAGACCCTCGGGGTCGATGGGGGAGTGGTGGTAGAGATGGGCCTCGCCAAGCACTGCGGCATCAATGCGGTAGGCTATGTTGCTGGAGTCGGGGGCGTAGCCGTTGCCATAGAGCAGCAGCAGGCTGTACAGGGCCAACAGCAGGATAATAACCGGCACGGTGTATCGGTGCGACACCGTGAGGGCGAACAGGGAAACGAAGAAATAGCAAAGGGCTATGCGCTGCAGCACAGCGAAGATGCGCAGATGGTCGAAACAGAGCAGGTCGCCGCCTATGGCATGACTGAACCAGATGATGCCCTCGCCGATGAGAAACAGCAGCAGGGTGCGGCGCACAATTTTCCAAACTACGGTGCGGGTGGCTTGAAAACCGGTCTTCGATAGGGAAAGATAGGTGGAAAGCCCCATGATGTAAAGGAAGAAGGGGAATACAAGGTCGCAGGGGGTCATACCGTTCCACTCGGAGTGACGAAGCATGGCGAAACTGTCGCCGTTGCCGTTGTTCACAAGTATCATGCCGGCCACAGTCATGCCGCGAAGCAGGTCGAGCGACAGCAGGCGCTGCGATTTGAGGGTGGTTGAATTCATGGCTTTAGGATTGGATGTTGATGCCGTATATCTGTTTTACCTCACTCATCACAAAGGTGCTTTCAATCGACGCCAGACTGTCGATGTTGCCCAACTTGTTGAGCACAAATTCCTGATACTGTCGCATGTTCTTGGCTCGTACCTTCAGCAGGTAGTCGTAGGCGCCTGAGATGTTGTAGCATTCTGTCACTTCAGAGATGTACATAATCTGCCGCTCAAAATCGCTCGCTATCTCGTGGTTGATCTGTTTCAGCTTCACCTTGCAAAACACAAGCAGACTTTGGCCGAGCTTGTCGGGGTCGAGCACGGCAACGTATTTCTTTATGTATCCTTGACGCTCCAGCCGCTTCTGGCGCTCAAACACGGGAGTGGGGGTGAGATGAACGGCATCGGCCAACTCTTTCGTGGTGAGTTTGCTGTTTTTCTGGAGTATCCGAAGCAGTTGAAGGTCGGTTTTGTCTAAACTCTCCATAGTGATGGGGAATATTTTTCTGTTTCAGCAGCTTTTTTACTGCAAATAACGAATTTAGTTCTGATTATTTTGCAAAAATAGTGATATTTTCTGAATATCGCAAATAATTTGGAGGATATTTCCAAACGGCGTACCTTTGCAGCAGAAAATTTAATTCTAAAACAATAACGATTATGGCACAGAAAAAATTACATTTCGAGACTTTACAGCTGCATGTGGGACAGGAGAAGGCCGACCCGGTGACGGATTCACGTGCCGTTCCTATTTATCAGACTACATCATACGTGTTTCACAATTCGCAACATGCGGCCGACCGCTTCGGACTGCGCGATCCGGGCAATATCTACGGACGTCTCACCAATTCCACACAGGGGGTGTTCGAGGACCGCGTGGCGGCACTCGAGGGGGGCGTGGCCGGACTGGCTGTGGCCAGTGGTGCCGCAGCGGTGACCTACGCGCTGCAGAATGTGCTGCAGGCTGGCGACCATGTGGTGGCGGCCGACAATCTCTATGGGGGCTCATTCAACCTCATTACGCACACGCTCGCCACACAGGGCATCTCCAACACCATCGTCAATGTAAACGACCTCGATGCGCTCGAGGCGGCCATCAGGCCGAATACGAAGGCTGTCTATGCCGAGACCTTCGGCAATCCCAACTCCGATGTGACCAATATCGAGGCGGTGGCCGAAGTGGCGCACCGGCACCATATTCCGCTCATCATCGACAACACCTTCGGCACGCCTTTCCTCATCCGGCCCTTCGAGCACGGGGCTGATGTGGTGGTCCACTCGGCAACGAAATTCCTGGGCGGTCACGGCAGCAGCCTCGGTGGCGTAATAGTCGACTCCGGCAAGTTCCCCTGGAAGGAGTATGCTGATAAGTTCCCGCTGCTGGCCAAACCGGATCCTTCCTATCATGGCGCGGTCTTTGCCGACGTGGCCGGACCGGCGGCTTTCGTGACACGTATTCGTGCCGTCATCCTGCGCGACACGGGTGCCGCCATATCTCCCATCAATGCGTGGATCTTGCTCCAGGGCCTGGAAACGTTGAGCCTGCGCGTGGAGCGCCATGTGGCCAATGCGCTCAAGGTGGTGCAGTTCCTGGCTGCGCATCCCAAGGTGGAGCGGGTGAACCATCCGAGCCTGCCGTCGCATCCCGACCATGAGCTCTATCAGCGCTATTTCCCCAACGGGGGCGGCAGCATCTTCACTTTCGAGGTGAAAGGCGGACAGGAGGAGGCATGGCGATTCATCGATGCGCTGCAAATATTCTCCCTCCTGGCCAATGTGGCTGATGTGAAGAGTCTGGTGATTCATCCTTATACCACCACCCACTCGCAGATGAGCGACGAGGAACTGGCACAGCAGCACATCACACCCTCTACAGTGCGCCTTTCGGTGGGCACCGAGCATATTGATGACATCATCGACGACCTGAGCCAGGCGCTCGACAAGGTGTAGCGCTCATAGTAGGTATACAAGAAAGTCTCCGTCTTGCATTTACTGCTGGCGGAGACTTTTTTCCGATGGTTCATGGTAGTGTCGTTTTTTTTGCTTACTTTTGCAGTATCGACTTTAATTGTGTCACCATATTTTTACTACCATGATAAACAGATTGTTGAACTTTCTCAATGCTTCGCCGGTCAACTTCCTGGCGGTGCGCAATATCGTCAGAAACCTGGAGGACGCGGGCTATACCCGATTCAACCCAGAGCAGAAACTCAATGCCTTGGAGCCGGGACAGAAATTCTTCGTCACAAAAAACGATTCTTCTGTCTATGCTTTCCACATCGGGCGGAAACCCATGGTCGATGCGGGGTTCCACATCATCTGCGCTCATTGCGACTCTCCTACTTTCCGTATCAAACCCAATGCGGAGATGTGCTGCGAAGGGGGAATCGTGAAACTGAACACCGAGGTGTATGGAGGTCCCATCATGTCGACGTGGTTCGACCGGCCGCTTACAATCGCCGGTAGGGTGATTGTAAGGGGTGAGAACCCGCTGGCTCCGCATACGCTGCTCATGCATGTGCAGAGACCGCTGTTGCAGATAAGCAACCTGGCCATTCATTTCAACCGTCAGGTGAACGACGGCTATGCCATCAGCAGGCAGAAGGATATGCTGCCTTTGCTGGGCTATGTCACCAACCGACTGGAGATGGACAACCTCCTTATGAATATTATCCTGGAGGAACTCAATAAGCAGCAGAAGGTGGAACGGGAGGACATTCTCGATTTCGACCTTTACCTGGCGGATGCTACACCAGCCTGTACGTTCGGTGCCCACAATGAGTTTATCTCTTCCGGACGACTCGACGACCTCTCTATGTGCTTTGCCGGACTCGAGGCTTTGTTGGCGGCTCCTACCACGGATGCTACAAAGGTCTTGGCCATCTTCGACAATGAGGAAACGGGTTCGCAAACCAAGCAGGGGGCAGGTAGTCCGTTCCTGGCATCACTGCTCAAACGTATCGCATGGGAACAGAGCGGTTGCGAGGAGGCTTTCTTCCAGGCTGTGGAGAGGGCTTTCATGGTGTCGGCCGACAATGCTCATGCTTGGCATCCCAACTATAGCGAGAAGTACGACCCCACCAATCATCCTATGCTGGGGGGTGGACCGGTCATCAAGTTCAATGCGGCGCAGAAGTATGCAAGCGACGCCTTCTCGGCAGCCGTCTTCGCCGAATTGTGCCGGGAGGCGGGCGTGCCCTGCCAGCGCTTCGTCAACCACAGCGATGTGGCCGGCGGCAGCACGCTGGGCAACATTCTTGCTTCTTCGCTGCCCATGAAGGGCGTGGATATGGGCAATGCCATACTGGCCATGCACAGTTGCCGCGAAACGGGTAGCGCACAGGACCATATTTACTGCGTGAAAGCCTTCACGCAGTTCTTCAGCAATTAGGGCTCCACCCGCTCATATTATAATAAGTAGAGAGCAGGACGCATCATTGGGTCCTGCTCTCTCTGTAATTTCAGAAAGGTGTTTCTGCTATGCGGTCCTACACCAGCGAGAAAGCTACGTCCATCATGTGGGTGAACGTGGTCTGGCGCTCCTCGGCGGTGGTGGCCTCGCCCGTCAGTATGTGGTCGGAAATGGTGCAGATGGTCAGGGCGCGGTTGCCCGAGCGGGCGGCGTTCATATACAGCGCGGCGGCCTCCATCTCTACAGCCAGCACACCCATCTTCATCCATTTGTCGTTCTGGGGATTCTCGCCATAGAAAACATCCGACGAGAATACATTGCCTACCTTGTATTTATAGCCGAAACGCTCACAGGCCTCGACAGCACCGCGCAGCAGACTGAAGTCGGCGATGGGGGCATAGGTGCCGGGCAGGTCATACTGGGCGCTGTAGTTGGAGTCGGTGCAGGCGCCCATGGCAATGGCCAACTGACCGATGTGGAGGTCGGGGTGGATGGAACCGGCTGAGCCTACACGGATAATGGTCTTCACATCGTAGAAGTTGAACAGCTCGTAGGAGTAAATGCCGATGGAGGGCATGCCCATGCCGTGGCCCATCACGCTCACCCGCTTGCCGTTGTGCGTGCCGGTGAAACCGAGCATGCCGCGTACATTGTTGAACTGTACGGGATTCTCAAGAAATTTCTCTGCCATGAATTTGGCCCTGAGCGGATCACCGGCCATAATCACGGTCTCGGCAATCTCGCCTTTACGTGCCCCGATATGGGGAGTTGGTGTCTTGTCCATAATGATATTGCTGTTAAGGTTCTTAAACTTGTTGAGTCCTTTACGATAAAGTGCGTATCACACATTCTACTGCAAATATAATGATTTTATTGTGATTTTTCTCCCTTTCGTCACGAAAAAATGTAAAAATGGCTCGCTTTGACCTTTTTCTCCTTATTTTTTTGATTTCTCAATGATTTGAATTATCTTTGTCTGTCAGAATGTTTTTCTGCCGCTCTTGGGCATGTCTTTTCTAAATTCTAATACAATATGAGCATCACCAAAACTCTCCTTTCTGTAGCTCTCTCTGCTACTTTCATGCAGGTCATGGCTGCCGTGCCGGCCGACAACACTTATGGAGGCGCATCGGATAATCCTTTGTTTTCAAACAGTTCGCTGCCTTTCGGCGCTCCCGATTTCAGCAAAATCCGACCGGAACATTATCTGCCGGCTTTTAAGGAGTCTATACGGCAGCAAAAAGCTGAAGTGGCGGCCATCGTGGCCAACAAGAAAAAAGCTACGTTTAAGAATACGGTCCTGGCTTTTGAAAAAAGCGGACTGATGCTCGATAGGGTTTCCAATATTTTCTTCGCTCTGGTGAGCGCTGACAAAACACCGGAAATAGCCGAGACACAGCGCATCGTGACACCGCTCTTGTCGGAACTCGAAAACGAAATCTTCTTCAATAAAAAACTTTTCCAGCGCATCAAGTTTGTGTACGACCACGAATATGCCAATCTCAAGGGTGAGGACAAAAAACTGCTCTATGAGGTCTACAATTCGTTCGTAAGGCAGGGTGCACTGCTCACCGACAGCCAGATGGAGCGGATGAAGCAAATCAACAACCGCATCTCCGAACTGCAGCAGCAGTGGGGCAATCTGCTCACGGATGCCACCAATGGGGCGGCCGTGTGGGTGGACGATGTAAAGCAACTCGAAGGCCTGAGCGAGGCTGATATTGCGCAGTGTAAGAAGGATGCGGAGAGCAGGGGTGGCAAAGCACCTTACTGCATCGTCATCATCAACACCACGCAGCAGCCGCTGCTGGCAAGCCTCGACAACCGCGAACTGAGGAAAAAGGTCTATGAGGCTTCTGTGCACAGGGCCGACGGCTCCAGAACTGTCGATACTTATCCTATCGTGTCGGAAATCGCGAAACTCAGAGCTGAAAAGGCGAAGATAATGGGCTTCTCCAACTATGCTTCTTACTCGCTGCAGAATACCATGGCGAAGAACACAAAAAGTGTTTATGATTTCCTCACCTCGCTCATCGCCGCTTATTCACCGAAAGCTGATGCCGAGACAAGGGAGATTGAGCAATATGCCCGCCGTACGATGGGGCCTGATTTCCAACTGCAGCCTTACGACCGCTTCTACTATTCGGCAAAAATGAAAAAGGAGAAATTCCAGTTCTCCGAAGAGGAGGTGAAACCTTACTTCAATGTGGACAGCGTGCAGAAGAACGGGGTGTTCTATGCAGCACATCTGGTATATGGCCTCTCTTTCAAGCAGCGCTTCGACATTCCGGTCTATCATCCTGATATGAAGGTGTTTGAGGTGATTGATAAGAACGGGAAACCTATCGCCCTCTTCTACAGCGACCTGTACCGGAGACCCACCAAAAGGGGCGGGGCGTGGATGAGCGCTTTCGCCAAGCAGAGCGGCATGCGTCAGCAACTGCCTGTTATCTTCAATGTGCTCAACTGTGCCAAGGCACCGGAAGGACAGCCTACCTTGCTCACGTGGGACGAGGTGACCACCCTCTTCCATGAGTTCGGACATGCGCTGCACGGAATACTCTCCAACTGCTACTACAACACACTGAGTGGAACGGCGGTGCCGCGCGATTTCGTGGAGATGCCTTCGCAGTTCAATGAGTCGTTCGCCTCAATACCGGAAATCTTCGACCATTATGCACGCCATGCGGTCACTGGACAGCCCATGCCGGCAGAACTTAAAGAGAAAATGCTCAATTCCATCAATTTCCATTCTGCTTACGCCTTGGGCGAGAATCTTGCTGCCACTTGCGTGGACATGGCATGGCACATGCTGTCGCTCGAGGAGGTGCCTTCCGCACAGCAGGCTGCGCAGTTCGAACAGGATGCCTTGAAAAAGGTGGGGTTGCTCAACAACCAGGTGCCGCCGCGCTATTACACTTCTTATTTCAACCATGTGTGGGGTGGGGGATATGCCGCCGGCTACTATAGCTATCTCTGGACGGAGGTGCTGGCTGTGAATGCGGCAAAACGGTTTGAGCAACTGGGCGCACTGAAGCCGGAGGTGGGACAGAGCTTCCGCGACAAGGTGCTCAGCCGTGGCAACACAATGGACTTGATGGAAAGCTTCACCAATTTCATCGGCGCACAGCCCGACCCGTCACTCCTGCTCAAAGCGAGGGGGCTCTGATGGCTCGGTAGGATGGGCTGTACCTTACACTTCACCACCGCTTCTCATTTGGCTGCATGGGCAAAAGGAATGAGTCAGAACCAACGTCAGGGTTTGTAATACCTTCGGAAATAACGAAAAGCGATGGCTTTACAGACTTTACGAATATCCCGAGCAGAGGTGTATTCCAACTGACCCGTGCCAAGCGCAACGGACGGTGGTGGATGCTGAAGGGCTTGCAGGAAGAATATAGGCACGACAGCGTCTACCGTGTCTTTTTGGAAAAAGAGTTTGAGATTGCCAGTCAGTTGCAACATCCCATGGTGGTGGCTGTCTATTCCTTGGAGGAAGTGGAAGGCCTGGGGCTATGCATCGTCATGGAGTGGGTGGAAGGCACCACACTCGGCGAGTGGCTGGCTACCGGCGGCCATACCCGGAAAGAGCGCAGGCACATCGCCGGCATGCTGTTGGAGACACTCATTTATGTGCATAGCCGTCAGACACAGCACCGCGACCTGAAGCCATCCAACATCATGGTCACCCATAACGGACAGTATCTGAAACTGATTGATTTCGGCCTTTCCGACACCGATAGCCATGCCGTCTTGAAGGCACCTGCCGGCACTCTCGGCTATATGGCTCCGGAAGGGCCGTCGGACATCTACTCGCTGGGCGTCATCCTCCGCGAACTGCAGTTGGGTTGGACAAGTTCTTGGGTGGTAAGAAAATGCTGTGCTCCCCTTCATCGACGCTATCACGACATTTCTGCCATACAAAGAGACTTGCTACATGCCTGGCATTGGCCCCGGCGCCTGCTCTATTTGGGTATCCTTGTCATGCTGGTGGCTGTGCCTTATCTCTTCAACCTCTCACACACGCGGCAGAGCCTGCAATCGGTCAGCGACTCGCTGAAAGTGGTGAGGGAAGAGAGCAGCACCATGCTCAATACGCAAAAGGCACGAAGTGACTCCTTTGAGCAGCAAATGAGCCAACTCACACGTGAACTGCCGGCTGTGCAAGTGGAAAAACTCCCATCGGCACAGTTGAGCGACAGCCAGGTGGCCTTGTTGTCGAAATATGAAGCAGAGCAGGCTGCCATCCTGCAGCATGAGCGCAAAATCACCGAAGCGAAAAGACAGATAGACAAGCGTATCAAGGATTTGGGCATAGAACAGATGCTCGACACGCTCAGTAGCCAGCGTTATCTCCCGATGCCGATTCTCACAATGGTTTTGGAGATGGGCAACGAAACCGGGGACCTCGAGTTGAAAGCGTATATAGAGGAACGTTATTGGAGAACTTGGATGAAGCGGTTGAACGCATTGCCTCTTGACTAATCGCACACCTGTATCATTACACCGTCGCGCTGTCCCGCCACGTATGCCGTAGGTGGCAGCCCTTGGTGGTTCAGTTCGTCCAGGTAGAGCGGTTCATGTTGTATCATCAAGTGGCAGCGGAATGTGTCGCCCACACTCAGTTTTGAGTTTTCTGCTTCTAAAATCTCAAACCGGCTTCCTCCCAGGTGCCTCACCACGATGCGCCTGTCGGGCAGCCATGTGATGATGAGCCGCTGGCCGAGGCGCATCTTCTCCGTCGATACCCTTTCCTCTATGCAGATGCCGCTTTGCACATCTTCTTTATTGTCTGGATGGGTGCAAAAGTCTTCATAGCTGCGATAGCCTGCAAACCGCGCCAGCACGTCGAGCGTATGTTGCCGCGTCTGCACCTCTTCATTTTTCAGATATCCCCATAGCCGCTTCAGCGTGGTGGGCGACAATTGCTCGCGTGTTCCTTTAAATATCAATTGGCTCAGCAGTTCAAAATCGCGTGCCTCGCGCAGCTCGTGCCCCACCACGCGTTCCACCTCTTGTTTCAGTTCATCCTTTTTCATGTTTGCAAAATAAATATTTTTTCCCCATTCCTGCAAGCCAAAGGCCGAAAAGGACAGAAAAGGACTTGCCGTTATGTTTACATTCAGATATTTTTGCCGAAAAAACAAAAAAACAGCTCACAATGGTGCAACTTTCAAAATTATTATCTATCTTTGTCGTGTCGTCCGGAGAAATGGGCGGCAGACATCGAGGAGAGCTAATATGCTTAAACCCGTCAGTAAATCTGGAAAATTCACTGTAGTGTGGGGAAAAGTATGAAGGCTGTTCCTCCTGTAGTCGTATATATTCAGCTCGCATCTTTTGCGAGGCAATTTATATACCTTCAGGTGTGAGCTGATTTTCATTCTTTACGCTACGGGTATTCCAGAACCTTCTGACGAGGAATGTCAAGAAGGCTCACACTCTGTTATTTGTACTTATAGCTAACTAACCAACAATTTTTAATACGAAATCTATGATAAGTAATACAGTTATGAATAAAGTGGTAACTAATTACCATCAGAAATGTCAAAAGGACTTTGATGGTGTCTTCAGTGAACTGAATAAAGAATTTGACAACCTTACTCTTCAAGGCAATCATGTCAACGATGATTTCATCAGGCATATTATCAAAGGTTGGTCCCAAAACGAAAATGTCTATTATGGCATACATGGCCATCAACGCAGGATGCCTGAACAAAGTTTGGCTGCAGGAATAAGAGCGTTTGATAGTTTTAATTGGAACCTCTCGGCAAATACCACTAACTTTGAACAACTCTATGATGATGTTCGTAACAGGTTTAAAGGTATTTATTTTTGCGAAGGCTCTCTGACACGCTATGATGTTGCCATGCGTATCGGACAACTCTTTGGCATCGAGCCAAAAGACAAGGTCTACCTAAATTGTGGAGCCTTGGAGGGAGCCAAACTACTGCTTAAAAAGAAACGCTTGCCAGGCATCATTGATCGTGCACAGTTTCCCGCACCTCTATGCAACGAGCGTCCGATTTACATAGAAGACATTCTGTGCACATTCAAAGATACATTCCGGTCAAAGAATGACCCAAAGTACAGGAGCGTAGATGAGATAATAGACAAAATCAAAAATACTCATTCTAATGGCATAAGAAGATGCTGATAATGCTACAGGATTATTCATTGTAAGCTGCATTGTGACAAGTCGTACTTAGACAAAAATGCCACAATTCACTGGCAATATGTGGCCGATGCATATTATTATGGTATGCGAGATTCTGTAAAATTTTTAATAACAAATAAAACAATTTATTATGAAAAAAATATTGGTTATCGCGGTAATGATTTGCTTCTATCTGACTTCTTTTGGCCAGAAATACCTCGCTGCCGCTCGACAGGGGGATGCAGAGGCACAATATCAGTTAGGGAATTGTTACTATTATGGCAAAGATGGTGTTAAAGAAGATGGAAAAAAAGCAGTAAAATGGTATAGAAAGGCGGCGAAGCAAGGACACGCAAGTGCACAATGTATGTTAGGCTGCTGTTATCAGTATGAAGTAGGAGTAAAAAAAGATAATCAAAAAGCCGCTGAATTGTATCAAAAGTCTGCAGAACAAGGTAATGCCGAGGCTCTATGGAACTTGGGTGATTTATATTTTGAGGGCGCAGGAGTAGAAAAGGATATTGCAAAAGGCGTTGAATTGTTTCAATCGTCAGCAGAACTAGGCTTTACAAAAGCGCAACTTCATTTGGCCCACTTATACGAAGAAGGTGAAGGCGTGCCGAAAGACTATGTAAAAATGGCGGAATGGTATGGTAAGGCTGCTGAGCAAGGCGATTTTAACGGGCAATGCTTTTTGGCTCTGTGTTACCTTGAGGGTGAAGGTGTGACTAAAGATCTAGCAAAAGCCATCAACTTGTTACAAAAGGCTTCAGACAAGGGTCACCCTACCGCACAAGCAAGGTTAGGCAAATGTTATTTTAAAGGTGAAGGTGTTCTTAAAAATTATGACAAGGCTGTGAAATTGTTCCAAAAGGCATATACTTCAGACGATGAAGCAAAATATTATTTAGGTATTTGTTACCTGGGAGGTTATGGAATAGATTTTAATTGGGATAATGCTTTGGCTTTGTTTCAATCAGCGGTGAGAAAATTTGATAAAGCCAAATACTTAATAGCTACAATGGATAATGTGGCATTTGGCGGTAAAGATAAAGCACTTAAATTTTTAAACGATGCTGCTGATCAGGGTAAAATAGATGATTTAGACGCCGAGGTACTATATTTAGTAGGTAGATATTGGACTCCTGGTGAAAATAGCAGTTGGCCTTATGATGAATCAAAGTATAAGGTGGGTGAGAAATGGCTTCTCAAAGCAGCAGAAAAGGGATCCATTGAAGCACAAATTAAATTGAGTGATTTTTACAAGCTTATAAAAAATGAAGCCAAAAGCCTTGAGTGGTTGCAAAAGGCTGCTGAACAAGGACATGGTGAAGCAATGTATGATTTAGGTGAATATTATTATTATAAAAAAAATGAATACTCTAAGGCAAAGGAGTGGTTTCTCAAAACGGTTAAGAGTAATGCTCCAGATTATATGAGATATGGTGCTTGCGGGTTTATCGGAAAAATGTATGAATATGGGCAGGGTGAAGCGAAAGATTATGATCAGGCTTTGGATTGGTATACCGCAAAAGTTAATTTAGGAGGACCAGATACTTATTTGACAAATCTACGTATTAAAATTGAAAATGAAGAGCGAAGAAATGCCAAAGTTGCATCAGTTATTGCCAGATTAGAGTCTATCAGAACTCAGGTGGAGCGGCTAAAGAAAAAGTATGGTGCTGCAACAGTGAATGCTATGATGAAAACTGGTGAGGTTAAGGTGGGTTATTCCATGGCTTTTTTGAATGAGTATGCCGAGGTTTACGGTGAATATGCAGATATTGTCGGCTTGCTCTGGCTTAAGAATACGGAAAAACCAAAATTTTATATCTTTGAGCCTACGTTGCAGCAAATGCATATGTATGGAAATCAGGTGAGACGTGTGGAAGCTAAGGGTGGATATATATTCTATATAGTGAATAATAAAGTTGTTGGGATAAATCGCCAACCTCTTATTCCATGGGTAATTGAACTTGATGCTTCATATTGGAAAAAATAACTCTTAGTAACGTTTATTTATCAATTAAGTTATGATCATCGGGGACGGTTCTCGATGATCATTTTATTCTAATCCTCCATTCAACCCCATATTGGAAGTATGCTTGGTTTCTTCTATTGCTCATACATTGTCCAATTGTATTGCCCAAGGTAATAATCATCTGTTCCCGTCCATACATCATATCCTGTACTTCCTGATGGAATGTATATGAAACCATAACTAGTGATACCTTCGAATGTATCACTTTCTATATATGGTGCTGTTAAGGCTAATGAAGTTATAGACTCAAGTGAACTACAATTTTCGAAAGCAGAATAACCTAGGTTTGTAACACTGCTTGGCATAGTAATACTTGAAGACCACTACATCCATCGTATTTGCAAGAGTTGGGGAATGCAGAAAATAAGGAAGCAGATTTAACGTATTTAACCTTTGTTTAGGTTCTCATAAGGGAAATCGTAAAGAGTAAGGCCCTCATTATATGCCTTTGATGGCAGTCTTTATCTGCGACATGTTGCTGCGCGAGACGGGGAGTGATTCGTGGCAGTGATTGATAAGGAGTTGGGTATTCCACGCCTTTCTTATACGACCGCGGCATTTTGACGACGTACTTTAGGATGATGTCGGTCATCATGCAGACCGAGAAACCAATCACACCCAAAACTACCAGATGTATGTAAGCCTGCCACTGCCACGCATCCAATCCGAAGGGCTTGAACACGGCCAGTGCCACCACCATAAATGTGGTACTGATAATCCTCGTCGTTATCGTTTCTATACGTCCTTGCTTCATACAGGCTGCTAAGATACGAAATAAGAGTGTCATTCGTCACAAAACCTTGCAGAATATCCCAGAAATATGGAGAGATTAACATTGCGCCGTATCTTTGCAGTGCGATTTTGTGACAAATGTTAAAAAAAATATGATTATGAAACCAAGAACGATTATCGGAATTATTTTCATTGTGGCCAGTCTGCTGAAACTGGCTACCATCTGGGGCATCATCCACTGGAGTTGGTTTGCAAATGTGACCGAGAGCCCCTGGGCTACTTACTTCTACATCTTCGTGGTGCTATACGTGGGTGTGAACCTGATTATCAACAGTTACCGCCGCGACCCCGACCAGTGGCTGCAGCGCCCGCTGCCCATCGGCGAGGACGGCAAGCGCATCTGCTGCTCAGTTCACTACGGCGGCGACGAGTACGTCTATCACGGCGAGGCGTTCCACGGTGCCCGTCTCGACGCTTTCTGCGGCGGCATCCGGCTGGATTTGCGCGAGGCCGTGATCACCGAGGACGAGGAGATTGACATCCACACCTTCTGTGGCGGCATCGAACTCTTCGTGCCCACCCATGTCAACGTCGTGGTGAAGAGCCGCAGTTTCATCGGTGGCGTCGGCAATCATACCACACACACCGCCGACCCACAGGCTCCCACCCTCCACATCGTCGCCAGCAACTTCTTTGGCGGCGTGAACGTGAAGAACTGACAATTGAGAATAAGTTGGTACAAATGAAAAGTGAAACACAGATACACAGAGATTAAATATAGAACAGAGAAGAGCTCTGTGTCTTTGTGTTCCATAAAAAATTTAAACGCTTATTAAAATGAATAGATTAGTTTTCTGGATAACACTGGTCGTTGCCATGTTTTGGGCAATGACGGTGCAAGCACAGGAGCCGCAAGACGACGGTCATCGCCTCCACCCGTCCCACCATAGGCTGCTGGCATCCCACATGGTCGGTCGTTGCCATGTTGCAGAACTACAAGTCGCCTACTGCCACTGGCGAGGTAATCACACTCTCACGGCCTTGGTTCAACGGTTCCTGGCGAAACACCATTGAACTGCCTCACGCCTTCCGCCTGAGTGCCGATGTGGAAGGGGCCACGAAGGGCGAGTACAACAATTTCCGCATCACTAAGCCGCGTTTCTTCGCCAGCCTTGGTGTCCAGAAAGACTTCAACCTGCACTGTCTCGGTTCGCTGACTGCCGACCTTCGCTGCATCGATATCTTCAATACCAACAAGACAGATACCGTCATCTTCGGCTATTGCGACCTCACCGTCCACAACCCCGCCCGCCGCACCTTCACGCTCAACCTCACCTGGAAGTTCAACGAGGCCAGCTCGAAGTATCGAGGCTCTGGTGCCGGCGCGAAGCAGAAGGCAAGAATGTAAAATAGTTCCGTTTGGATGTAAAAAAGGATTCAGTTGAACAATGGAGACGAAAGAATTAGAGAAAGAATTCCTGACGATGATCGAGGCGCAGAAACGTACCATCTACAAGGTGTGCTACATCTATGCCAACGACCAGGACGACCTGAACGACCTGTATCAGGAGACGGTGCTCAACCTATGGAAGAGTTTCCCCCGCTATCGGGGAGATAGCACACTCAATACATGGGTATATCGCATCGCGATGAACACCTGTATCACGTTCCTCCGACGCTCCAATATCCGTCCGCAGACCGTCCCCATGACGGCCAATGTGGCAAGCATGGCAGCAGACGAAGATACATCTGGTCAATTAAAGGAACTCTACCGACTCATCAACCAGCTGGGAAAACTGGAACGCGCGCTGATTCTCCTCTGGCTGGAAGAACGGAGTTATGAGGAAATCGCCGACATCCTCGGCATCACTAAGACCAACGTCGCCGTGAAGCTGAATCGCACCAAAGAGAAACTAAAGAAAATGTCGAACTGTTAAATTTGAATTGTTATGGAACTTGAAGCATTGAAAGCCAGTTGGAACAAGCTCGATGAGCGTCTGGCAGCAACTGAAATAGTGAACCTTCGCGTGGTGAAGGAAGTGATTCAGCAGAAGACCAAGTCGGCCTATGATGGTATCATGGGACAGAACATCTACAACTTCGTGGTGAATATGCTCATCATCTGCGTGGTATTCCCCTATGTCTATATGAACACGCCGATCCAGGCCAGCTCGTTCGCCATCGTCGAGGGTGTGATGGTCATAGGGATGATTCCCCTGGTATGGAAACTCTCCCTGCTGTCGAAATTTGATCTGGACGGCAAGAGCAGCAGCGAACTCAGCCGTTTGGTGCTCTCTTACAAGAAGGTCTGCCATCAGGAGAAGGTCTGGATGATTGGTGCCGTATGTCTGGCGTTGATAGCCTTCTATATCCTAGAGTTGGGATTCAACACGAAAGCAGGCTACGAGTATAGTACAAGATTGTTGTTGCCTCTCGGACTCTCATTGCTCACCTTTGGTCTTGGCCTTGTCTTTGCCAAATGGCAACTCCGTCGCCACGCCCACCAGTTAGGGGAGATAGAGCGCGGGCTTGAGGAACTCCGAGAGTTCGAGAAATGAGTAATATCATACTTCTTTTGTATGATTGTTAATATTTAGTTAGAGTAAGAAAGCAGCACTCGTCGTGATGACGGGTGCTGCATTATTAGCCACTTGTCACAGAATCATGCAGAATATCCCAGATATTTGGTGCATTCCGCAACTATTCTTACCTTTGCAACGTCAAATAGACATAAATTTTGAGTGATATGAAAAAAGTGAGATTTTGGGCTGTATTGGCC
>CACYUZ010000009.1:0-78447 GCA_902777645.1 uncultured Prevotellaceae bacterium | reverse complement strand
CTATCCTCATCATCGGCTATTTCGCCATGCTCCTCTTCATCTCCTGGCAGCTCACTCTCTTCACCCTGCTCATCGTGCCGGTCATGGGGTGGTTCATGGGCTTCGTGGGCAGAAAACTGAAACGCAAGTCGATCAAGGCGCAGGCCCTGTGGAGCGACACCATGAGCCAGGTGGAAGAGACGCTGGGCGGACTGCGCATCATCAAGGCCTTCTGCGCCGAAGGAAAAATGAACCAGCGCTTCGACAACATCAACTCGGCCTACCGCAACGATATCATGCGCGTGAACATACGCCAGTCGATGGCGCATCCCATGAGCGAGTTTCTGGGCACGGTCATGATTGTCATCGTGCTGTGGTTCGGCGGCGTGCTCGTGCTCAACAACCACACGCTCTCCGGACCCATCTTCATCTACTACATGGTGATGCTCTACAGCATCATCAACCCCCTCAAGGAGTTCTCCAAGGCCGGATACAACATACCCAAGGGACTGGCCTCCATGGAGCGCGTCGACAAGATTCTGCTCTCCGAGGTGGAGATAAAAGACCCGGAACAGCCGGTCCACATCGACGGATTCAAGGAGAGCATCGAGTTCAGACATGTGTCGTTCCGCTACGGCGAGCAATGGGTGCTGCGCGACATCAACCTCACCATACGCAAAGGACAGACCGTGGCACTCGTGGGCCAGAGCGGAAGCGGCAAGTCGACCATGGTCGACCTCATCCCGCGCTACTACGACGCGCAGGAGGGCGAGGTGCTCATCGACGGCGTCAACGTGAAAGACCTGGGGCTGCACGACCTGCGCTCGCTCATCGGCAACGTGAACCAGGAGTCGATCCTCTTCAACGACACGTTCTTCAACAACATCTCCTTCGGGGTGCCCAGCGCCTCGCTCGAGGAGGTGCAGCAGGCGGCCCGCATCGCCAATGCCCACGACTTCATCATGGCCACCGAGCAGGGCTACGACACCAAGGTGGGCGACCGCGGCGGACGCCTCTCCGGCGGACAGCGCCAGCGGGTGAGCATAGCACGCGCCATCCTGAAAAACCCGCCCATCCTCATCCTCGACGAGGCCACCTCGGCCCTCGACACCGAGAGCGAGCGACTGGTGCAGGATGCCCTGGAGCACCTCATGAAGACACGCACCACGGTGGCCATCGCCCACCGCCTCTCCACTATCAAAAACGCCGACGAGATATGCGTGCTCCACGACGGACGCATCGTGGAGCGGGGCACGCACGAGCAACTCCTGGCCCAGAACGGCTACTACAGAAAACTTCACGACATGCAGGCTTCATGAACATCGCATACAAGATAGTACACGCGCTCTGCTACGCAGTGTCACTGCTGCCCTTCCGAGTGCTCTACGCTCTCTCCGACGCGGTCTACCTGGTGGTCTACCACCTCGTCGGCTACCGCAAGAAGACGGTGAGGCAAAACCTGGCCAGTTCCTTTCCCGAAAAAGGAAAGGAGGAACTGAGAAAGATAGAGAGGGCATTTTTCCACTTCCTGTGCGACTACATCGTAGAAACGCTCAAACTGCTCTCCATTTCCAAAGAAGAGTTTCTGCAGCATGTGGAATACAGGGGAGTGGAACAGATGGAGGAATGCTTCGACCAGGGACAGACCTGTGCCGCCATCCTGGGACATTACTGCAACTGGGAGTATCTGACTCCCATCGGACTGGCCTTTCAGCGGCACACCGATGCCGTGACCGCCCTCATCTATCATCCGCTCGCCAGCGACATCACCGAACAGCTCTTCCTCGACATCCGGCAGAGCCTGGGCGGCACCGCCGTCTCCAAAAAGGAAATACTGCGGCGCCTTGTGGGCTGGCGAAGGGAAAACCGCATGTGGCTTGCAGGCTATGTTTCCGACCAATCGCCCAAATGGCAGAACATACACTTGTGGCTCGACTTCCTGGGACACGACACGCCCGTCTTCACCGGCGGCGAGCGCATCATGCGCCGCATGAACGACGCCGTGTTCTACGTCGACATGCAGCGGCCCTCGCGCGGACATTATATCGTGAACTTCGAACTGATAACAAAAGATCCGGCATCTCTGCCCGAGAACGAGGTGACACGCCTTTTCTTCCAACGGCTGGAGCAGACCATACGCCGCGACCCGCGCTTCTACCTGTGGAGCCACAAACGGTGGAAACGCACCCGCGAGGAGTTCGACCGCCGCTTCATGGTGGTGAACGGAAAAGTCATGCCGAGAGACACCGAAAAAGCCTCCTGACCCTATGCTACGACTCATCATCAATCCCAAATACGAGGCCTGGCGGGAGGCGATAGAACGCATACCGCAACAGTTCGACAGCATCGGCGAGGTGTTGCGCGACAGCCGCAACGTGATCAAGGTGACCACCGCCCCCGACGGCACACGCCTCAACGTGAAGCGCTTTCACAAACCACAGTTTCCCAACAGCTATGTCTACTCGCTGGGCATCAGGCAGCCAAAGGGCATCAGGGCCTTCTTCCATGCCTTCGCACTGCTGGGACTGGACATCGAGACACCCGACCCCGTGGCCTATATCGAGGAACGTGAGGACGGCCGACTGGGGCTCACCTATTTCATCAGTCTGCAGTGCCCCTACACTCACCGCCTCTACGAACTGGGCAATGCCCCGGAGGGCACCTATGAGGACCTGGCCGAGGCCCTGGCACGCTTCACCGCACAGATGCACAACCGCGGCATGCTGCACCTGGACTACTCGCCGGGCAATGTGCTCTGGGAGAAGACCGGCGGCACCTACCACTTCTCACTGGTAGACACCAACCGGATGTATTTCGGGGTGGTGGATATCGACAAGGGATGCGCCAACTTCGCCCGCCTGTGGGGACCCAAACGCTTGTTCTGCCTGCTGGCCAGGACCTATGCCGGGGAAAGACACATGGATGCCGCCGAGTGCGAGCACCTCATCCTGCTACACCGCAAGCGCTTCTGGACAAAATACATGCGCAAGCATAAGGACGACATAGATTTCAAACTCGAGTTATAGAAACACCCCTATGGACACCCCGCTCATCATCGGATTCGACGCCAAGCGCATCGTCTCCAACACCACCGGACTGGGCAGCTACGGCCGCACGCTGATCAACGCGCTGGCCGAGGCCGACCACACAGGCTGCGACTTCCGCCTGTATGCACCCGACAGCGGACGCGACGACCTGCGGAGGCAGGTCATCAACAGCGAGCGGATACGCTTCGTCTATCCCCGAAACGCCACCCTCCGCATCACCAAAGACCTGTGGCGGCAGCGGGGCATCGTCGGCGACCTGAAAAGAGACGGCGTCGACCTCTTCCACGGACTCTCCGGCGAGTTGCCATCCGGCATCCGCAAAAGCGGCATCCGCTCCATCGTGACCATCCACGACCTCATCTTCATGCGCCATCCCGAATACTATAAATGGATAGACGCACTGCTCTACGCCCGCAAGTTCCGCCGAACCTGCCGCGAGGCCGACCGCATCATCGCCATCAGCGAGTGCACCAAACGCGACATCGTACAACTGGGAGGGGTCGACCCCGACAAAATCGACGTCATCTACCAAAGCTGCGGCAAGTCGTTCCAAACAGAGGTCGACAGCGAGTTCGACCAGCAAGTGAAGGCCCACTATAGCCTGCCCGCACGCTATATCCTCAATGTGGGCACCATAGAGCGCCGGAAAAACGTGCTGCTGGCCGTAAAGGCGCTTCCGCTGCTGCCCGACCACCTGCACCTGGTGATTGTGGGACGGCCCACGAAATATGCGGAGGAGATAAAGAGGGCGGTGGCCCAAATGGGCCTGCAGGAGCGGGTACACCTACTCCACAACGTGCCCAACGACGAACTGCCCGCCCTCTACCACCTGGCCGAGGCCTTTGTCTATCCCTCACGCTACGAGGGATTCGGCATACCCATCATCGAGGCCATACAGAGCAGCCTGCCCGTTGTGGCCTGCACAGGGTCGTGCCTCGAGGAGGCGGGTGGACCGCACAGCCTGTACGTCGACCCCGACGATGCGGAGGGCATGGCCCATGCCATCGCCCAGGTGACCAAAGGCGCCGCCGGCCGCGAGGAGCGCATCCGCCTGAGTAAAGAATATGTGCACCGCTTTGAGAACAACAATGTGGCCCTGCAGGTGATAGAAAGCTACCGCCGCCTGCTGGCCCAGTAACTGTCGCATTTCTTTCAACAAAATTAAAATGCCCGGCTGCTATGCTGGGCATTTTTTGTCGACCCTCCCTTTGGAGAAACCCCAAAACGGTCTCATTTTTATCAAAAAACCACTCTATTAAATCAAATAATAGAGCCGAATTTTTTAGGCAAACCATTGATAAAAGCCTATGTTTTCCCGCCTTTGTAGGCAACTTTATGAAAAGTTGTTACTTTTTAAAAAATCCGTGTTACAAATCGTGTAATAACAAATCTTAAAACTACTTAATTTTGCAGCGTCGGAATGTGTATGTATCCCATCGCACAGCCCACAAACCTATCTATCAGCATCCGTAAGAAACCGAAATCTGTTTATAAATTTTTAATTTAACTAAATGGACCATGTGGAATATTAAGACACTACAAAAGCCGTTAGCGTTTCTGTTCCTGCTCTGTTTGTTCTCACCGAGAGCGATGGCTCAGAGCATAGTAAAAGGAACGGTAATCGATGAAGCGGGTGAACCTATCATTGGTGCAAGCGTGCAAGTGCAAAACGCCAAGACAGGTGCCATCACCGACTTCGATGGTAATTTCAGCGTGGAGGCAGCCAGCAATGCCACGCTGTTGATCTCTTATGTGGGCTATGTCACTGAAACCGTCAGTGTGCAGGGCCGTAGCAACATCCAGGTTGTACTGAAAGAAGACGCTACGTCGCTCAACGACGTGGTGGTCATCGGTTATGGTACAATGAAGAAAAAACTGGTGACCGGTGCCACCGTGCAGGTAAAAGGTGAGGATATCGCCAAACTGAACACCACCAACGCACTCGAGGCCATGCAGAGTTCTTCTCCTGGTGTGCAGATTACCCAGTCGTCCTCTCAGCCCGGTAAGGGATACAATGTGGTTATCCGTGGTAAGGGTACCAACAGCGACACTTCTCCCTTGTACGTCATCGACGGTGTGGTGGGAAGCCTCGACGGTATCAACCCCGCTGATATCGAGAGCATCGACGTGCTGAAAGACGCTGCTTCTGCTGCCATCTATGGTGCCCGTGCCGCCAACGGTGTAATCCTCGTGACCACCAAGCAGGGAAAGGCCGGCAAGATTGAGATCAGCTACAATGGAGCCATTGGTTGGTCGAACGTTTACAAGCGCCCGCAGCTTCTCAACGCCCAGCAGTACATGACCATCATGGACGAGTACAGCTTCAACACATCAGGTGCTAAGATGGATTGGGCCAAAACCATACCGGAGGACATTCTTAATAAGGTGAAAAACGGTTGGGAAGGCACCGACTGGTGGGATGTATTCACCAACGACAATGCCGTGCAGCAGAACCATTCTGTCACCCTGACCGGTGGCTCGGACAAATCCAAGTTCATGGGCTCTTACACCTTTACCAGCAACGAAGGTATCATGGGTGCCGACAAGGCTTCATTCTACGACCGCCACACCATTCGCTTCAACAGCGACCATGTGCTCTTGAGAGTGAAGGACTTTGACGCCATCACCATTGGCGAGAACATCTCCATTGGCTACAACAAGAGCCACGACCTGGCTGAGGACGGCATGTACTGGAGCTACATCCACAGTCTGATGCAGACATCACCGCTTCTGCCCCAGTTTGCCGACAATGGCGACATCTACAACTGGCAGAACGTCGACGGCGAGCTTACTTATGGTAAGGGCTGGCTTCCCGCTATGTTCAACAACCCGTGGGAAAACCTCAGCAAGGGTGGATTCAACTCAATGGCAGAGAGCCGCAACATCAATGCCAGTGCTACTGCTTTCGTCACCATCCAGCCAATCAAAGGTCTGAGATTCCGCTCACAGTTCAACTATTCTTGGGGTTCTGGCGCCTACCGTAACTTCGGTACTCCGCGTGCCAACGCCGAAGGTGCCGCTATCGTAAACAGCTATAGCATCAGCCAAAGCACTTGGCTCAGCTCCAATTGGTCTGTTTCCAATACGCTTACTTATGACCTCCCCGTTTTCAATGGACACAAGATTTCTGCCATGCTGGGTCAGGCCTTCGAGAGTACTGCATGGAGCACCAACCTCAACGGCAGCAACAAAATCGCTTATGGACAGCAACTCGCATCGTTAAGAGATTGGGATTCGGCATGGCTCAGCAACATCATCCTCGAAAATGCTACTGATGCTACGCTGGGTGGCAATCCTAACGACGAAGATTATCTCGCTTCCTGGTTCGGCCGTGTAAGCTGGGACTGGAACGAGACTTATATGGCAACCGTAACCGTACGTGCTGATGGTTCAAGCCATTTCAATGACGGCAAGCGCTGGGGTTGGTTCCCCTCTGTATCTGCCGGTTGGGTCGTCACCAACGAGAAATTCATGGAGAATACCCACAGCTGGATGGACTTCCTGAAAATCCGCGCATCCTGGGGACAGAACGGTAACTGCAATGTGCCAAAATACCAGTACATTACTCCTATCATTATGTCGAGCGTGGGCGGTTACAAGTTCGGTTCCGACTTGGCCACCTCAGTGGCAGGAACTCCTAATTCCGGTGCATACCCGAAGAATGTTCCTAACCCCGATCTTACTTGGGAGACTTCCGAGCAGCTTGACTTCGGTTTTGATGCACGTTTCCTCAACAGCCGTCTGGGTGTGAACTTCGACTGGTATAAGAAGACCACAAAAGACTTGATTATCGTTAAGGATCCTCAGTATGACCAGGGTAAAGAGTCGCCTTACTTCAATGGCGGTGACATCCGTAACACTGGTATTGAGCTTGCTCTTACCTGGAACGACCGCATTGGCAAAGACTTCAGCTACAATGTAGGTGTCAACTTTGCCACCAATAAGAACGAGGTCATTCGAGTCAACAACTTGAACCACCATGTCAATGGTAATGGCGGCATCCTCTCACAGGGTACTGAATACATCTCTCGTTTTGAGGAAGGCCATCCTATCGGTTACTTCTACGGCATGTCTTACAGCGGCATCTGGCAGAACCAGGAGCAGATTGACGCTGCACGTGCAGCAGGCAAAGCTGTCCTCGACAACGCAATGCCCGGTGACTGCATCTGGGACGACTGGAACGGCGACGGTCTTATCACCTACGCCGAGGCTATCGACGCTAATGGCAATGACATCTGCGACCGTCATGAGATTGGTAACCCCAACCCCGACTTCAACCTTGGTATTAACCTCGGTCTGGCATGGAAAGGCTTAGACTTCTCTATCAACGGTGCCGGTGCATTCGGCATGCAGGTCATGCGTTCTTACCGTTCTTATGGTGACACTCCTTATCAGAACTACGACACCACCATCCTGAACCGCTGGTATGGTGAGGGCACTTCCAACTTCCAGCCCCGTATTTCTGCAACTGGTCATCAGAACACTATCTGGAACTCTATCCGCTATATGGAGGATGCCGACTACTTCAAGATCAAGACCGTCACACTCGGTTACGACTTCAAGTATCTTTGGAAATCCTGCCCGTTCCAGCAGCTCCGTCTCTATGTTCAGGCTCAGAACCTCTGCACTTTCACTGGTTACACTGGTCTCGACCCTGAAGTCGGTTCAACAGGTGGTGACGTAAATTGGGCTTCCGGTGTTGACCTTGGCCTTTATCCTCCTGCTCGTACCTTCTTGGTTGGTGCAAATATTAAATTCTAATTCGACAAACAATTATGAAGAAATATTTATTTTCAACGTTAGCTGTTCTGGCAGCAACTTTGTTCACAGCATGTAATGACATGTTGGACACTGAACCGCGAAAAACAGAGGTCACCGACGCTGTCTTCCCTGGCAAGGTCGCGGATGTTGAATCTGAACTGTCGGCTATCTACAGTATCATGAATACTATGGGTGGTGGCGACGCTGACAACCAGAATATCTTCTACTGGTGGGAGATTATGTCAGACAACTGCTACGGCAGTGGTGGTCTGCAGGACAACAAGGTGAAGTCGCTCCACCATCTTGTAGAGATGAGTGTCAATCAGTATGCCGAGCCTTACAAACTTCTCTATGGCGGTATAGCCCGTGCAACCTCTGCTATTGAGACTATCGACAACGTGCCCTGGAGAGATGACCAGAAACCGCTGCGTAATCAACTCCTTGGCGAGGCTTACTTCATGCGCGGTATCTATTACCTCTGGCTCACCCAGCTGTTCGGCGATGTGCCTTTGATTACTTCTACTGTTGTCACTCCGGAGATGGAGGAGCAGGCTGACGCTGAGACGGCCATCTTCCCCCAGGTACTCTCTGACCTCGTGTCCGGTGCAAATCTCATGGGAACAGAAAGAGGCCATGGCGACGGCCACGCCAACAAGTTTGTTGCTGAGGCTTTCATCGCCCGTGCTTACATGTTCTGGGCCGGTTTCTATAAGAATGTCGGCGAACTCGCTTCGGGTAGCGCTCCTGCCATTGACCTTGTAGAGCAGGAAGGATGCACTGCTGCTTCTCTTTCTCAGGCCGATGTTGTCAAAGGCCTTCAGGACATCGTCTCCAAAGGCGGCTATAAACTCTGTGAGGACTTCCGCTCACTCTGGCAGTACTCCAACAGCCTTCTTTGGGATGAGGCTCAGGACGACCAGGGCCACGCCTATGAGTTCATCAAGGACATGAAACGTGAGAACTGCTTCGACCAGCCCGGCATGGGTAATGGCAACACCGAGGAAATCTTCCAGGTCCAGTTCATGAACGCCTCGGCATGGAGCATCACCGGTACCTATAATACTGCACGCATGTACTCCAACTATATCTCTGTATTCTGGGGACTTCGTAACGGTGCATCCAACCAGAATGGTAACCGCGACAACACCTATCCCTTCAACCAGGGATGGGGCCAGGGCACTCCCTCCTGCAACATCTGGGACGACTGGACAGATGCTGAGCGGACCAACAATTACACCGACCTCCGTAAGAAAGCTTCTTTGATCGACCTCGACAATGAGTTGCAGAACTATACCTATGAGAAGGACGACTGCGAGGAGTCGGGCTATTCCGTCAAGAAGTACGCCGAGGTGAACCTTGATGCCTGCGCCGCCAACAACGACACATGGTGGTCCATGTGCGAAGGCTACTCCAGCAGCTCGCTCGACAACAAGATGCAGGGCGACCACTTCGAGGACTTCTACCTGATGCGTTACTCCGACGTGCTCCTGATGCTCACCGAGCTCACGGGCGATGCTTCTTACATGAACCAGGTGCAGCGCCGTGCCGGTGTTCCTGAGACACCCTACTCGCTGAAGGCCGTTCAGGACGAGCGCCGCTGGGAGTTTGCTTTCGAAGGCCTCCGTTTCAACGACATGCGCCGCTGGACGGGCAACAAGCCCAATGAGAACTCGTATGCTCCCAAGGCTCTTCAGGCTCAGGCTGGCAAACAGATTATCTGCCTTGGCGACAAGAGCAACAAGCGCACGATGAAACACATGACCTGTTCTTGGGCCAAGCGTTATATCGACACCAATGGCTTCCTGGCTAAGCCTCAGACAGAGATTACCGTGAAGAATGGCAAACTGAAGCAGAATCCTGGCTGGGATGCTGCCAATGCTGAGACACAATATAAGGTTCTTTATTAATATCATAATTTAGTAATCAATATGAAAAAGATATTTTTGTTTTTCGCTGCAGTTTGTGCGCTTGTAGCCTGCGATCCTGTCGAGGAGGATATCAGCAATGGCGGTCACATCACTGTTGATGAACTCAAAGCGAAGACCACTGTCACCGTCGACAAGGCCGACAATGGCCAGAACGGCAACGTGATTACCTGCTCTACCTCGGCACCCGTCAATGCAAAGTGGGATATCGGCGGCAAGGAGTTTGTGAGCAACTTTGCCAAGAAGAAGATGAAGCTGGGTGAATACACCGTGGTGCTTACCGCTGTCTGCGCCGACGGTACTGAGCTTACGGCTGAATATCCTGTGAAATGCGATGTCATCACCGACCCGCTCACCAAGTATATGATTTGGGAAGGCGAATTCACCGTGGGTGGCTGGGATGCGGCTCCGCTGCGTTTCAGCGATTCTGAAGGCCAGAACTTCCCCACGCTTTCCGACGACATCTACTTCGGTCTGAAGACCCTCGTCGTCGATGTCAAGGATGCCAGCGACGGCTGCCAGGCCCGTATTCAGAACGGTTGGTGGAGCACGGTATATGCTGAGGGCATCTCGCTCACTCCCGGTATGAAGTGGGAGATTCAGCTCACCGAGCAGATTGCCAAGGAGTGTGCCAAGGGCAACGGCGGTGAAGGCCGCGACCTCAACCTCCTGATCACGAACGGTTCTGCTACCTTCACGAGTGTTTACTATGAGGAGTAATTCCTTACCGGTTTAATTCATAATAGGCTGACTCTTTCCATTGAGTCAGCCTATTATACATCTAGCGTATGGAAGTATGGAAATAAGTAGAAGAGACAAAGTGGCTGCCGCCTCGCTCTGGGCGGGTGTGCTGGCTTTCCTTGTATTTGCCGTATACCTGTTGTACCTCAATCAGGAGGTGCTCTATACGGCACACGACCGCTCTGAATTTATCGTAGGAGCAACTTATTTCCATACCCTCCTTTCCAAGCCCTTCGGTCTGATGCAGTATGTGGGCGCCTGGCTCACACAGCTATTCTACCATCCGGCCCTTGGAGCTGGTGTGCTGGCGGCGGTCTGGGTGCTCATCTTCCTGGTGGGCGCCAAGGCATTCCGGCTGCACGGAAGCGCCGCAGCGCTGATGCTGCTGCCGGTGGCCTGCCTGCTCACATCGGTTGTAGACCTGGGCTATTGGATCTATATCTTCTCCGTGAGAGGCTACTGGTTCTCGCAGTCGGTGGCCTATCTCGCCATGCTGCTGCTTCTGTGGGCAGCCGGCCGCACCCCGCGCCATTGGCATCTTGCCTGGTATCTGCTGGCCGTGGTCCTCTTTCCGCTGCTGGGCTGGTATGCCCTGCTTTTCATCCTCTGTCTGGCGCTTTCGGCAAAACCCGGCTGGCGGGAGATCACCGGCATGGTGCTGTATTTCGCTGCCGCCTACCTCTGGCATGCCCTGCTCTATGCAAACATGCGTCTTGAAGAGGTGATGTGGGCAGGATGGCCCTGCTTCGTGACACCGGTCGATTCGGGCAGTCATCTCACCATCCCGTTCTGGGGGCTTTTCGCCGTGTCGGTGCTCATAGCGCTGTGCGGCAGATTCCTGGGCAAGGCCCGCCCCCTGGTGAAACGGACTTTTCCTGTGCTGTGTGCCCTGGCCGGCATCGGTTTTACCGCATCGCTCATGTTCCACGACCGCAACTACACCGAGGAAATGCGCATGATGCGCTATGCCGCTGCCGACGACTGGCAGCAGGTGCTTCAAGTGGCGGAGGCCAACAAGCAGCCCACCCTGACGATGGTCATGCTCAAGAATATTGCCCTGATGAACGAAGGAGGCCTGCTCGACCGCTCGTTCAAGCTTGGCAACCATGCCACCGACATCCACAACCCCGACTCGCTCCACATAGGTCTTCTGAACATCGCCGCGCCGCTGGTGTATTACAACTACGGCAAGATGAACTATGCCATCCGCCTGTGCTATGAGAATGCCGTGGCCACAGGGTTCTCCCCCTTCTACATGAAGATGATTTCACGCTGTGCCCGAGCCACCGGCGAAGAGGCGCTGGCCCAGCGGTTCACCACCCTGCTGCGTCACAATCTGTTCTACGGCCATTGGCAGCCGGCTCCCGAAAGCCCGATGGTGAGCGAGCTGCAGAAATCCTTCGCCGATGAGATTGGCGGCGTGGAGAACAACAGCGAGCAATTTATTGTAGACAATTTCAGCCACGCTGCCGACACCGTGAGCAAAGCGGTTTCGGAGCAGGCTTTGTTCTACTCCATGATACGCCGCGACTCACGCTGTTTCTGGACGTCGCTGCGCAGATATGTGAAACTGCACCCCAACGATAAATTTCCGCTGCATGCCCAGGAGGCTTACATCATGTACATGGACAAGGCACCGGAAGAAAAACGCATCATCCTGCCTGTGGAGCAGCCTGTCTTCGACCGCTACAAACAGTTTTGGGCTACCCTGGAAAACCTTCTGAAGAGCGGTCTGAAAGATCAGGAGGAGATAGGCAAAAACATGCGCGCCCAATGGGCCGACACCTATTGGTACTACAACATCTTCGGAACAGTTGCTCAATAAAGTGCCGGTCAGGAGCGTTATATCATAAAGCCCAAGAGAACCATGAAACGTCATATCCTCTCCTATACCCTGCTTTTGGTGGCCCTGCTCTTCGTATCGTGCGCCGACCATCCGGATGTGCCGGCCACAGCCAAAGCAGCCCAATGCCTGCCCGACATCTTCCCCGACTATTGCGATGTCACGGTGCCCTGCAACATAGCACCGCTCAACTTCATGCTGCCGGCCGGCCAGTATGAGGCCTGTGTGGCACGACTCACCACCCCCGACGGCCAGCAGCAGACCTACGGCAGCGGGGTGAAGGTGCAGATACCCGAGGCCGAGTGGCACGTCCTGCTCGATGCGGCCAAGGGCAAGAGCATCAAGGTGGAGGTATGGGGAAGGAAGGAGAGCGGATGGCTGGCGTTCAACCCCTTTGAGATACGGGTGGCCGAGGAGCCTATCGACGAGTATCTGTCGTACCGCCTCATCGAACCCTCCTACATCGTTTATGACTATATGGAGATTGCCCAGCGCAACCTCACCTCGTTTGCCGAAAAGCAAATATTCAACAACAAAGTAAGCTGCGACGACCCCAAAGGGCAGTGCATCAACTGCCACAGCTACCAGAACTACAAAACCGACAACATGCTGTTTCACGCACGCATGACGCGGGGCGGCACCGTGATAGTGAACGACGGCAAGGTGACAAAAGTAGACTTGAAACGCGACAACACCATCTCTGCCGGTGTCTATCCGGCATGGCACCCCACCGCCAAGCTGATAGCCTTCTCCACCAACCTGACACACCAGGTGTTTCATACGGCCCACCCCAACAAAGTGGAGGTGTTCGATACGGCCAGCGACCTGATTCTCTACGATGTGGCCACCGACTCGGTGAGCATCATCAGCAACGACCCCGACCTCCTGGAGGTGTTCCCCACCTGGTCGCCCGACGGCCGCTACCTCTACTACTGCAAGTCGGTTCCCCTGCCCGACGAATTGCGCGGCGAGGACATCAGCGCCACCTTCCAGAAAGTGCAATACAACCTCTACCGCCGACCCTTCGACCTGGCTTCGCACGGCTTCGGCGAGGAGGAGCTCGTGGTTGATGCGGCATCGGCCGACAAGAGCGTCACCCTGCCGCGCATCAGCCCCGACGGCCGCTACCTGCTTTTTGCCGAGGGCCGTTACGGCTGCTTCCACATCTGGCACCACGATGCCGATATCGTCTGTCTGCCGCTCGACCGTCCTGCCGACACCGACCCGGCCCCAAAGGCCCCTCAGCCCCTTGACCTCAGCCCGCTCAACAGCGAGGGCTTTGCCGAGAGCTATCCCTCCTGGTCGAGCAACGGCCATTGGATGATGTGTGCCAGCCGCAGGGTGGACGGCAACTTCAGCCGTGTCTACATAGCCTATTTCAACAACGGAAAAGTGGGAAAGGCCTTCCTCCTGCCGCAGGAAGACCCCGAACAGAACACGTTCCGCCTGAAGAGTTATAACCGCCCGGAGTTCATGGTCGAGCCTGTAGGCATCAGCGTCGACGAGTTCAGCCGGGTATTTTTCTGATAACAAGATTTGTCTATATGAAGCATTTGCACCTCCTCTATACACTCCTTTTCGGTGTGGCCGCTTTCCTCTTTTTCGGACTGGCCTATCCGCATCATCTGCATTATCAGGAGCAGTATCAGCTTTTCCTCTTCGACGGCTCTTATGTGTGGAACATCGTTAGGCTGCCCGGCGGCGTGGCCGACCTGCTGGGACGCTTCTGCACACAGTTCTTCCTCTTTGCCTGGGTGGGGGCGCTCATCATCGCGCTGCTGCTCTCAGCGGTGCAGCTCCTCACGCTGGGGCACACCTCCTGGGGGCGGCTCTACGGACTGAGTTTCGTGCCTTCCTTCCTGCTCTGGCTCTTCCTGCTCGACGAGCACGCACTGCTGGGCGGTGTGTGGGCAGTGGTGCTCACCCTGCTCGCCTCGTGGGGCTACAGCATGCTGCCACGCGGCAAGTGGCGGTCTTTCCTGCTCGTGGCCGCCGTTCCCCTACTCTACTGGATAGCGGGCCCCGTCTGTGTGCTGTTCTTTCTGCTGCAGGCACCCCGTCCCAAACAGTCTCCATGGTATTACGGGATGTTCATCCTCCTGGCTGCCATGCCCTTCTTGCTGTCATTTTATCTGGCCGTTCCGCAGGGCAGCCTGTGGTATGGCATACATTACTACCGCTACCCCACCGTATGCCCTGTGATGCTTTGGACAGCGGTGCTGTCGGTCTTCGTCCTTACGCTCGCCGTACGGACTTTTTTCCCGCACAAGGCCACAGCGAAAAAACCTGTTGCGAGTAAGCGCGGCAACGCCAAGAAGGGCGGCCGTACCCTCTCGGTCGGAGGCATTGCCTGGCCCGCCGCCTCTTTCCTGGTGGTGGCGCTGGGCATGGGTTGGCTTGTTTGGAACAAAAGCAATTTCAAGGCAGAAAAGGTGATGCAATACGACTTCATGGCCTGCCACCAGCAATGGAACCGCATACTCGACACCATCAACGCCGAAAAGCCCAACAACCAGATTGGCGTCACGGTGCAGAACCTTGCCCTGGCCATGCGCGGCCTGCTCACCGACCATATGTTCGAATACCACCAGAACGGCACCGCCGGCCTCTTGCCCGATGTGGATACCGACGCCACCAGTCCGTTGCCCACCGCCGAGGCTTTCTACCAGTTGGGCATGATCAATGTAGCGCAGCGCACGGTATTTGAGGCGCAGGAGGCCATTCTCGACTTCCAGAAAAGCGCCCGTTGCTACAAACGGCTGGCACAGACCAACCTTATCAACGGCAGCTATGAGGTGGCCCGCAAATATCTCCTGGCGCTGCGGAAAACACTATTCTACAAGGACTGGGCCAACGAGACACTGCAGTTGGTGGGAAATGAAAAAGCCGTTGACAAGCATTCTGAATACGGACGCCTGCGGCGGTTGTGCTACGATGAGGACTTCTTCTTCAGCGACCATGTGACGCCCGAGATGATACAGAGCCTCTTCTTCAGCAACACGTCCAACCGTCTTGCCTATGAATATCTCATGGCCGCCTATCTGCTGACGGGCGACCTGGAAAACTTTGCCAACTATGTGGGATGGGGCGAGCAACTCGGCTATCCTGCCATTCCCCGGCATTTCCAGGAGGCACTGATTTTGAAATGGAGTTTCCACCATGAGAAAGACGAGCAGCTGCCCGTTCAGGTAAGCCAAGCCATAGCGCAGCGCTTCAACCAGTTCTACCTGTATATCAACTCACCGACGATGACCCCTGAGGGTCTGACACAGCGCTTCGGCGACACGTATTGGTGCTACTACTTCACCTCCATCAAACAATGAGACAGCAGCAGTAGCCGCTCCCCGCTTACTTCCAACCCGTTATCTTCCGGATAAAGGGTATCAGCTCCTCGGCCATGTGGGCATGCTGCCGCTTGGAGGGGTGCTTGTGGGTGCCATAACCGTAGGTGCCGTCGGCCGGCGTGAAGTCGAAACGGTACACTTCGTCGTCGCCTCTGCGCACGGCATCGTCGATGGCGGCCTGCTGGGCACGCTTCACATCCTCAAGGCGCTGTCCCTTGAGCATGGTGCCGGTGAGGAGCACTATCTTGGCGTGGGGATAATGGCCGCGCAGGGTGACCAGAAACTGCTTGAAGGCGGCGGTGAGCAGACTGGTTTCGTAGGAGGGATGGGTGGTGTCGTTGGTGCCCAGGTTCACACACACCACATCGGGCTGATAACGGGAAAAATCCCACCGCTCGCCGCCCATACCGAACTGCGTGTAGGGATAGAGGGCGGGCAGCACATTCTTGTCGCCCCGCACATTGCCGTTGTTGTTGCGGTAGATGCCGATGCCCGAGCGGGCCACTATCTGGCACTGGGCATTCAGCGCACGGGCCACCAGCGACTCATAAGCATAATACACATTCTGCTGACTGTAGGAGAATTTCTTCTCACTGCCGTCGCCCTCTATGCCATAAGCACAGGTGATGGAATTGCCGATAAACTCCATCTTGCGCTCCGGCAACTGTGGCCGCTGGCACAGGGTAGCCTCATCGTCGAGCAGGAAGCCGTAGAACTTAGGGTGCTTCAGCAGGCCCTCGATGGCATAGGTCAGGGCCACGCGGTGCTCGCCGGCACCGAGTCCGTCGGCCACGAGCAGCACGGAGTCGGTCTCCGATGCCTCTATCTTGAAGGGTTCCCTGTCGTCGATCTCCACCATGAAGAATCCGCTGCCCGGACTGGTCTTCATACGGAGCGATGTGCCGGTGAAGGCGGCGTGTATCTGCAGGCCGGGATAAGTCCATGAGACACACTGCCCATTCAGGCTCATACGGCCCACATAGGCCAGGCGGCTGTCGCTGGCGGGCACGAAATTGGTTTTCTGGGCATGAAGCATGGCTGCGGCCACAACGAACAGCAGCACGGACGAGACGATGAGTCGGCGCATTTTCCTATTGGGTTTTGAAAAAAAGTTAGAATTGGGCATAGATGAACGGCTGTACACTGTTCTGGCGGAAATTGATGACCAGCTGCAGCACCACGAGCAGAAGGATGAGCTTGAAGGTCCACGGACTGCGTACGAACCACTCCTTGAGCCGCTCCACATGGCGCTCGCGCATGGCGTGCAGGGCATAGCCCAGCACCAGGAAGATGGTCCAGGTGGTGCGGCGCGTCACGAAGGGCACGAAATAGTCCCAGCTGAAGTCGTAGAGTATGCTGTCGAGTATCTTGTAGGCGGTGTGCATGCTGTCGGCACGAAAGAACACCCACAGCACGGCCACATAGGTGAACGTGACGACGAAGGAGGCTACACGGATGGTCCAATGGTCGGGCAGGCGGTCGAGCCACCGCTTGCTGGCCTTGTGTATCATCAGGCCCACCCCGTGCATGGCGCCCCAGAACACGAACATCCAGGAGGCGCCGTGCCACAGACCGCACACAGCCATGGTGATGAAATTGTTCACATAGGTGCGCACGGTGCCGCGGCGGTTGCCGCCCAGCGGTATGTAGAGATAGTCGCGGAACCAGGTGGAGAGGGAGATGTGCCAGCGGTGCCAGAACTCGCCCAGGTTGAGCGACTGGTAGGGATATCTGAAGTTCTCTTTCAGCTGGAATCCCATCAGGGCGGCGATACCGATGCTCAGGTCGCTGTAGCCGGAGAAGTCGCAGTAAATCTGCAAGGTATAGCCCAGGACGCCCATCAGGTTCTCAAAACCCGAATAGGCCATGGGGTCTTCGAAAATCCAGTTGTTGTACTGGGCGATATAGTCGGCTATGAGGAGTTTCTTGAGCATGCCCACTATGATGAGCCAGAGGCCGATGTAGGCGCTCCTGTCGGTCACGGGCGCCGGCTGCTTGAGCTGTGGCAGCAGGGTGCCGGCACGGGTGATGGGGCCTGCCATGATGAGCGGGAAGAAGGTCAGGTAGAAGGCATACTCGAGCAGGCTCACCTCGTCGGTGTACTTGCGTTTGTACACATCTACGGTATAGCTGATGGCCTGGAAGGTATAGAAGGAGATACCGATGGGCAGCAGCAGTGACAGCGGGGCGAAATTGGTGTGCACCACATCGTTCACGATGTCGATGAAGAAATTGGTGTACTTGAAATAGGCGAGCGGCAAGAGGTCGATGACCACGGTGGCCCACATCCACCACAGCCGCTGGCGGCCTTCCCGCCCGCGCATCTGCCGGGTGAGCCACCACGACACGAGCACGGTGGCGGGCAGGAGCAGCATGAGCAGGCCGTTGGCCTTGTAGGCGAAGAAGAGGCTGAACAGCACCACATAGCCCATCATCAGCGTGCGGCGCTCTCTACCTATGAGGATATAGACCAGGAAGAAGGCCACGAAAGCAAACATGAAGGGCACCGTGACCAGCGACCAGGTCTTGTCGGGCTCCGTGAGGAACGCGATGAGGGAGTTGAGAATATGTTCTGTCTGGCTCATTGTGCAGCGGGTCTCCTCCTTACTTGCCGGGGTCGTTGGGCATCATGATGGTCCAATTGGTCGATTTCACTTTCTCCGTGGGCACCTCCATCACGATGGGATGGGCCGTCTCGTCGCTGCTGAGCCACAGCGCCACCTTGTCGAACCACACAGCGGCGGCCGAGAACGTGGGGTGCATGTGGTCCTTGCCGCGCTCCAGCTCCAGGTGGCGGCTGTCGAAATATCGCTCCATGCCCACATGGCGGATGATAATCTCATTGATGCCGGTGTCGTCTTTCCAGTTGGGCGGACTGATCCACACGAAGGGCACATTGCCTATCTTGTTGATGATGGTCTTGATGTATTCCTCGCGCTGGTCCAGATCGCGCACGAAGAGCTCATTGCTGCACAGGCATATCACCACATAGGTGGGCTTCACCTGCTGCAGGTAGTAGTCGAGGGTGCGGGTCTTGGCCCACCGCTCCGAGGTGCTGCTGTACCAGAGCACGGTGTGCAGGTCGTGGCCGTTGCGGCCAGCGTATTCGTAGAAACGGCGTGCCAGGCCCTCGAGCATGGAGTCGCCTATGAAGAGGATGGTCTGGGGATTGGTGTCCTTCACCTTCACGGGCACGGTGTCGGCCTGTTCCTTGAGCGCCGTGGTGTCGTTGATTTCCTGAAGCATGGCTATCTTGATTTTCTTCAGGGGCTGACTGGCAAACGACCAGTCGATGGGGTTGATGGCATAGACCACCATGGCCACAACGGCACACAGCAGCAACAAGAGTATTTTCTTCTGGGTATTCATCCTGAATAGCTTCACAATAGTTTTTTGTGTCTCACCTTCTCTACGGCTCTACGGGCTTAATGGTGATTTTCTCCGGCACCTTGGGCTTGGGGGTAAGGTCTACCTTGGGGCTTATCTGCTGCGTCACAGAGGAAGCAGGAGCACTCACTTCCTTGCCTTCCGACTTTGACGATGACTCGCGCTGGGGTCTCGCTGTCTGCCGCTGCTGCATGGCCCGCTCGGCCTCGTCGCCGCTGATGCCGGTGATGCGCTCGCCGTTGGCGTCATAGCGCGCCACACGACCGAACGACTGCACCTGGTAGCCCTCCTTGTCGGGGGTCACACGGCCGCGGTCCAGATACTGCACAATCTTCGTGTCGGTCTGAATTCTGTACAGGCCGCACTCCGAATTGCCGGGCGCACGCGAGGCGATTACGATGACGTACTTGCCGTTCGGACTGAGGTAGGCATTGAGCACACCGCTGCCGGTATAGTCGACCACGGCACGGGCATTCTCCTCCTCTATGTCGAATATCTCGTCGGTATGCTGCTTGGCGTCGAACACATGCAGGTGCTTGTCCTGCAGGTAGAACATGTAGTGGCGGTCCTTGTCGGGAAACTTGGCCACGGTGGTGCCGCGCAGCGACACTTCCTGGTCCATGCTGTCGAGCACCTGCTTCACCCATCCGTCGACCGACGGGTCGATGCTGTAGACGGTGTGGCGCTGAAACTGCGCTGCGATGAAGATGCCGAGCACGATGACCGACAGCACCCCTATCACCGAACCGATAAGGATGGTGGACCGGGAGTACCGGCGGCCTATCTTCTCGGTATATTCCTGCTTGATGAGCGAAGAGTCTTTCTTCCACCAGGCTGCCAGACGGCTCCGCCACGAAGTAGGTTCTTCCTCCTCCTCAGCGGCGGATGCCTCAGCGGGGTCTTCCACAGGGGCGGCGGGTTCATCCGCTTCCACGGCGGCGGGTTCGGCAGCCTCCATTTCAGCGACTGCCGGCTCCTCCTGCTGCAGGGGAGCTTCAAGGGGCTGAGCGACCACGGGTTCGGGCTCATCGGCGGTCTCTACGGACTGCTGGGCGCGTACCTCGTCGACAGAGACGAACTTTGTCTCTGCCTGACAATACGGGCACAGACGGGCATGCAGATAAATCTCTTTACCACATACGGGGCAGGGTTTCGTATTGCGTTCCATGTCTCTCAGCTTTATCCCATCGGCGCAGGGCCGCTGGGGGTGGGGGTTATTTGTTCAATTTCCAGGTCACACCGTCTTTTGTGTCCTTCACCTCAAATCCGGCGGCACTCAGGGCATCGCGTATCTGGTCGCTCGTGGTCCAGTCTTTGGCGGCCTTGGCCTTGGCGCGCAGGTCGAGCACCATGTCCACCACCTTGCCGAAGGCTTCCTCGCGGGCATCGCTGCTGCTGCCTTTCTCGTCGCGCAGTCCCAGCAGGTCGAAGGTGAAGAGGCGCATGGTGTCCTGCAGCTCCTGCAGGTCGGCGGTGTCTACCTGGGCCTTGTGGTCCAGGCACAGGTTGATGAGCCGGCAGCCCTCGAAGAGATGGCTAATCACGACAGGTGTCTGGAAGTCGTCGTTCATGGCGTCGTAGCACTTCTGCCGCAGGCCGGCTATGCTCTCGTGCACGGCGGCATCCGATGTCTTGGCCGGGGCGATGCGCTCCATGTCGGCGATGGCGCTGAGCAGGCGCTCCATACCCTTCTGGCTGGCCTTGAGGGCTTCGTTGGAGAAGTCGACTGTGCCGCGGTAGTGGGCGGAGAGGATGAAGAAACGGATGGTCATGGGCGAGTAGGCCTGTTCGAGGGTGGCATGGCTGCCGGTGAAGAACTCCTCGAGGGTGATGAAGTTGTTGAGGCTCTTGCCCATCTTCTGTCCGTTGATGGTTATCATGTTGTTGTGCATCCAGTAGCGCACCATCTGGTCGCCCTGGCTGGCCACAGCCTGTGCTATCTCGCACTCATGGTGCGGGAACACGAGGTCCATGCCGCCGCCGTGTATGTCGAAGTGGTCGCCCAGGTATTTGCGGCCCATGGCGGTGCACTCGCAGTGCCATCCGGGGAAACCGTCGCTCCAGGGACTGGGCCACCGCATGATGTGCTCGGGCTGCGCCTTCTTCCACAGGGCGAAGTCTACCTGGTTGTGCTTCTCGCCCACCCCGTCGAGTTCGCGGCTGGCATTGATCACATCGTCCAGGTTGCGGCCGGAGAGAATGCCGTAGTGGTACTGCTTGTTGTATTTCTCTATGTCGAAATACACACTGCCGTTGCTCTCATAGGCAAATCCGTTGGCCAGTATCTGGCTCACCAGCTGCTGCTGCTCTATGATATGGCCGGTGGCATGGGGCTCTATGCTGGGAGGCAGCACATTGAGGGCCTCCATAGCGGCATGGTAGCGGTTGGTGTAGTACTGGGCTATCTCCATGGGCTCCAGCTGCTCCAGACGGGCTTTCTTGGCTATCTTGTCGTCGCCCTCGTCGGCGTCGTGCTCCAGATGTCCCACATCGGTGATGTTGCGCACGTAGCGCACCTTATAGCCCAGGTGCTTCAGGTAGCGGAACACCACATCGAATGTGATGGCGGGGCGGGCGTGTCCCAGATGCGGGTCGCCGTAGACGGTGGGGCCGCACACATACATGCCCACATTGGGGGCGTGAACGGGTTTGAACGGCTCCTTCCTTCTGTTCAGGGTATTGTAAATGACAAGATTCTGTTCCATATAACGAAAATTTGTGCAAAGTTACGAATAAATGAGTAAAGAGCCAAAATTATTCGGCTCTTTCGAATATTGAGCAACCACGACGGCGCGTCAAAGCCACTCCTTTTCTCTCTACTTTGCCATCAGGGCCTTTATCTCCTCGTCGGTGGCCAGGTTGAAATCGCCGTTGAAGGTGTATTTCAGCGTGGCGGCGGCAAGCGCATAGTCGAGCATGAGCTGGTCGTCGCCGGGATGGGCCAGCAGGGCATGGAGCTCGCCGCCCACAAAGGCGTCGCCCACTCCCATGGGGTCTATCATGTCCTGTATGTCGTAGATGCGGGTGCTGTACAGCCGGCCGTCGCTCCACAGCAGAGCGGTGAGCAGATGGTGGCTGGCGCTCACCTGGTTGCGCATGCCCATGAGCCACTTGCGGCACCGGGGCCAGCGGGCGTGTATCTCCTCGAACCACTCACGGTAGGGCTCCAGGTCCATCTCATAGTCGGCGGTGGTGGCGGTGAAGGGTATCTTGGGGTGCTGGGTGAGGAACTCAAACTCTATCACGTCGCCGAACATCACGTCGGCATAGGAGAGCATGCGGCTCAGGGTCTCGCGCGGCTGTGCACCCTCATATTTCCACAGGTTCTTGCGGTGGTTGATGTCGAAGGAGATGGTGAGTCCCATCTCGTCGGCCGTGTCGAGGGCCTCGAAGGTGGCGGCGGCGGCACCGGGCGAGAGAGCGCCTGCAATGCCGGAGGTATGAAACACGGCGGCGTCTTTCAGTATCTCGTGCCAGTTGAAATAGCCGGGGGTGAGGTTGTAGAAGGCGGAACCATTGCGGTCGTACACCACACTCGAGTTGCGCAGACCGGCAGCGCCCTCAAAGTAATAGGCGCCCATGCGGTCGCCGTCGCACAGCACGTGGGGTGTGCGCAGGTTGTACTCTCTGAGCATCATCAGGGCGGCCAGGCCTATCTGCCCCTTGGGCAGACGGGTCACATATTCCACGTCGTTGCCTAATGTGGCGAGCGAGATGGCCACATTGGCCTCACTGCCGCCGAAATTGCCGCGCAGCACCTCGGTCTGCGGGAAGCGGCGATGGTCGAATTTTGAAAATCGGAGCAGCAACTCTCCGAAGGTTACGATTCTCTTGTTACAGTTCATGTCGTTTGTGTTTTGCGGCTGGCTTTTCCAGTCTTTGCACCGCAAAATTAAGAAATAAATCGGCACGAGAGAAAAAAAGGGAAAATAAAGTATGAATAATTTGCCATTTTGCTTGATTTGGAGTACCTTTGCGGCCAAATTATAACCAATCGTAATATTATATGTCTTACACACTTATGACCGCAGTCGAGGCTGCGTCGCTGATTAAAAACGGAGAAAATATTGCAATGAGTGGCTTCACTCCCGCCGGAGTGGCCAAAGCCGTGACCAAAGAGCTGGCCAAGATCGCTCAGGCTGAGCACGAAGCCGGACGTCCCTTCAAAGTGGGCGTCTTCACCGGTGCCTCCACCGGACAGAGCACCGACGGTGACCTGGCCAATGCACAGGCTCTCAAATACCGCGCTCCCTACACCACCAACCCCGACTTCCGCAAACATGTGAACATGGGCGAGATTCCCTACAACGACCTTCACCTGAGCCACATGGCACAGGAGCTGCGCTACGGCTTCTACGGTGACATCGACTGGGCTATTCTCGAGGTGTGCGACATTGAGGAGGCCGACGGCTTCTACAAGGCTTACCTTACCGCTGCCGGCGGCATCAGCCCCACAGCAGCCCATTTGGCCAAGCATATCATTCTGGAGCTCAACTCCTTCCACAACCCCAACGCCAAGTTCATCCACGACGTGTATGAGCCGCTCGACCCGCCCTACCGCCAGCCCATTCCCATCACCAAGGTGGGCGACCGCATCGGTGTGCCCTATGTAACCGTTCCGAAGGAGAAGCTTGTGGGTGTGGTGGAGTGCAACATCCCCGACGAGGCCCGCGCCTTCAAGGACAGCGACCCTGTGACCGACCGTATCGGCTACCTCACCGCCGAGTTCCTCGTCGACGAGCTGCACGCCGGTCGCATCCCCAAAGAGTTCCTGCCACTGCAGAGTGGTGTGGGCAGCACCGCCAACGCCATTCTCGGTGCCCTGGGTGCCGACAAGCACGTGCCCGACTTCAATATCTACACTGAGGTGATTCAGAACTCTGTCATCGACATGATGCTCAACGGCCGCGTGAAAGACGCTTCGGCCTGCTCGCTCACCGTGAGCAACGAGTGCCTCATGCAGGTGTACGACAATATGGACTACTTCAAAAACCACCTCACCCTGCGTCAGAGCGAGATATCGAACAGCCCTGAGATAATCCGCCGACTCGGTGTCATCGCCATCAACACCGCCATCGAGTGCGACCTCTACGGCAACGCCAACTCCACCCATATCAGCGGCGTGAAGATGATGAACGGCATCGGTGGTTCGGGCGACTTCGAACGCAACGCTTACCTGAGTATCTTCACCTGCCCCTCCACCGCCAAGGGCGGTCTCATCAGCAGCATCGTGCCCTTCGTGAGCCATCAGGACCATTCCGAGCACGACGTGAACATCATCGTCACCGAGCAGGGTGTGGCCGACCTGCGTGCCAAGAGCCCCGCACAGCGTGCTGAGCTGATTATCGAGAAGTGCGTGCACCCCGACTACAAGCAGCTGCTTTGGGACTATCTAAAGATAGCCAAAGGCGGACATACCCGCCACAACCTGCCCGCAGCCTTCGCCCTGCACGACACACTGGCCCGCAAAGGCGATATGCGCCTGACCGACTTTGCCGAGTATGTGAAATAAAACATATCCCTACCCTACAAGAAAACCGCTGCCTGGACACCCAGACAGCGGTTTTCTCGTATATGCTGGTGACGATGGCTCAGCGTGCTCCGCCTCCCGAGCCGCCGCCGAAGGAGCCGCCGCCACCGCCGAACGATGAACGGCCGCCGCCGCCCGACGAGCGGGTCTGGGCTCTCTGCACCGACCGGGTACCGCTCACGAGGGCCGATGTGAAGGCCGGCAGCACGGTGCGGTTGTTCATCTCCTGCAGCACCTTGTCCATCTTGAGATACTCCGGGTTGAGTTTCTCCATGTCCTTGCGCACTTGGTCTGCTATGCCGAAGAGCTCGGCATAGATCAGATAGTCGTTCCACAGGCCCACCTCCGAGAGATGGCGCTCATTGGCCAGGGTAAACTCTTTCAGGAATTTCTTCAGACCAAGCACCTGGCGCACCTGCTCCCGCTTCTGCCGCCCTTCCTTGTAGGACATGCTCTTACCTATCGAATTCAGAAAGGTCATCACCTCCTGCTGGTTTCTCGACATCCATCTCGTCAGTTCATGGGGCTGCAGTATTTGGTCATCGCCCGCAGCCTTGCAGAAGATTTCGTAGAGCGTCCGCATGGGGCGGGTGTTCACACGTTTGTCGGCCTCGTCATAGTCGCCTATCACGATGCACTGCTGCACCTTTCCCTCGCCGCCTATCAGTTTTTTCAGGCGGCTGGGCTCCAGGTAATGTTCTTCTATGCGCAGGGCCTTGGCGTTCAGCAGCCGGAGCACCATGGCAGAGAGGAGATGGTCGGTGTTATTGTTGGCATTCAGTTCATAGCACTTGAGCACAGCGTTGGCCGACACCAGATTGCCGTCCATAGGAATGTCGCGATACCAGAGCAGGTCTTTCTTCATACGCTTGCGCTCACGCCTTGACCACCAGGCCCAATAGCCCACCAGCAGCAGGGGAACTATAAAGAGCAGGGCGGAAAACACAAAGATGGCCATATCGGCGGCTTTCTCCATGAATGTCTTGGGACGGGCGGGCTCGGCACCGTCATAGTCGCTGCCTTCGAAGGCTCTGTTCATCACCTGGTCGAAAGAGCCGCTCATGGGCATGGTGGGATGCAGGACGCCCTTTTCCAGCCGCAGCATCAATATCACTTGGCCTTCTGGGGTCAGTTCACCGTCGGTCTCGGCTATCACCTCCCGGTCCATCACCATCACATCGCCGTAGAAACCGAAACCCCATGCTTTCAAGGCTTCCTTGTTGGGAAGCTGGACGGAGTCGGGCAGGCACACCCGCACCTTTACCTGCTGGGGCGAGGGGGAGATATGATCGGCTATGAATTTCCAGTTGAAACCGTCGGCATCGCTGTAGGAGCGCACCACCGAGGTGAGAGTATAGCGGACAGTGTATACACGCTGGCCGCCCTGACCGAATCCCCAGCACAGCTCATAGCCGCCGTTGCTCTTGGGCAGGATGCCGCAGCGGTGTTCCTTCTCAAAGCGCGAGCGGTGTATGTCCCAGGAGTCCTCGACCTCAAACTGATAACCGGTCTCATCGCTCACCGAGAAGTCCTTAATCTTGCTGCCGTGGAGATTGCCGATAACGATAAAGCCCTCCGTCACCTCGGAGTCGATGGTCATGCTGCGCACCTCGGTGATACGGGCGTCGCCGTTGTCCTGCAGCTCCACCAGCATGTCCAAATCTTGGAAGGTGGTGTCGGCGGCCAACGGCAGCATCATGGCCAGCCCTATGGCCAGCCACAGCAGTCTATTTGCCGAATGCTTCATCAAGATTGGGATAACTGGATTTCTTCTCCTCGTCGACGGTAAGATAGCTGCGCTCACGGAAGTTGAGCATAGAAGCCACAAACGATGACGGCCACTGGCGCACCATGCGGTTCATCTTGGTGGCGGTGTCGTTGTATACCATACGGCTCATGCGCACATGCTCCTCGTAGGTGTTCACACCATCTTGAGCTTTGATAAAGAGGTCGTTGGCCTTCAGGTCGGGATAGGCCTCGCCGATGGCCATGAGGCGGCCCATAATCTGGGTGAGTTCGCCCTGCTGCTGCATCACGTCCTCGGCGGTGTTCACCTGGGCCTGACGGCGGGCTTCGATGGTCTTCACCATCGTCTCCGACTCATGCTTGGCGTATTGTCCTGCCAGTTTGGCCAGTGCCAGCACGGCATCCCAGCGGGAGTTGAGCTGCACGGCTATCTGGCTCATAGCGTTTTTACAGAGCTCGTCAAGATTCACCAGCTGGCGCTGGGTCTTGAAGATGTAAACCGCTACCATAATGATGAGGAGTAGTATAACTCCCAAAACCAATAATAAGATTGCTACCATAATGTGATTGATTTAGTTGATTTATCAATTATTATGGTGCGAATATAGTCAAATTATCAGAAAACGCCAAATTTTTCTTCGCTTTCGCACACAATTAGCCATTATATGGTAGCGAAAGTGGGTGGAAGGCCTTTCTTTCTACAGGCGCATCTGCCGGCACATCTCCCACAGCACGATGCCGGCCGTGACGGAGACGTTCATAGAGTGCTTGGTGCCAAACTGCGGTATCTCCAGACAACCGTCGCAGGCGTCGACGGTGTCCTGGTGCACGCCTTTCACCTCATTGCCGAACACCACGGCATAGTGTCGGCCCTCCTCGGCGCGGAAGTCCTGCAGCTGGGTGCTGCCTTCCACCTGCTCGATGGCCAGCACATGGAAGCCTTCGGCCTGCAGCCACCGCACCGCCTCGGTGGCAGTGTCGAAGTAGCGCCAGTCTACGCTGTCCTCGCCGCCGAGCGCCGTCTTGTGTATCTCGGGGTGCGGCGGGGTGGCGGTGATGCCGCAAAGGCACACCAGCGCCACCCGGAAGGCATCGCTCGTGCGGAACACGCTGCCCACATTGTAGAGCGAGCGCACATCGTCGAGCACCACGGCCAGGGGCAGTTTGTCGGAGGCTTTGAATTCCTCTACCGTGATGCGGCGCATCTCGATGGTACGGAGCTTACGCATGGCCTTTGCTCTTGAAGGCCAGGGCATAGAGCCGCATCTGCTTCATCATGGCCAGCAGGCCGTTGCTGCGGGTGGGGCTCAGATGCTCGCGCAGTCCTATCTGCTCGATGAAATAGAGGTCGGCGCCGAGTATCTCGTCGGGGGTATGGCCGCTCAGCACCCTGATGAGCAGGGCGATGATGCCCTTCACGATGAGGGCGTCGCTCTCGGCGCTGAAGTAGAGGAGGCCGTCGCGGTAGTCGGCCTGCAGCCACACGCGGCTCTGACAGCCGTCTATCAGGTTGCTCTCGGTCTTATAGCGGCTGTCGAAGGGCGGCTGGTCGTTGCCCAGGTCAATGAGCAGCTGGTAGCGGTCCATCCAGTCGTCGAGTTCGGTAAACTCTTCAATAATCTCGTCTTGTATCTCGTTGATGCTCATGGTTGAGGTGTTTTTATCAGTTTGAACAATTTGTCGTTGGGGCGCACCTTGCCGCTCACGGGTATCGAAACACGCCAGCCCTGGCGGGCGGTCTGCACGGGCTGCAGCTCATAGCGTATCTCTGTGGCGTCGATGTACATCACACCGGTGGTAGGACCGGTGATGAGCAGTTGGTCGCCCACGCTTATTTCGGCGGCCTCTACGGCCACCTCGGCCACCGAGAGGCGGGAGTAGAACTTCATCACCTTGCCCACCAGCTGCTTGCGCACGGTGGCGTTGCTGCCGTAGTTGGAGTTCCACTCGCCCATCTTCTGCCCTTGGTAGTAGCCGTCCCAGAAACCGCGGTTGAAGACGGTGGCCAGCCGCTCGTCCCACTGGTCTTTCTTCTCCTCGGTGAAGGTGCCGTCTATCACGCTCTGTATGGCCTCTTTGTAACAGCGCACCACCTGGTAGACGTACTCGGGTCCGCGGGCGCGCCCTTCTATCTTGAACACCCTGACGCCCGAATGCATCAGCCGGTCGATGAAACGCACCGTCTTCAGGTCTTTCGGGCTCATCAGGTATTTGTTGTCCACCTCTATCTGGTTGCCCGTCTCGGCATCGGTCAGGATATAAGAGCGGCGGCATATCTGGATGCACTCGCCGCGGTTGGCCGAACGGCCTGCATCGGCCAGGCTCATGTAGCACTTGCCGCTGATGGCCATGCACAGGGCACCGTGGCAGAACATCTCTATGCGCACCAGCTGCCCTCCGGGGCCTTTTATCTGCTGCTCGATAATCTGCCGGTGTATCTCGGCCACCTGGTCCATGTTGAGCTCGCGGGCCAGCACCACCACGTCGGCAAACTGGGCATAGAACCTGAGCGCCTCGATGTTGCTGATGTTGAGCTGGGTGGAGAGATGCACCTCCTGCCCCACACTGCAGCAATAGGTCATCACGGCCACATCGGAGGCGATGACGGCGGTGATGCCGGCCTCGTGGGCGGCATCCACGATAGTGTGCATGGTGGCGATGTCCTCCCCATAGATGATGGTGTTGACGGTGAGGTAGGTCTTGATGTTGTGGCGGCTGCATGTCTCAGCGATGAACCGCAGGTCGTCGATGGTGAAGGCGTTGGCCGAGTGGGCACGCATATTGAGTTGGCCGATACCGAAGTATACACTGTCGGCACCTGCCTGGATAGCGGCCTGCAGACTCTCGTGCGAGCCTACGGGCGCCATTATCTCATAATCGGTAATCTTTTCCTGCATGGCCTGCAAAGATAGTGCAAACCGAGTGAAATGCCAAATTTATTTGAGCATTTCCGAGGTGCAGCCTATCTTCGACGTCAGTCAAAGTTGTGCAAACCGAGTGAAATGCCAAATTTATTTGAGCATTTCCGAGGTGCAGCCTATCTTCGACGCAGCCAAAGTCCCCCTCTCTTCTTATTTTTCTCCCCGCTCTTTTCCCGTATTCCATCTATTTTCCCTATTTTTGCAACCAAATGCGACATCTTGCCCTTTTTTCACTCCTCCTGCTCTTACTGACCGGCTGCCGACAGCCGTCGGCCGGTCCGCACCAGCCTACAGCCCTTACGGTGGATACCCTTGTAGATGTCTCCCTGCCGAGAAATCACGAGACCGACCCCGACCTCGACTGGCTGTATGCCGCGAAGGCCATGATAGAGAGCGAGCACCGCGCCTACGGCGACGAGGTGTGTCTGTCGGTGGCTTTCTTCGTGCAGGCGCTCCTGTCGGAGCAGGCCGTGGAGAGGTACTATCAGGGCAGGGAGTGCTCCGTAGGGCTCACCGGCATGGCGCCCACCCTCCTGCGTCTGCTTCGCACGCAGGGAGCCATGCTGCAGACTGCCTACCATACCGACAGCCTCTTCCGTTTCCTGCCCCTCTGCAAGGAGGTGGAGCAAAAGGCGGATGCCTGCAGGCAGCAGCGCAAGGGAGCCGCCCTGCTGTTGCAGTCAACCGGCCGCCTCATGGAGGAGTGCATAGGTCCCCTGCCGCAGTCGGTCTTCATGCTGGGGTGCCAATACACCCCGCTTGAGTTCGGCCATAGCGTATGCCGCGAAGGCGAATACCTGCCGCTCACCTCGCTGGCCCAGTATCCCTTCGGCCAAGAGGTCGTGCTCCCCTTGCAGCAGAACCGCTACCGCGATGTCTTTCTCAATGTGCCCCTCGACACACTTACCGCCATCGTGGCCGAAGCTCTGCGGAGTGGACACACCGTGTGCTGGGAGGGCCATACTGGCGGCGAGGCTACGGAGACAAAATCGGCGGCCAGTGGTGTGACGCAAGCCGTGCGGCAAAAGGCTATCGACCGCTTTGAAACCCCGCTCGACAAGGCCCTCCTGCTGGTGGGCATCGCCCACGACGGGGCTGGACACCGTTTTTTCATAGCCAAGGACCTCGTCTCAGGGCAGTCGGTCTATCTCTCGGAAGACTTCTTCCGGCTGAACACCGTGGCCGTCACCGTGGCCGCCTCGTGCGTGCCGCTCCAGGCGCGACGCCCCGCCCGCAACGACATATTCATCCTGCCCGACTCTATCTAAAAACCCTTCACCATACGGTATTACAGCATGACAACCCACACGAAACCCCTCATTATCCTCGACTTCGACGGCACCCTCGGCGACACCCAGCAACTCATCGTAAAGACCATGCAGCAGACACTGCAGCACCTGCACCTGGAAATGAAAAGCACACAGGAGTGTGCCGCCATGATAGGACTGCCGCTGAAGCAGACCTTCACCCAACTGATGCCCATGAGCGACGAGACAGGCAATCTGTGCGAGCAGACCTACCGCAAACTGTTCGAACAGAACAATGTGCCGGGGGTTGTGAAAATGTTTCCACACGTAGAGGAAACACTCCGGCACCTGCACAGGCAGGGCTGCATCCTCACCATTGCCAGCAGCCGCTCGCGGCCCTCGCTCACCGCCTTCGTCGACGAGATGGGGCTGAGCAGCCTCATCTCCTTCATCGTGGCCGGCGACGAGGTGGTCCGGGCAAAGCCGTGGCCCGATATGGTGACAAAGACACTGGAGCACACCCGCATGGCGCCTGAGAACACCTATGTGGTGGGCGATGCGCCTTTCGACATGCTGATGGGGAAACGCGCCCGCTGCCACACCATCGGGGTGACCTACGGAAACGGCACCAAAGAACAACTCATGGAGGCGGGCGCCGAATGGCTCATCGACCGTTTCAGCCAGTTGGAGGACATCATCCATGGGCTGTGCGAATGAAAATAGGCTGAAAACCCATTGACAGGCCACAGGAAAAAGCAAAAAAGGGCAAGTATAGGCCAATTTTTACATGTTTTTAACCCAATATCGATTTTTTGTCTTATCTTTGCTACAAAATGTATAGAACAGGGAAAAAGTAAAATCGATATGGCATCGAAAATACAATGGAATGATGAATACTGGCTTCTGCTCATGCAGTTGTACCTCAAAAAGCCGGTGGGCGTGAAACCGCTCTACTCACGCCCTATGGTGGACCTCAGCCTTGAACTCCACATACCGCCAAAGTATATCTACCGGCAGATGGTAAGCCTGCGCAATCTCGATACCCCACGCATAGAACGGCTGTGGAACACTTTCTCCAACAATCCGCGCAAACTCTCGCGCTTGGCCAAATTGTTCAGAGGCATGAACGGGTTCAACAATGCCGAGGTATTCTATGAGGGCGTGGAGGTGAAAGAGACCTTCGAGACACTCTTCAAGCCGATACCAGGGAAGGAAAACTTCATCCCCATCATGCTCATCATCATCCTCGATCTGTATTTCATCCTCACCCCCAACACCATGGTCGTAGACACACCGGAAGTGGGGGCGTTGGCACGCCTTATGAACGTGACACCCAAGGAAATAGTCGATGTGATGGAGATATACCAATATTGCGACCCCTACCTGCGGCGCGACACGGAGCCCGACTCACCCCTGACCGAACACTGCAGGAAAATATGGCAGCAGTATGGCAACGGACAGCCCGAGAAACTGTCGGCCTATGCCATGCAGCTGAAAGAATACTTCAAATAACCACTGCTTTAACCACCATCGCATGCAGAGACAAGAAAACAGAAATATACAAAGACAGTCGGCACGGACCAGACTCACACCGCAGCAGATGCTCAATGTGCAGGTGACGGAGATGCCTATCAACCAACTGGAAGAGTTTGTGAGAAACCAGGTGATAGAGAATCTGGCTCTCGAGGCCACCCCCTCCGACAATGCCGACTATGGCAGCGACACCCCATTGTCCTCCAACAGGGAGGAGGGCGACGACCGTGCGGTGGAAAGCAGCAGCATGACCTATGCCGAGGACCGCATACCGGTGGGCAACAACTATAGCGACCGCCCGGAAAGGGTGTTCGGCAACACAGAGTCGTTTCTCGACAAACTGAACGAGCAAATCGGTGAGCACGAACTCAGTGAGAAACAAAGGGATATCATCAACTACCTCATCGGCTCGCTCGACGGCGACGGACTGCTCCGCAAGAGTGTAGAGAGTCTGGCCGATGAAATGAATGTCTATGAGAATATTGACGCCACAACCGAAGAGGTGGACGACGTGCTCAAAATACTGCAAAGCTTCGACCCTCCCGGCATCGGTGCACAGAGTCTGCAGCAATGCCTGCTCATACAGATAGACCGCAAGGAGAAAGGGCGGATGCGGCAACTCATGCACACCTTGATAGAGGAATACTACGACGACCTCATGAAAAACCACGTCAGCCGCATACAGGCACGACTTGGAATAGACGATGAGGAAAAGGAACAGCTGCAGGCCGAACTGCGGCGGCTCAACCCCAAACCCGGCTCCTCGCTGGGCGAGACACAGGGTTTCAGCATCAACCGCATCATACCCGACTTCATTGTCGACACCGACGACAGCGGAAAGGTGACCTTCTCGCTCAACAGCGGCAACCTGCCCAAACTCTCCGTAGCACCGTCGTACGAGGAGTCGTTGAGCGAATATCGGAACAACCCCTCCGCGCTGGCCTTCGCCAAAAAAGGCATCGACAGCGCCCGTGGGCTCATCAGTGCCCTGGAACAGCGACAGCGCACCATGACCTTGACCATGAAGGCCATCATACAGTGGCAGTACCGATTCTTCCAAGACGGCGACGAAACCGACCTGCGGCCCATGCGCCTCAAAGATATCGCCGAGATCACCGGACTGGACATTTCGACCATATCGAGGGTGACCAACGAGAAGTATGCCCAGACCCGCTGGGGCATATTCCGCCTGCGCTTCTTCTTCAACGACAAGTACACCAACGAGAACGGCGAGGAACTCTCTACCAAGAAAATGAAACTGGCCCTCAAAGACATCATTGACCACGAAGACAAGAAACATCCACTCAGCGACATCACCTTGGAAAGAGAGATGAAAGCCCGCGGTTACGACCTGGCACGGCGCACCATCGCCAAATACCGCGACCAGATGGGCATACCCAAAGCCAGCCTCAGAAAAGAATGAGCAAAAGATACATCATAATCACCGCCAGAATACTGAGCGCCATCTTCAATCCCTTCTACCTGCCCGTGGTGGGACTGATTATCCTGTGCACCTTCAGCTACCTCAAGTTCCTGCCGTGGAACTACAAGCTCTTCACCCTGCTGATGGTATACACCATCACCGTGCTGCTGCCCACCACGCTGATAAAATACTACCGCAAATACCAGGGATGGAGCCGCATAGAACTGGCACGCAAGGACAGCCGGCTCATACCCTACGTCATCGCCTTTTTCTGCTATTTCCTCTGCTTCTACCTGCTCAGCCTCTACCATGCTCCGCACATCATAGGCAGCATCGTGGTGGCGTCGCTCACCATACAGGTGGTGTGCGCCATCATCAACCTGAAATGGAAAATATCCACCCACACCGCCGCCATAGGCGGAGTGCTCGGCGCTCTCATGGCGCTCTCGTGGCTGTTCACCTACAACCCCGTGTGGTGGATGTGCCTCGTCATCCTGGTGGGAGGGCTGGTGGCGTCGAGCCGGATGATACTGCGGCAGCACTCGCTCTCGCAGGTGGTGGGCGGATTCCTCGTGGGCGTGGTGTGCGCTTTCTTCTCCGTACTCTATATTTAAAAACTCAATATACTGATGAACCCTTTAGTAAGTATTATCATGGGCAGCACAAGCGACCTGCCCGTCATGGAGAAGGCCATGGCCTTCTTCGAAGAAATGCAGATTCCCTTCGAAGTGAACGCCCTCTCGGCACACCGCACACCTGACGCCGTGGAAGACTTCGCCAAGAACGCCAAAGCACGCAACGTGAAGGTAATCATAGCCGCTGCCGGCATGGCGGCCGCACTGCCCGGCGTGATAGCCGCCAGCACCACGCTGCCGGTCATCGGTGTGCCCGTGAAAGGCATGCTCGACGGTCTCGACGCCCTGCTCAGCATCGTGCAGATGCCTCCCGGCATTCCCGTGGCTACCGTAGGGGTGAACGGCGGTCTCAACGCCGCCATCCTGGCCACCGAGATGCTGGCACTGGCCGACACCGGCATTGCACAGCGCCTGGACGACTACAAACTGTCGTTGCGCAACAAGATTGTGAAGGCCAACGAGCAACTCGGCGAGATAAAGAACTACCAGTTTAAGACCAACTGACCCATGACCGACCTGTTCAATTACCAGCGGCGACGCTCGTCGGAGGTGAACATCGGGGATACGCCGTTAGGAGGCCCCTGGCCCATACGCGTGCAGTCGATGACCACCACGGCCACCCTCGACACCGAGGGGTGCATAGCGCAGGCCCGGCGCATCATCGAGGCCGGCGGCGAGTATGTGAGGCTCACCACACAGGGGGTGCGCGAGGCCGAGAACCTGCGGCTCATCAATGCCGGCCTCCGGGCACAGGGCATCATGACACCGCTCGTGGCCGATGTGCACTTCAACCCCCATGTGGCCGATGTGGCCGCCCTCTATGCCGAGAAGGTGAGAATCAACCCGGGCAACTATGTAGACCCGGCACGCACCTTCCGCCACCTGGAGTATACCGATGAGGAATATGCCGCCGAACTGAAGAAGATAGAGGAACGCTTCCTGCCGTTCCTGCAGATATGCCGGCAGCACCACACCGCCATACGAATCGGCGTGAACCACGGGTCGCTCTCCGACCGCATCATGTCGCGCTACGGCGACACACCCGAGGGCATCGTGGAGAGCTGCATGGAGTTTCTGCGTATCTGCCAAAGGGAGCACTTCGACGATGTGGTCATCTCCATCAAAGCCTCCAACACCGTGGTGATGGTGAGGTCGGTGCGGCTGCTCGTCGACGAGATGGAACGCCACGGCATGCACTATCCGCTGCACCTCGGGGTGACCGAGGCCGGCGACGGCGAAGACGGACGCATAAAAAGCGCCGTGGGCATCGGAGCCCTGCTGGCCGACGGCATCGGCGACACCATCAGGGTGTCGCTCAGCGAGGAACCGGAAGCGGAGATTCCCGTGGCCAGAAAACTGGTGGAGTATGTGGGCCGGCGAACCAGACACCCGTACATTCCGGGCAACGCCTGCCCCTCATTCTGCTACCTGCGCCCGGAAAGACGCGCCACACAGCCGGCCGGCAACATAGGCGGCGACAACACACCGGTGGTGGTGGCCACCAACGACCTGACCGCCGACACCCCTACCCCACCCGACTATGTCTACGTGGGCAACCGCCTGCCCGACACAAGGAAAGAGGGACAGAAATACATCGTCGACTTCCAAGCCTACCAGGGACAGCCCGACACCTACCCCATCTTCCCGCACCAGGCCATGCCGTTCATCGCCTCGGTACAGGCACCCGTGAAATTCCTCGTGCTGCAATATGGAGTTCCGGCCGAAGAATATGCCGCCTGCCTGCGCAAGCATCCTGAGGTGGTGGTGGTGGCCGTGACACAGCATGCCAATCCCACCGGCGAACTGAGAGCGCTGGCCCACGAGATAATGAGTCAGGGGCTCACCAATCCCATCGTCTTCTGCCTGGCTTACCATCATCAGGCCAGCGAGAAGGAAGACTTCCAACTGGAAGCCGCTCTCGACACCGGAGCACTGCTCATAGACCAGTTGGCCGACGGCCTATGGCTCATGAACAGCGGCGACCTGCCCGTAGAGGAGACCACCACGACGGCCTTCGGCATCCTGCAGGCGGCACGCCTGCGCATGAGCAAGACCGAATACATCAGCTGCCCGGGCTGCGGACGCACCCTCTACGACCTCCGCTCCACCATAGCACGCATCAAAGAGGCCACAAGCCACCTCAAGGGCCTGAAGATAGGCATCATGGGCTGTATCGTGAACGGACCGGGCGAGATGGCCGATGCCGACTATGGCTACGTAGGGGCCGGAAGGGGCAAGATATCGCTCTATAAAGGTAAGGTTTGCGTGGAGAAAAACATACCTGAAGAAGAGGCGGTGGAAAAACTGTTGCAACTCATCACCCGTCATACCCAATAATCCTGCTCTATGAACCTGAAAAAAATTTACGCTCCCGCCGAAAACCGATACGACGACTCGGAGGCAATGTTCTGCCGGTGCGGAAAAAGCGGTGTCTTGCTGCCCAAGATATCACTGGGCTTCTGGCACAACTTCGGTGCCGTGGACCCCTACCAGCGCAGCCGCGACATCACCCACTATGCCTTCGACCACGGTATCACCCATTTCGACCTGGCCAACAACTACGGTCCGCCCTACGGCACCGCCGAGGAGACCATGGGCCGACTGATGGACGACGACTTCCGCCCCTACCGCGATGAACTCTTCATCAGTTCCAAGGCCGGCTACGACATGTGGCCCGGACCGTATGGCAACTGGGGCTCGCGCAAGTATCTCATGGCCAGTCTGGACCAGAGTCTGAAACGCATGCACCTGGACTATGTGGACCTCTTCTACAGCCACCGCTACGACCCCAATACACCGCTCGAGGAGACCCTGCAGGCTCTCGTCGACATCGTACGGGCCGGCAAGGCGCTCTATGTGGGTATCTCACGGTGGCCCCTCGAGGCGCTCAAGACCGCACAGGCCTATCTGAGCAAGCGCGATGTGCCGCTGCTCATCTACCAGGGCAAACTCAACCTGCTCGACCGCAGTCCGCAGGAGGAGGGCATTCTCGACTACTGCCATCAGAACGGCATCGGCTTCATCTCCTTCTCGCCCCTGGCACAGGGACTGCTCACCGACCGCTATCTCAACGGCATACCCGCCGACTCGCGCATGTCGAGACAGGCCTCGCTCCACAGCGAGGACCTCACCCCCCAACTGCTCGACTACCTGAACCGGCTGAACACCATGGCTGCAGAACGCCATGAGACGCTGGCCGAGATGGCACTGGCCTGGATTCTGCACCAGCAGGGGGTGACCTCCGTACTGGTGGGCGCCAGCAGCGTGGCACAACTGGAGAAGAACCTGAAGTGCGTGCACGCCACACCCGTCGACACCATCGAGCCATTTGCCTGAAATTCAACACCACAGACAACAAAAAATGCGGGGTGGAAGCTTTCATACTTCCACCCCGCATTATTTCTTCTCGCGATAGGTTACTCGGCCGAGAAATCTTCCTTACCCACACCACAAAGAGGGCACACCCAGTCTTCGGGCAGGTCTTCGAAAGCAGTACCGGGCTCTATGCCGTTCTCAGGATCGCCTACTGCGGGGTCGTAGACATAACCGCAGGTGTCACAAATAAATTTTGCCATAGTGATAAAATTCTTTTTTAAAATTTAAATAGGTATATAATAAATTATCGCTTTTGCGCTCTCTTGAACACATTCTCCACCTTTTCCACAATCATCTCTGGCTTTATCATCTCCATGCAGGCCCAGTCGCCACGATGGCAGGGCTTGTTGCCGTAGATGCTGCAGGGACGGCAGGGCAAGTCGACCTGCACCACATCCTCCTCGCGCTGGTTCCATGCCAGGAAACCGGCATAGGGATGAGTGGCGCCCCATACACTCACCACCGACACATTGACAATGGAGGCCAGATGGGCATTGGCACTGTCCATCGACACCATCACATCCAGATGGCTCATCAGAATAAGCTCCTGCGGAAGACCCGCCACGGCGGCCGACGCATCGGTGCAGCGTGGATACTTGGCACACCACTCACCGAAATACTTGCGCTCGTCGTTGCCCACACCGAAGAGGAATATACGGCAGCTGGGATGCAGCGCGAGCAGCTGGGCTATCACCGCCTCCATCTTCTCCGGCGGATAAACCTTGCCCTTATGGGCGGCAAAGGGTGCCACACCTATCCACAACTGGAAATTCTTCTTCTCGCCTATCACAGGGGGCAGGTGCCGCAGGTTGCCGCCCGAGGGGGGAAACAGCGAGGTGAACTCCAACTTCACAGGATAGCCGAGCGCTGCCAGCACATCGGCATAGTTCTGCACCGTAGTGGGCAACTGCACAAGGTGCTTCTTGTGCGTGGAAACCATGCGGCGGCGCTCCTTGCGGTGCTTGTCTATATGGCGCACTTTGAACCGGTCGAGGTTGAACCGCATGCGCAGGTAGCTCGAACGCAGCACACCGTGCATGTCGGCCACAGCAGTGAAGTGCTTGGCCTTCAGACGGCGGTACAGGGCATTCAGACCCCTTATGCCGGAATACTCGTTTTTCAGGTCGGCCTCCATAAAGCCCACATTGGCCCCCAGCCCCTCGAAAAACGGACGGGCAAAAGGCTTGCTCAGCACCGTAATGCGCAAGTGGGGGTACTGCTGGCTCAACGAGTAGACCACCGGCACCAACATGGCCACATCGCCTATGGCCGAGAAACGGACTATCAGTACATGGCTGTTCTTCATCAGCTCTTTTTCTTCGTCATCACAACAGGCCGAACGGGGGTCAGCCTTTCTTGCCATACAGCACCGGATTGGTGGAGGGGTCGTTGTACATCTTCATCTGCTTGTACACCTTCATGTATTTCCGGCCAGCCGAGATATCCTCGAGCAACTGGTCGATGGCGGTGCTCAGATCTTTCTGCTGCTCCAACAGCACAGCAAGCTTGCTGCGGCACTTCTCGATGTGGGCCGCATCGGCATCCTGACGGTCCACCTGCTCCTGCATGTGGTATATCTTCAGGGCAAGGATAGACAGGCGGTCGATGGCCCAGGCCGGACTCTCCGTGTTGATACGGGCATCGGGCAGCACATTCACATCGCTGTATAGGTGAAGGAAATAACTGTCTATCTGCTCCACCAGGTCGGTACGGTCCTGATTGCTGCGGTCTATGCGGCGCTTCAGCTGAAGCGCGTCGAGCGGGTCGATGTGCGGGTCGCGGATGATGTCTTCCAGATGCCATTGCACCGTGTCAATCCAGCATTTCAGATACAGACGGTTCTCCAGCGTGTCGCGGTCGTAGGGATTGCTGATGGGATGGTCCACATCATTGGTCACATGGTAATCGTCAATGGCATGACGGAAAATCTCGTTATAATATTGGGTGTTTGACATACGTTTAGATGGTTGCTTTAATAAATGAGACTCATTGACTCAATAGTTCGCAAAAATAACAATTTTCTCGCAGACAACCAAAAAATAATGGCCAATTTTTGACGCTTTCCACTCTATACAATACACTCCTCTGCCGGCTGGGACAGCGTAATAGTCCGTTTTCGAACTAAAAAAATGTATTATTTAGGTATAATTGTAAAAAAACACCCAATTTTTTGCACATTGTATAGTGGTTTGTGCAAATGAAATAGCTTTTTTTTGAAAAATATTTGCACACATAAATTAAAATTTGTTCCTTTGCACCCGAATTTCAACAAGGAAATAGTTATAACATTCTAAATTATTTAAGTATTATGTCAGAAATTGAAGCAAAAGTAAGAGACATCATTGTTGAGAAACTTGGTGTAGATGAAGCTGATGTGAAGCCCGAAGCAAGTTTTACTAACGATTTAGGTGCTGACTCTCTCGACACCGTAGAGCTTATCATGGACTTCGAGAAGAAATTCAATGTTACCATTCCTGACGAGGATGCAGAGAAGATCGGTACTGTAGGTGATGCTATTGCCTACATCGAGGAACACGCAAAATAACAGCTGAATTTTCACGATTTATGGTTTATAGCATCATGACAGGGTTCACTGTCGTGTGCTGTAAACCATAAATTTAAATAATATATTATCATCAAATAATGGAATTAAAAAGAGTAGTAGTCACAGGTCTTGGTGCTGTCACTCCTTTGGGCAATACCTATGAGGAAACATGGGAAAACATGCTGAAGGGTGTGAGCGGTGCCGACACAATTAAAAGTTTCGACACTTCCCTGTTCAAAACCCATTTCGCCTGCGAGGTGAAAGATTTCGACCCCAACCAGTTTATCGACAGGAAAGAAGCCAGAAAGATGGACCGCTACACCCAACTGGCCATGGCCAGCGCTATCCAGGCTGTGGACAACAGCGGCATGGACCTTGAGAAAGAAGACAAAGACCGCATCGGTGTGATCTACGGCGTAGGCATCGGAGGTATCAACACCTTTGAGACCGAAGTGAAGGAATACGGCATCTATCAAGCCAACGGACCCAAGTTCAGCCCGTTCTTCATACCCAAAATGATTGCCGACATCGCCTCCGGACATATCTCCATCCATTTTGGATTCCACGGACCCAATTATACCACCACATCGGCCTGCGCTTCGTCCAGCAACGCACTGGCCGACGCTTTCAACCTGATTCGCCTGGGCAAAGCCAACATCATACTGGCAGGCGGAGCCGAGTCGGCCATCTGTGCCTGCGGCGTGGGCGGATTCAACGCCATGAAAGCGCTCTCCACACGCAACGACGACCCCAAGGGTGCATCGAGACCCTTCAGCAAGAGCCGCGACGGTTTCGTCATGGCCGAGGGTTCGGGCTGCATCATCCTGGAGGAACTGGAGCATGCCAAGGCACGCGGTGCCAAGATATACGCCGAGATGGTGGGCGAGGGCGAAAGCGCCGACGCCTATCACATCACCGCATCGCATCCTGAGGGACTCGGTGCCAAACTGGTGATGAAAAACGCCTTGGAGGATGCCGGTCTGCAACCGGAAGACATCGACTACATCAACGTGCACGGCACATCGACCCACGTGGGCGACATTTCCGAGGCAAAAGCCATCAAGGAGGTGTTTGGCGACGCTGCCTACAAACTGAATATCAGCAGCACCAAATCCATGACCGGACACCTGCTGGGTGCAGCAGGAGCCGTAGAGGCCATGGCAACCATTCTTGCTGTGCAGAATGACATCGTTCCCCCCACCATCAACCACGAAGAGGACGACAAGGACGAGGAGATTGACTACAACCTCAACTTCACCTTCAACAAGGCGCAGAAACGCACCGTGAGGGCCGCCCTGAGCAATACCTTCGGGTTCGGTGGACACAACGCTTGTGTCGTATTCAAAAAATATGCTGAATAATCTCATCTACCGGATAAAGCTCCCTTTCCTGAAGGAGAAGGAGCTTTATTCTGCTCTCTACGACATACTGGGATTCTATCCGAAAAACATCCATTACTACAAACTCGCCCTGATGCACAAAAGCATCATGAAGCGTGAAAAAGGAAAACCGCTCAACAACGAGCGCCTGGAGTTTCTCGGCGATGCTGTCCTCGATGCCGTGGTAGGTGATATCGTATACCGGCATTTCGAAAAAAAGAGAGAGGGATTCCTCACCAATACCAGAAGTAAAATCGTTCAGCGCGAGACGCTGAACAAACTGGCCCAGGAGCTGGGCATCACCCAACTGGTGCTCACCTCGGGCAGCAACACCTCACACAACAGCTATCTCGGAGGCAATGCCTTCGAGGCTCTGTTTGGCGCCATTTATCTCGACAGGGGCTACGATGCCTGCATGCGTTTCATGGACAAGCGCATCCTCACCAAATACATCAACCTCGACAAAGTGGCCTACAAAGAGGTCAACTTCAAGAGCAAGCTGATAGAATGGAGCCAGAAAAACCGTGTGAAGGTCGACTTCAAACTCCTTGAGCAAGACAAAGACAAGGGCGGCAGTCCGAAATTCACCTACCAAGTGGTGATAGAAGGGCTGGAAGCCGGAGTGGGCAGCGGCTACTCGAAAAAGGAAAGCCAGCAATTAGCAGCAAAACTGACGCTTGAACAACTCAGAAAGAAACCTCAGTTTATCGATGCTGTTTTCGCCGCCAAGGCCAACCGCACCAAAATGGAGGAAATGCCCGTGCAGACGGTGCCTGAAACCGAACAGAGCGACGATTTCATCATCCTCCATCCCCAAAAGGAGCAAACACAAACCATTTCTACTGAAAACAGTCAAACTGTATCTCCGAAAGCTGACAAAACGGCCGGCCGCACTGCCGATGAGGAGGATGAGTTCGATCTGAGCGACATCACCACCCGTCCCGCCTCAAGAGAAGACATCATCGCCGCCGCCGAAGAAGCTGCTTTCAAAGAAGATAACTAAAGGATTTCATCGGATGAGCGTTACCAACATAGTCGGAAAACTATTCCTTGCCAGACAAAAGCAACTTTCACGCTACGAGAAGGATGCCGAGCTGTTGCAGAACACGGTTTTGGAGCGGCTGATGCAACGTGCCAAAGACACCGAGTACGGCATGAACCATCTTTTCTCCATCATCAAAGACTATGACGACTTTGCCAGAAATGTGCCCGTCAACACCTACGAGGAGATAAAGACCGACATCGACCACATGCGGCACGAGGGCAGCGATATCCTCTGGCCGGGCAAAGTGAACTGGTTTGCCAAGTCTTCAGGCACCACCAACGACAAGAGCAAATTCATTCCCGTGAGCAGCGACGGACTGCAGAACATCCACTTCGCGGGAGGAAAAGACACGGTGGCCATCTATCTGATGAACAACCCCAACAGCCGACTCTTCGACGGCAAAGCGCTCATCCTGGGCGGCAGCCACGCACCCAACTATAATTTCTCCAACAGCCTCGTGGGCGACCTGAGCGCCATCCTGATAGAAAATGTCAACCCGCTCATCAACCTGGTCAGGGTGCCCAAGAAAAAGACGGCACTGCTCTCCGACTTCGAACTGAAACGGGAGCGCATCGCCCTCGAGACCTGTAAGAAGGATGTCACCAACCTCTCCGGCGTGCCTTCATGGATGCTCTCCGTGCTCACCAAGGTGCTGGAGGTAACGGGCAAGAACCGTATCGACGAGGTGTGGCCCAACCTGGAGGTCTTCTTCCACGGAGGAGTGGCTTTCACACCCTACCGCCAGCAATACCAGGAAATCATTCAGAATCCCGGTATGCACTACATGGAGACCTACAACGCCAGCGAAGGCTTCTTCGGCATACAGAATGACCCCAACGACGCCTCGCTCCTGCTCATGGTCGACTATGATATCTTCTATGAGTTCATACCCATGGACGAATTCGACAAACCCGACCGGCATATCGTGCCCCTGAGCGGTGTAGAGACCGGACGAAACTATGCCATGGTCATCTCCACCTCGTGCGGTCTGTGGCGATACATCATCGGCGATACCGTGATGTTCACCTCAAAGAATCCCTACAAGTTTGTCATCACAGGGCGCACCAAGCATTTTATCAATGCCTTCGGCGAGGAACTCATTGTCGACAATGCCGAGAAAGGTCTTGCCTACGCCTGCGAGAAAACAGGGGCCGAGGTGCTCGAATACACCGCAGCACCCATCTTCATGGACCATCACGCCAAGTGCAAGCACCAATGGATTATCGAGTTTGCCAAAGAACCCGACAACCTGCAGCAGTTTGCCGACCTTCTCGACACCCACCTGCAGGAAATAAACAGCGACTATGAGGCCAAACGCTTCAAAGACATCACCCTGCAGCATCTGGAGATAGTGAAAGCCAAACCGGGACTCTTCAACGAGTGGCTCAAGTCGAAAGGCAAACTGGGCGGACAGCACAAAGTGCCGCGACTCTCCAACAACCGTGACATCATCAACGAGCTCCTCGACAAGAACAACACCAATTTCGATATCGAAAACCCACTGCCCAACGCCAATCACCCATGATGAGAAAATGCGCCATACTTCCCTTGATTCTGCTCACACTGTGGCTCGCAGGGTGCGCAAAGATGGGACAGCCCGATGGCGGATGGTACGACGAGACTCCACCGCACGTGGTGGCCTGCACACCCATTGACAAGGCCGTCGACGCGCACTCCAAAAAAATATTCATCTACTTCGATGAATTCATCAAGATTGACAATCCCACCGAAAAAGTAGTGGTATCACCGCCACAACTCGAGGCACCCATCATCAAGGGGGAGGGCAAACGCATCTCCATACAGCTCAACGACTCGCTCAAACCCAATACCACCTACACCATCGATTTCTCCGACGCCATCTCCGACAACAACGAGGGCAACCCGCTGGGCAACTACACCTACAGCTTCTCGACCGGAGAGAACATCGACACCATGGAGGTGGCTGGCTATGTGCTCGAGGCCGAAAATCTGGAACCCATCAAAGGCATCCTCGTAGGACTCTACAGCAACCTGGCCGACAGTGCCTTCCAAAAAGAGCCTATGCTCAGGGTGTCGAGAACCGACAGCCGCGGACATTTCGTCATCAAAGGCGTGGCACCGGGACAATACCGAGCCTATGCCCTCAACGACATGGACGGCAACTATCTCTACTCGCAGAAATCGGAAAAACTGGCCTTCAGCCATGATATCATCGTACCGACGTCGAAACCCGACGTCAGACAGGACACCATCTGGCGCGACTCGCTGCATATAGACAATATCCAGCAGACCGGCTATACCCACTTCCTGCCCGACGATATCGCACTGACCGCCTTCACCGCAGAGCTCACCGAACGCCATCTCCTCAAGACAGAACGGAAAGACGCCGAGAAAGTGTCCTTCTACTTCACCTATGGCGATAAACAGTTGCCGCAGATAGAGGGCATCGACTTCGATGCCGGTGAGGCTTTTCTTGTGGAAACCAACCTGAAGCAAGACACCGTGCACTACTGGCTGCGTGACACGGCATTGGTAAACAGAGACACGCTCAACGCTGTGGTGAGATACCAGGAAACCGATACGCTCGGCGTGTTGCAGGAAAAGACCGACACAGTCTATTTTCTGGCCAAGACTTCTTTCGAAAAAAGGCTGAAAGAGATGGAGAAGGAAAGGGAGAAATGGGAAAAGGAACAGGAGAAAGCCAAGAAAAAAGGCCGACCCTACCTCACCGAGATGCCCGCCAAACCGCTCGATGTGAAATTCACCATCCCTACGGCTGTATCGCCCAACAGCAGGCTCTACATCGAGTCGCCCACGCCCTTGGAGCGGGTCGATACCGCCCGCCTGCATCTTTCCATCAGAGTAGACACCAACTGGGTGGAGAAACCGCTCGCCCTGCTGCCGGGCAACCGAAAAAACACGGGGCCGGGCAACCAGACACTGCGCCACCTTGAGATAGTGTGCCCCGACAGCCTGTGGCAGGAAGGGGCCGAATACCGGCTGGAGTGCGACTCGGCCGCCTTCACCGACATCTACGGCACTGTATCCAACAAGCAGAACAAAGGCTTCAAGGTCATCACCGAAGACGACTATACCACCATCGAATTCAACATCTCGCACGAGCACAACAACAGCATGATGGTGCAACTGCTCGACAGGCAGGAGAAAATAGTCGACGAGACCCCCTGCCGCAACGGAAAGGCCACCTTCCTGTATGTGAAACCCGGCGCTTTCTATCTCAGAGCCTACATCGACCTCAACGGCAACGGCCAATGGGATACCGGCGACTACGACCTTGACCTGCAGGCCGAACAGGTGTTTTACTATCCCGAACGCATAGAATGCAAGGCCAAATGGACCTTCCAACGCGACTGGACACCCGATGCCACACCGCTCCAAAACCAGAAGCGGGCGGAGATAACCAAGCAGAAACCTGACAAAGAGAAGAAAATACGCCAGCAAAATGCCACAAGGGCACGGAAACTGGGCATTCCCTATAATCAATCAACCTTTACGAAATGAGACATCTGCAATCTGTAATCCTATGGCTGTTGCTTTTTGTCCCATCCATGGCAATGGCCCAATGCGAACTCGAGAACACGGCCTTCAAATCGGGCGAGGTGCTCTCGTACAATCTCTATTACAACTGGAAATTTGTCTGGGTGAAGGTGGGTACCGGTTCACTGACCACACAGGCCTCACGCTATGAGGGAAAAGACGCCTTCAAGTGCAGCCTCATCACCAGGGGTAACGGAAAACTCGACAAATTCTTCGTCATGCGCGATACACTCACCAGCTACATCACCCCCTCGCTGGTGCCGCTCTATTTCAGAAAGGGGGCCGAGGAAGGCGAAAAATACACCGTCGACGAGGTATGGTACTCCTACAAGGGCTCGCAGTGCTCGGTGAAACTGCACCGCCAGCACAAGAACGGAACACACCGGTGGTCGAACGAGAAGAAAAACGAGTGCATCTTCGACATGCTCAACATCTTTGTCCGTGCACGCAGCTACAACACCGCTGGATGGACAAAAGGCAAGATCATCAAGTTTCCCATCGCCGACGGAAAAGACGTCACCACAGCCCAACTGAAATATGAGGGCAAGGAAACGGTGAAAGGCGACGACGGCGTGAAATATCGCTGCCTCAGATTCTCCTATGCCGAGTGGGACAAGAAAAAGAAGAAATACAAGGAATTCGGACGGCTCTATGCCACCGACGACGCCAACCATGTGCCGGTGAGAATAGACATGACACTCAATTTCGGCGTGGCAAAAGCCTTTCTCACCCATACAAAGGGACTGCGCAACAACACCACTTCCAAAATTTAATAATTGGGAGAAAATCTTTGTTTTTTGCTAATTGCAAGAAACTGCAAATATATGGCATTAAAGTATCATATATTTGCAGTTTTTTTGTATTATCTTTGTAGTCGAAAATAAATTTAGGATTCAGATTGATAGGTTTTTCATACTTTTGAGTTAACGTAGACACATAAGTTTAAAACAGATTGAAAACTCAGGTTAACGGAGATTAAAAAAAGGGCACTGTCGGGATGACGGTGCCCCATTTTTTTACCCTGATGCGAACCTTCTGTGAATAACCCCATGCAAACCGCCCGTTTTTGAAAAAAAATAAGTAACTTTGCACACATGATTTCCGACAATGCTTCTACTGCCATGCAGGCAATGGTTTTCGCGGCTGGATTGGGCACCAGGCTCAAACCGCTCACCGACCGTATGCCCAAGGCACTGGTCGAGGTGGCGGGAAAACCGCTTCTCTGGCATGTGCTCAAGCGCCTGGAGAAAGCCGGGGCCTCGCGCGTGGTGGTCAACGTGCACCATTTTGCCGGACAGATTATCTCCTACCTGGAGAACCATTCCTTCGCGCTCAACCTGCACATCTCCGACGAAAGCAGCCTGCTGCTCGATACCGGAGGAGGCCTGAAAAAGGCTTCCGCCCTCTTTCAGACAGACCGCCCCATCCTCATTCACAATGTCGACATCCTGAGCAATGTAGACCTGACCGGCTTCTACCAAAAGGCCGGAGGCAAGACCGCTCTCCTGGTGAGCAGCCGGCCCTCTTCACGCCAGCTGCTCTTCGACGACGACATGCGACTGGTGGGATGGACCAATCTGCTCACAGGCGAAGTGAAGTCGCCTTACCCTGACCTCGACCCCGACCGGTGCCGCCGTTATGCCTTCTCCGGCATACACGCCTTCTCCCCCACCCTGTTCCACGCCATGCAGTTATGGCCCGACCGCTTCGGCATCATCGACTTCTACCTCTCCGTGTGCCATCAGGAGGAGATAAAGGGCGTGGTGAAAGACGACCTGCGGCTCATGGATGTGGGCAAGCTCGACACCCTGAAGGCGGCGGAAGAATTCCTGCAATCTCTCTGACACTTTTTTTGAAAACCCTACCCATATATGCAGCAAAAAATCATCATTCTCGACTTCGGTTCACAAACCACACAACTCATAGGCCGCAGAGTGCGTGAGCTGGACACCTTTTGCGAAATCCTTCCCTACAACAAGTTTCCAAAAGACGACCCCTCGGTCATCGGTGTCATCCTGAGCGGCTCACCCTATTCGGTGCATGACCCTGAAGCCTTCAAGGTAGACCTCAGCCAGTTTATCGGCCGGCTGCCGGTGCTCGGCATCTGCTACGGCGCCCAGTTCATCTCGCACAGCCAGGGCGGAAAGGTGGAGAAAGCCAACACCCGCGAGTACGGCCGCGCCCGACTGGAAAACTTCGACGCTCTCAATCCGCTCTTCAAAGGCTTCGAGCCCCAGTCGCAGGTGTGGATGAGCCATGGCGACACCATCACCGCACTGCCCGAGGGCTACAAGGTGATAGCCTCCACCCACGACGTGCAGTTCGCCGCCTACGCAGCCGAAAAGCTGCCGGTATGGGCCGTACAGTTCCATCCTGAGGTGTTCCATACCGTGCAGGGCACACAGCTGCTCCGCAACTTTGTGGTCGACATCTGCGGCTCGAAGCAGGACTGGAGCGCCGCCTCCTTCGTCGACACCACCATCGCCGAACTGAAAAGCCAGTTGGGCGACGACAAGGTCATCCTGGGTCTTTCGGGCGGTGTCGACTCGTCCGTAGCCGCCATGCTGCTGCACAGAGCCATCGGCCACCGGCTCACCTGCATCTTCGTTGACCACGGCATGCTGCGCAAAAACGAGTTCCGCAATGTGATGCACGACTATGAGTGCCTGGGCCTGAATGTGGTGGGTGTCGACGCCAGCGAGAAGTTCTTCGCCGACCTGGCCGGAGTGACCGACCCTGAGCAGAAACGCAAGATTATAGGCCGCGACTTCGTAGAGGTGTTCAATGCCGAAGCCAAGAAGATAGAGGGAGCCAAATGGCTCGTACAGGGCACCATCTATCCCGACCGTATAGAGAGCCTCAACATCACCGGAAAGGTAATCAAGAGCCACCACAATGTGGGCGGACTGCCCAAGGAGATGCACCTGCAACTGTGCGAGCCGCTGAAATGGCTCTTCAAGGACGAGGTGCGACGCGTGGGACGCCAACTGGGCATGCCCGAGCATCTCATCACCCGCCATCCCTTCCCCGGACCGGGTCTGGCCGTGCGCATCCTGGGTGATATCACCCCCGAGAAGGTGCGTGTGCTGCAGGAAGCCGACCATATCTACATCAATGGTCTGCGCAACTATAAAGTGAAACTCTCCGGCGAGGAGGCCCGCCGCGTGCTGGCCGCCGGTGTTCCCGCCCATATGGAGGACGGCGAGATAGAGGTGTCGCTCTACGACCAGATATGGCAGGCGGGCACCATCCTGCTCTCCACCGTGCGCAGCGTGGGTGTGATGGGCGACGAGCGTACCTACGAGCACCCCATCGCCCTCCGTGCCGTTACCAGCACCGACGCCATGACCGCCGACTGGGCACATCTGCCCTACGACTTCATGGCCAAGGTTTCCAATGAAATCATCAACAAAGTGCGGGGCGTGAACCGCGTGTGCTACGACATCTCCTCCAAACCGCCTTCAACCATCGAGTGGGAATAGGAGTAAAAGAATCAACGACGGGAACGGACCAGTAGTTTCTTCGTGCCGCTTCCGCTGTAAGTAACAAGATAGATACCTGCCGGCAACCTGTGTATGTCGGCAGGTTTTATTTTGTAGCCAGCCAAGTCGGTCACAGAAATAATAATACCGCTCTCTACCGGATTTTGCACACCGCTCTCCATTTCTTCCATCAACCGGTCGAGCAGACGGACTCGTTCCAACAACTTCTGCTGTATCTCGTCGAGCTGGCTCCGGAAATCGTTTTTACCCTCATTGGGATAAACCGTGCGGTGAATAGCCATACTGGGGTCGAAAAGCGGCCCGTAGGCCTGCCACACTTCCTCTATGCCACTTTCTATGGCCTCAGGAAGAGAAACCCGCACACTGCGCCACAAATCGATATATGCCTGCTGAAAATCGCTCCGGCCGAAAAGAAGAGGATAATAAAACCAGTCGGTGGTGTGAAGGTAGCTCCAACTGTCGCTCCTGAAACTGGAGTCGAAGTCCCACAAGGTACCCATCATCAGTTTCGACGACAAAGGGTCGCCCTCATCCAAGTCGTTTTTATAGAGAAACCGGTTGCTGCCGGCCGCATCGTCTGTGCCGAGCAGGTCGTGTATCAGTATCCACCGTGCAAACGACGTCAAATCGATATAGGCACCGATATCACCGCCGCTGTAAAGGGCCTCCTCAAAGTCTTCCATATAGCCTTTTACCGCCTGGAGTGTGGAGTCGGTCACATTGCTGTCGTCAGGATATTTGAAAGTGAAGGCGGTGGCGGCCCGCTGGCGGCGGGTCTTGAAATAGACGTCTTCCTTCCACCAGAAAACATCGTGCTCTATCAGAAATCCCGTTTCGCTGATGTCAATTCGGCTGTTGCCCCTGTCGACGGTTTCCATCAGATAATACATGCCCTGATACTGGCCATTTATCACCAAATGCACGAACCTATAGGAGGGCACCCATTCCATGCCCATGAGCCGGCTCAACACCGTGCCGGCAATATTCAAACTGTTGCTCTCCTGGTTCGACATTCTCACATTCCAGGTATACATACTCAGCAACACCCATTCTTTATGGCGATAAACCTTGTCGCCGCGCAGCAGCAAGTCGTCTTTTTTGCTGAGTTTTATCTTATACGGATGTTGGGCAAGATAGGCACCCGTGCTGTTGCCGCGTATTTTTATTCTCATGCCCGATACGCCCTTCTCATACTCCTGCGAGTCGTAGAGGGTATCGCCCTCAAAGGTCATCACCATACGGCCCGGTACATAGTCATTACCCGTTATCGTCACACCGATGCATCCCTCGGGAGCCTGCGTCACCTCACAGGTGGGCATCTCTCCATCTACTGTCGTGACATGGAGAACGGGTATAAGGCTGTCGGGCACCTCCTGACCATAGGTTACTCCCAATATACCCATGAAGAAAACGGCAAGCAATACAATTCTTCTCATCACAAAAACGGATTATTTCCATCATTGTTTCCGCTTTCAAAGGTAACCAAAATTCATGGGCTTACCAACTTTAACGACAAAATAAACAAGGATTATTTTGCACTCCCCTTGAATTTTAGTAATTTTGCAACCATTCAAGCATTTAGAAAATAATCAAAATATATATCAATGGAATACAATTTCAGGGAAATAGAGAAAAAATGGCAGAAAAGATGGGTTGAACAGAAAACCTATCAGGTGAAAGAGGACCAGAGCAAGAAGAAATTCTATGTGCTCAATATGTTCCCCTACCCGTCGGGAGCCGGACTCCATGTAGGACATCCCCTGGGCTACATCGCCTCCGATATCTACGCCCGCTACAAGCGCCAGCAGGGATTCAACGTGCTCAACCCCATGGGATACGACGCCTACGGACTGCCCGCCGAACAGTATGCCATTCAGACCGGACAGCACCCCGCCATCACCACGGTGAACAATATCAACCGCTACCGCGAACAGCTCGACAAGATAGGCTTCTGCTTCGACTGGGACCGCGAGGTGCGCACCTGCGACCCTGGCTACTATAAATGGACCCAGTGGGCCTTCCAGAAGATGTTCGACTCCTACTATTGCAATATAGCTGGGAAGGCACTTCCCATCAGCACCCTCGTGGAGCATTTCGCCCAAAAAGGTACCGAGGGCCTCAATGTGGCACAGACCGAGGAGCTCAGCTTCACCGCCGACGAATGGAACAGTTGGGAGGAGAAGAAACAGCAGCAGGTGCTCATGAACTACCGCATAGCCTACCTGGGCGAGACCATGGTGAACTGGTGTGCCGGCTTGGGCACCGTGCTGGCCAACGACGAGGTGGTCGACGGACTGAGCGTGCGCGGCGGATTCCCCGTGGTGCAGCAGAAGATGCAGCAGTGGTGCCTGCGCGTGTCGGCCTATGCACAACGCCTGCTCGACGGACTCGACACCATACAGTGGACCGACTCGCTGAAAGAGACACAGCGCAACTGGATAGGACGCTCTGAAGGTGCCGAGGTGGTGTTTCACGTGGAAAACAGCGACATCGACTTCACCATCTTCACCACACGCGCCGACACCATGTTCGGTGTCACCTTCATGGTGCTGGCCCCTGAGAGCGAGTATGTGCAGAAAGTGACCACCCCGGAGCAGCAGCAGGAGGTCGACGACTATATAGCAGCCACCAAGAAACGCACCGAGCGCGACCGTATAGCCGACCGCCGCGTGACGGGTGTCTTCACCGGTTCCAAGGCCATCAACCCGCTCACCGGCGAGGCCATTCCCATCTGGGTGAGCGACTATGTGCTCTCCGGCTATGGCACCGGCGCCATCATGGCCGTTCCTGCCCACGACTCGCGCGACTATGCTTTCGCCAAGCATTTCAACCTGCCCATCATACCGCTCATCGAAGGCTGCGACGTGAGCGAGGAGAGCTTCGACGCCAAAGAGGGCATCGTGTGCAACTCGCCCCGAAAGGACGCCACACCCTATGTGGACTTCTCGCTCAACGGACTCACCGTGAAAGAGGCCATCGAAGCCACCAAGAAGTATGTGGCCGAACACCACCTGGGACGTGTGAAGGTGAACTACCGCCTGCGCGACGCCATCTTCTCCCGCCAGCGCTACTGGGGAGAGCCCTTCCCCGTATACTACAAAGACGGCATGCCCTATATGATACCGGCCGACAAACTGCCGCTCGAACTGCCCGAAATCGACGAGTACAAGCCCACCGAGACGGGCGAGCCTCCCCTTGGAAGAGCCACCCGTTGGGCCTGGGATACCGTGAGCGAGACCGTGGTGGACAAATCGCTCATCAACGATACCACCGTATTCCCCATCGAACTCAACACCATGCCGGGATTCGCAGGCTCCTCCGCCTACTACCTGCGCTACATGGACCCGCACAACAACGAGGCACTCGTGAGCCGTGAGGCCGATGAATACTGGCAGAATGTGGACCTCTATGTGGGCGGTACCGAGCATGCCACCGGTCACCTTATCTACTCCCGCTTCTGGAACAAGTTCCTCCACGACTATGGTGTGTCGTGCAAGGAAGAACCCTTCCAGAAACTCATCAACCAGGGCATGATACAGGGTACCAGTGCCTTTGTCTACCGCGTCATCAGCGACGACCACGACAAGGCTCCCCTCTTCGTGAGCGCCGGACTGAAAGACCAGTACAACACGACACCCATTCATGCCGATGTGAACATCGTGAACAACGACGTGCTCGACGTGGAGGCTTTCAAAAAATGGCGGCCCGACTTCGCCAATGCCGAGTTCATACTCGAAGACGGCAAGTATATCTGCGGCAGAGCCGTGGAGAAAATGTCGAAGTCGATGTTCAACGTGGTCAACCCCGACATGATTGTGGAACGCTACGGCGCCGACACCCTCCGACTCTATGAGATGTTCCTCGGACCGGTGGAGCAGAGCAAGCCCTGGGACACCAACGGCATTGACGGCTGCCACCGCTTCCTGAAGAAATTCTGGGCACTCTTCTATGGCTCCGGCAAGAATGCCTCCGACCAGCTCATCGCCCTCGACGGACAAGCTACCCCCGACATGCTCAAGAGCGTGCACAAACTGATCAAGAAAGTAACGCAGGACATAGAGAATTTCTCCTACAACACGGCCATCTCGGCCTTCATGATCTGTGTGAACGAACTCGGACAGCTGAAATGCACCAACAAAGACTTGCTCAAGACGCTCGTGGTGCTCATAGCTCCCTTCGCCCCGCACATGGCCGAGGAACTGTGGCAGCAGCTGGATGAGGCAGGCTCCGTGTGCGACGCCCAGTGGCCCGAATGGAAAGAGGAATACCTGGTGGAGAGCCAGATGCAGCTCACCATCTCCTTCAACGGCAAAGCCCGCTTCCAAATGCAGTTCCCCGCCGACGCTGACAATGCAACCATCGAAAACGCCGTGAGAACCGATGAACGCTCCATCAAATACATTGGTGAGAAGAATGTGGTCAAGGTGATTATCGTACCCAAACGCATTGTCAACGTAGTGATAAAATGAACACCAACATAGAAAAAAAGCAGATTATCAATGAAGCCAAGGATTATATCTTTATAACCCTTGGCCTTCTGCTTTACACAGTAGGCTGGACTTTCTTCCTCTTGCCGTATGAGATAGTGACCGGCGGCGTGACCGGTATCTCGGCCATCATCTTCTATGCCACCAACGGGGGCGGCCACGGCATACCCATCATGTATACCTACTTCATCATCAACGCGCTCCTCCTCATACTGGCACTCAAAGTGCTGGGATGGAAATTCCTGATGAAGACCGTGTATGCCATCTTTGCCCTCTCGCTCATGCTCGGTGTGGCGCAAGATGTCATCACACAGACCGACGGTACCATGATTAGACTGCTGGGCGACCAGGACTTCATGTCGCTCATCATAGGCTGCTGCATGACGGGATCGTCGCTTGCCATCGTCTTCCTCAACAACGGCAGCACCGGCGGCACCGACATCGTGGCCGCCGTGGTGAACAAATACAGAAACATGTCGCTCGGCACCGTGCTCATACTGGTGGATATCGTCATCATCGGCAGCAGTTTCCCCATGTTCATCCTGGCGCGCGACTTCAATGTGATCGACGCCGCCTCCAAAACTGTGTTCGGCATCTGCACCATGGTGATAGAAAACTTCATGCTCGACTATGTGATGAACTCAAGGCGCGAGTCGGTGCAGTTCTTCATCTTCTCACAGAAATACCAGGAGATAGCCAATGCCATCGGCACGGAGATGAACCACGGTGTGACCATTCTCGACGGTCATGGGTGGTATACAGGCCGCGACATGAAGGTGCTCTGCATCCTGGCCCGTAAGAGAGAGAGTGTGAGCATATTCCGCCTTATCAAAGCCATCGACCCCAACGCCTTTGTGAGCCAAAGCAGCGTAATCGGTGTCTACGGCGAGGGATTCGACGAAATGAAAGTAAGAGTAAAAAAGAAAAAGACCAATGAAAATAGTATTCGCAACCAACAACTCACATAAACTCTCCGAGATAAGGCAGATACTGGGCAACCAGTATGAGGTGCTCTCGCTGAGCGATATCGGATGCCACGCCGACATACCCGAGACGGCCGACACCTTCGAGGGCAACGCCCTGCAGAAAGCGCAGTATGTCTTCGACCACTATCACCTGAGCTGCTTCGCCGACGACACCGGACTGGAAGTCGACGCCCTGAACGGGGCACCGGGCGTCTTCTCGGCACGCTACGCCGGCGGAGAGGGACACGACAGCGAGGCCAATATGCGGAAACTTCTGGCCGAATTAGCAGAAAATAACAATCGGAAGGCACGATTCCGCACCGTTATTGCGTTACTACTCATAGATGGAGAGAAAACTGTGACAAAACTCTTCGAAGGAATAGTCAACGGCAGCATCATCCGCGAGAAAAGAGGAACCGAGGGCTTCGGCTACGACCCCATCTTCCAACCCGACGGCTACGACCAGACCTTTGCCGAACTGGGCATGGAGATAAAGAACAAAATCTCGCACCGGGCACGGGCTGTGGAAGCCCTGAGGGCGTTTCTCCATCAGCAAGAAGAACCGTAAAACCATTTCGCAGATTATGAAGCGCTTTTATCTTTTCGTACTCACACTCGCCGTTTTCGTGGCACAAGCCGCTGCAGCTCCCATCGGCTCGTGGAACAACTATCAGGCCTATGGCGACATCACCCAGATAGAATGTGCCGGAAACAAGGTATATGTACTGAGCAGCAAAGGACTCTACTCGTACAACAACGCCGACAACAGCATACAGACCTACGATAAGATGAATGCGCTCAACGACTGCGGCATCAGCCATATCGCCTACTGCGAGGCAGCCAAGCGGCTCGTTATCGTCTACGACAACTACAACATCGACCTGCTCGACGACAACGGCGAGGTGGTGAATGTCTCTGCCTACTACAGCAAGAGCATGACCACCGACAAAACCATCAACCAGGTCGACATCAGCGGACCGTATGCCTATATCTCCACCGCTTTCGGCATCGTACAGCTCAATGTGGCCAAAGCGGAAATAAGCAACTCCTACAATCTGGACAAGAACATCGTCTCTACAGCTGTCTTCGGACAGTATGTCTACGCTGCCCTCAAAGATGGGGGGATATGGCAGGGCGACACCAAAAAAAATATTCTCGACAAGGCCAACTGGACGGCCTGCACTGATATCACCGCCGAACGGCTGTTCGTCTTCGACAACCATCTCATCGCGCTTACCAACGGAAAGATGTATGTCTATGAAAACGGCGAGTGGAAAGTGAATTATCAGCCTTATTTCAACTACAGCCATCTCACCGGCGGAAAAATCATCCTCACACAGCCCCATCATCTCTACATCATCGAGAGCCTGACCAATAAAACCGACATGGCCGTGCCCGACCATAACCTGCAGGCCTTTGCCTACGACCCGAAAAACAACTGCTACTGGAGCAACCAAGACAACCAGAAACTCTACTCGCTCAATATAGAGAACAACCAGATTGTAGCCATAAAAACCGACCTCAACCCCGACGGACCGGCCTACAACTACTTCGGATTCATGAAATTCTACAACGACAAGCTCTATACTTGCGGAGGTGGTTTCAGCCAGTTTGCCGAACTGCGTAGGAAACCGGTCATCCAGGTACTGGAAAACGGTGAATGGACCCTCTACAACAACGAGACGCTGCCGCAGACAGGCTATACCTTCATCGACCTTAACTGCCTCGACATCGACCCCGCCAATCCCGACCATGTGTTTGCTGGCGGACGAACCGGACTCTATGAATACCTGAATGGTGAGCTGAAACAGCATTTCACCGTCGACAACAGTCCGCTCACCTCCGCCATACCCGGTGATCCCAACAACAAAAACTATGTCATCGTAAGCGGTATAAAATTCGACAAGGAAGGCAACCTGTGGTGCCTCAACAGCCAGTCGGAAAGCGAGTCGATACTGAAACTGCAGGCCGACAAGACCTGGGAGTCGCACCACAACAGCATTTTCATGGTGAAAAACACCAACCGCAGCCTCTATGCCATGAAAGACATGATACTCGACAGCAGAGGCTATCTGTGGTTCGTCAACAACCACTGGTGGGTGTCGTCGTTCTACTGCTTCGACCCGAAAACCGATGCGCTCAACTACTACCAGATACCTTTCGTCAATCAGGACGGAACCACCGTGGAGAATGTGAACGGTGTGAAATGCATCGCCGAAGACAAGGATGCCAACATCTGGATAGGCACCAATGTGGGACCGCTGCAGCTGCCCGCCTCCGACCTGAGCGAAGGCTCCAATGCCGCCCTGCAGCAGATAAAGGTGCCCCGCAACGACGGCACCAACTTTGCCGACTACCTGCTCAGCGGGGTGGAGATAAGCTGTATGGCCATCGACGGCGGCAACAGAAAATGGTTCGGCACCAACGGCAACGGAGTGTATCTCATCAGTGCCGACAATATGGAGCAGCTGGAAAACTTCACCGCCACCAACAGCAACCTGCTCTCCAATATCATCGAGTCGATAGCCATCAACGACAAGACGGGCGAGGTGTTCATAAGCACCGACAAAGGGCTGTGCAGCTATATGAGCGATGCCAGCAGCACGAGCGACGAGATGACCAAAGACAATGTCTATGCCTATCCCAATCCGGTAAAACCCGACTATACCGGCCTTATTACCGTCGTGGGACTCTCCTACAACGCCGATGTGAAGATTGTAACGGCTCATGGCGTGCTGGTGCGCGAGGGCAAGAGCAACGGCGGTACGTTCACCTGGGACGGCTGCGATACCAACGGCCATAAGGTGGCTTCGGGGGTATACATGGTGCAGACAGCCACCGACGAGGGCGAGAAGGGCACCGTGTGCAAAATAGCCATTGTGAGATAGAATGGACACAGCGAAGCCTGCCAGAAAGCAATGGATAGACATGGCGCGTGGGCTCTGTATGATGGCCATACTGTTTTTCCACACCGAAATGTACTATGCCGGCCATGACATCATACCCTATGTGGTGTATGTGGAGAATGCGCTCATCATCTTCTTCTTCCTTTCCGGATACCTCTTTTATAAAGAGGGAAGGACCTTCTCGCCGGTCTACAAATTGAAAGCTGTGGTGCGCAGCCTGGTGGTGCCCTATTTTATCTTCACCGCCCTGTTGGCCCTGCCCAAGCATCTGTTTCACCACACCCCTGTTTCGCTGCAGACGGTGACCGACATTCTCACCGGTCAGGCATCCTGGTTTGTGGCCACGCTGATTACGGCAGAGCTTATTTTTTCCCTGCTGCTGTGGATAACCAAGGGAAAAACCGCTGTTTTATCCACACTCTGTTGCGCCGCTTTCTTTCTGATGACGCTGCTCAATGCTTTTTACCCTGATTTCCACCATTATCCACCTTATTTATGGCATTGGACCAATGCGCTCTTGTTTCTCATTTTCATCTATTTAGGCTATCTCTACCACCTGAAGGAGAAAGTTATACACACTGCATCATCATATATTCTTTTTTTTCTTATTCTATTATGGATAATAATGAAATATATGGAATGCATAAACGGTGTGTTTCTCACGGCCGAACCGATACACATCAGCAGTTATACCCTGCTGCTGGCCGACGGATGCCTCTCGGCCTATATCGTCGTGTCGCTCTGCAAGAAAATGCGGCCCATAGGACTGGTGTGCTGGACAGGACGCCACAGCCTGGTCTACTACTTTATCTGCGGGGCTGTACCCACCCTGGTGAGCTTCGTGCTGAACAAAACGGGCTACGGCTACGAAGGACAGTATTACCGGGTGGTAACCGCCTTCATAGCCGTATACCTCATAGCCACCGCCATAACCTGGTTTATCTACCGGTATCTGCCTTTTATGGCGGGGCAGAAAAAAGGAAATTAGCTGAGCGAAAGCATGCGCTCGATGGGCTTCACAGCCTCACGGGCTATCTCACTGTCCACATCGACCGAAGGCCACTCATACTTCAGCGTATTGTAAATCTTCTCCAGACTGTTCATCTTCATGTAGTCGCACTCGTTGCAGCTGCAGCCTACCCCACCCTCTGATATCTCGGGAGGAACGGGATGGAACACCGTGTCGGGACAGTTGCGGCGCATCTCGTGCAGAATACCGGCCTCTGTGGCCACGATATACTCCTCTTCGGGATGGGCAATGGCATAGTTGAGCAACACGGCCGTGCTGCCCACCACATCGGCCACAGCAAGCACCGGACCCTTGCACTCGGGATGGGCCAACACCTTGGCGGCGGGATGGGCCTCCTTCAGCTTCACTATCTCATCGACCGAGAAGCGCTCATGCACATGGCAGCCGCCATGCCACAGCAGCATGTCGCGGCCCGTGACGGCGTTGATATAGCTGCCCAGGTTATAGTCGGGGCCGAAAATGATCTTGGCGTCCTGGGGGAAGGTGTCGATTATTTTCTTGGCATTGCCCGAGGTAACCACCACATCGGTGAGGGCCTTCACGGCGGCCGTGGTGTTCACATAGCTCACCACCTGATAGCCGGGATGCTCTTCCTTGAATTTGCGCAGGTCTTCCGCCCGGCAGGAGTCGGCCAGACTGCAGCCGGCATTCAGGTCGGGCACGAGCACCAGTTTGTCGGGACAGAGTATCTTGTCGGTCTCGGCCATGAAGTGCACACCGCACATTACGATAATCTTGGCGGTGGTCTTGGCCGCCTTCTGGGCCAGCGCCAGCGAGTCGCCGATGAAATCGGCTATCTCCTGTATCTCTCCATGTGTGTAATAGTGAGCCAGGATGATGGCGTCTTTCTCACGACACATCTCGCGGATGGCTTTCTTCAGATCTATACCTTCTTCCACAGGCTCATCGATGTAACCCTGGGCTATCCATTCTTTTTTCAACTCCATATCATTATATTTTTATGTTTTTCTTTTTTAAAAAAATACTTTGTTGATGATGATAGGCTATGGAAAAGTGCATAACTTTTTGCCAAAAAAGTTGGTGTTTTGGTTTTCCATATCTCTATCCTTGTTTATCCACACGTTTTGTGGAAATTTTCCTGCTGATAATCAGCTTCTTTTCCACTTTATGCACATTTCTGATATCTGTTGCAAAATTAATAACTTTATATCTTTTTCTCACCAAAAATCGTTGAAAAAATGAGGAAAAAGTATGCTGTTACCCTTTTTTATCCCAACCTGGCAGTCGGTCTTCGATTATCAACACCTGTGTTGTTGGGTTATCCCACGCTTTTACACAAGTTTTCCACAATCGGGTGTGGAAAACTATTCTCACTGCCGCAAACGTTTTCGTATTTTGTTAAGGGTATAAAATAGTTCTTATTATGAATTGATAAGTATTCTGACTAACTTTGCCGCTGTAAAACATCTTACCTTCAATACGTTACGTAATAATTTGTATTATATAATAAAGAAAAATGAAACTACGAACCTATTTTTCCCTGTTGCTGGCCTGTTTCTCTTTGAGCCTGCTGGCCGACACTGAAGAGACTGTCACTGTGGCTGGAACGAATGTGAACAACTTTGCCACCAGCATTGTTTTTGCTGGTGATAGGGTGACGCTTTCCTATGCCGACGGGACTTCTCAGACCGAAGACATGAGTGATGTGCAGATCTCTTTCGGCTATACGGCAAAGCTGAGCGAGGCCGCCGGCTTCGACAACCTCTCCACCCTGAAGACTTTCGGCAAGCGGTTGGTCAATGTCCATGTGGTGCGCTCTCTCAAGAAAGACCAGTGGAACACCATCTGCCTGCCTTTCGACATGCCTGCGGCTGCCATTGCCGAGGTGTTTGGTGAAGGTACCATGGTGGCAGAGTTTGACGTGGAGAGTAACGGGAATGTTAATTTCAACACGGTGGAGAGCATGCTCTGCGGCATTCCCTATCTCATCCAACCTGCCGAGGAGGTGGCCGAGTTTACCTTGCAGGACATCATGCTCAGCAATCTGGTGTCGGGCAATACGGTGCTGGGGACAGAATACCATTTCGTGGGCACCATCCTCGATGAGGTGCCCGAAGGCAATATCTACTACTTTGCCAACGGCAACAAAGTGAAGAAACTGGCAGCCGGAAACACCATCAAGCCTTTCCATGCCTATCTTGCTGCGCTGAACAGCGAAAGCAGTGTCACCTCTTTCTCTATCGACAACGATTTGCTCGGTATAGAGGGGGTGAGCTTTGAGCGTGTGCAGGGCAACAGGGGTGTCTACAGTCTGGGTGGCCAGTTGGTGGGCCAATCGACCGTGGGTCTGCCCAAGGGTGTCTATATTGTGAATGGTAGAAAAGTAGTTGTTAAATAATAAAGAATGCGCTGTATGAAAAAACAATATATCACACCCCAGATAGAGCGTGTGTGCGCTGTCACCATCAATATAATGGATTTTTCCATCACCATAAATGGTGGAAAGAGCGGAATCGCGATGGAAGATGGAGAAGGCAACGGCGACGACCAGGCGGTGAGTATTTTTGAAGTATGGGACATGAATGATTAAAGGAGACAAAAGATTATGAGAAAACATACTATATTATCAGGTTTACTTATGCTCTTCATGGCCTTTATGGGCCTGGGAAACGGTTATGCACAGTCGGCCTGGGATTTCACCAGTCTCGGCAGCAGCGACCAGACCAATATGGGTCAGGACGATAATTGGAAAAAGGACAGCAGCAAGGACCGCTGGTCGTATACCGCTGCGCAGACAGAGGCGCCGCTTATGGCCAACGGCGCGGAACTGACCATCACCCAGGGCCTGCTCTTTACCGCTACGGCCGATGCCAGTAATGGCAGTGTGCGCTTCGGACTGGGCAGCGATGCCCGTATGTGGGCCAACGGCACCAAGGTGACGATAACCCTTCCCAATCTGAAGAAAGGGCAGGAAGTGACGGTGGAGTTCGCCACTTCCAGCAGCGGTAATGCCCGTGGCATCACGGCCACCAACCTGCGTGATATGGAGGGCTTTGAGAAGACCGCCGCCCGCACCAGAGCCATCGGTATCGTGGAGGCCGATGGAAAGGTGACCCTCACTCCCAACGGCGGCGGTATCTATATCTACAACCTGTCGGTCACTGGTGTGCCTACCTCCATCCAGGGCAACACCACCGACACCTATCAGGATGCCTACAGCCACAACGTGGGTCAGGACTTCAATGCGCGGCAGATGCAGGTGTCGCTCGACAACAGCAACATTCTCTATTACAACACGGACGACTTGAGCCGTGTGGATGTGGACAAGGAGAAGTCGACCGTCACGGTGAGCACCAAGCAGAATGAGCAGGATGTGTTCTATGGCTCCGTGCGCAACATCTCCTTCTCCAAACCGCTGGCCGAGATTCCCGAGGGTGTGGTGACCGACAACGGCATCGAGATAACCGAGGCCCGCGGATGGTACGAGACGGCTTATGTGAAATGGAACCTCGTGGAGGGTGCCGAAAGCTACCATGTGTATGTGAAAGGTGGCCGATATGCCGACTATACCAAGATAGATGAGCAGCTGGTGCGCAACTACGGTACCTACGGACGCGCCGATGTGGTGGGACTCGTCAGCGGCTCCTATTCCATGAAGGTGGTTGCCGTAGACAGCGAGGGGGCTGAAATGAGCGCCAGCGGCGAGGCGACCGATATGGAGGTAATCAACTATCAGCGCGACGGATTCGCTTTCCTCAACCATGCAGAGGGCGTGGGAGCCTACAACCATGACGGCTCGCTCAAGAGCGGCGCCCGGGTGCTCTATGTTACCGCCAATACGGCCAAGACCGTGACCTGCGACGTGATAACCAGCTCCAGCGGCGCCACCACCACCAGTGTGGGTCTGCAGACCATTCTCGACAATTATCTCAAGGGCTACGACTCCACGCCCATCGCTTTCCGTTTCATCGGCACCATCGACCTGAGCGACCTGGACCATATCAGCAGCTCTGCCGAGGGCCTGCAGGTGAAGAGCAACAAGGACAATGAGCTGAATATGACCTTTGAGGGTATCGGCGACGATGCCACCATCAAGAATTTCGGTTTCCTGCTGCATGGGGCACGCAGTGTGGAACTTCGCAATTTCGCCGTCATGATGTTTATGGACGATGCCATCTCCATCGATACGGACAACAAGAATGTTTGGGTGCACCACATCGACATCTTCTACGGGCAGCCAGGCAGTGATAGTGACCAGAAAAAGGGCGACGGGTCTATCGACGTGAAAGGCAACTCGCAGTATATCACCGTAGCCTACAACCATTTCTGGGATGCCGGCAAGTCGTCGCTCTGCGGAATGACCAAGGAGAACGGTCCCAACTATATCAGCTACGACCACAACTGGTTCGACCACAGCGACTCGCGCCATCCGCGTGTGCGCGTGATGAGCGTGCATGTGTGGAACAACTATTTCGACGGCAACTCCAAATATGGTGTGGGCGCCACAACGGGCAGCAGCGTGTTTGTAGAGGGCAACTACTTCCGCAACTGCAAGTTCCCGATGCTCACCTCCATGCAGGGCAATGACCTGTATGCCGGCACGGGCACTTACAATTCCGACAACGGCACTTTCAGCGATGAGGACGGTGGCAGCATCAAGTCGTACGGCAATGTCATCACCGGCGCCACCAGTTCGTATTGGCCCTACAATGCCTCTTCCATGCTCACCAAAGGCAAGATGGTGACGGCTTCCTCGCTCGGTGTAGACACCAGCGTCCATTTCGATGCCTTCGAGGCGCAGAGCCGCGAGGAGCAGGTGCCGGCCACAGTAAAAGCGCTGCAGGGCGGCGGAAGCTACAACAACTTCGACACCACCGCGGGTCTGATGTACAGCTACACGGCCGATGAGGCTGCCGATGTGCCGGCAAAAGTGGTGGGATGGTACGGCGCAGGACGCTTGAACCACGGCGACTTCAAATGGACGTTCACCTATGCTGCCGATAAGGATGATAAAGTGGATGAAGCGTTGAAGTCTGCACTCATGGGCTATGCGTCGTCACTGGTGGGCATCTTCGGCGATGAGAATGGCTCCAGCGGTGAAGGCGGTGACCCGGGTGAGGGTGGCGAAGGCGGTCAAGGAGGCGAAGGCGGACAGACCCAGGACGATGCCATCACCTGCCATTTCCAGGGCAAAGTTCCTTCCAACAACTTCTTTACAATAGAAAACGGCAATTACAGCAACAGCAAGGGTTCTGTCACGATAGACGGTACGGTGTATACAGACTGTCTAAAAATGGAGAGCACGACGGTTGTCTCTTTCACCTCAACCGAGAAAAGCACGCTCAAGCTGGCCTTCAGCTACAAAGATGGTCATGACATAAAAGTAGACGGTGCTAATTACGCTGCTTCTACCGCCGTATCTGTGGGCGACCACTGGGAACTGAGCGTAACCTTGGAGGCGGGTGAGCACACTATCAAAAAATACAATACATCCAATCTTTTCTACATCTGGCTTACTAAAGAGTAGAAATAATTTTTAAACCAAGGGTGGGGCGTAGTATGAAATAATACTATGCCCCACCCTTTTTTGTACTCTTGTGTACTGATTTTTTTTGAATGCCGTTTTCAGACAAGCATTTGCTTGATAACAACAAAAAGGTTGTGTTATATAACCTTAATTTTGTATTCCATAAATATATATTACGAGATAGACATAAAACTGTAATTAATTTAACCACTCACAATTATGAAAACGAAACTATTACTAACGATGACATTGCTTCTGCTCGGCTTGTTGCCGGGTAGGGGGCAGACAAACGAAGTGACGGTTGACGGACTGACTTTCAAGATTGAGAATGGAGAGGCCGCGCTGGTCTTCGGACATGGGTACAACCCTCAATCACACTATGTTCTACCTGCTAAAAAAATAGTAATACCGGAGAAAGTGTGCGGATGCAATGTGACAACCATCAATTTCGGTCTCTACTGCGACACTTTGGTCATACCCAAGACGGTGAGAACCATTGACATCAAGAATGAGATGGGCCCTGATGAGAAATATGGTGTGAATCGCTTCGTGGACTGTAAAGTGGAGAACCCAGGCTCAAGTACTAAATTTAGACTTTACGATTTATTAAGTACTGACGGGAGTTTGGATGTTGATACTTATGACTTCTGGATTAAGGTGCCTAAGGGGTGCGAGTCCAACTATTCATCAGCCGTCTCAGATTATTCAGACGATTACATGATTTTCAGCGAAGAAAAGCAAAAAGATGGGGTAGTCTACAGGGTGAACCATTTCTCTCATACGGCCATCATCGCAGGGTATACCGCAGAGTTCGCCACGGGTGCTGGGGTGAGATTTAACATTTCCAATTCTTTCACGGACGAGTCAGGCATGCTCTTCGATGTGACCGGAATCGATATGGTACCCAATGTAGAGACACTGATCCTGCCCGCTTCCGATAAACTGCAGTTCCTAAGGCTGTTTAGTAGTACATATAACGGCAACTTGAGAGCATTGAAGAACTTGATTATTCAAAAAGGACTGAAACGCCTTTATGGGGATGATGAGAGTGAAACGCGGTTGTCTACATTAGTTATATATAGTACAGATAATTTCTACATGACCCCGTTACGTGCCGACAAGGTCTATTGTTATCATGGTACATACGACTCCTTTCCGCCGGGATATTATTCGGAGTGGAACACGGCGTTATACGTACCCCCCACAGAGCTTTCTTCATTTCAGCAACATTTCGACAATGTTTATCCGATACCAGAGGAGAAAAAAGTGTTCGAATCTTGGCTGTGTCCCGGATTGAAAATCAGAATAGACGAGTACCTTGGTTTTGCTGGGGCATGGGAAGAGGAAGCTGCATGGGTGACAGGTTATGATAGCGAACTTCCGGAGAATGTCATCATTCCGTCGACCTGGGCGGGATTGAAGGTGCGTGGCATCGACGAGAATGCGTTCATGGACTGCAATACCATCAAGTCGGTGACCTTTCCATCAACGTTTCTGGAATTCAGAGATAATGCTTTCAAGAACTGCACAAGCTTGGAGAGTGTCTATTTTTCTGACCCAGAAGACCCAGATAAAACAGACATCCCACCGATTATCAATGTGTTAACAGGAGCCTTTGAGGGCTGTACAAGTCTGAAGGAGTTACGCAACAAGGAGTCAAACACGTTGCCCAACCTCCAAATTCAAGACAGGGCCTTCTACGGCACCACAGCTCTGCAGAGCCTGGACGATGTGCAAATCATCGAGTATATAGGCAGATATGCTTTTGCCAATTCTTCGTTGAAGTCATTGGTCCTGCATAATGTGGAGAAAATACCACATTATCCTGTAACGGATCATTTAACAATTGACGAAGGGGCCTTCTCAAATTCGCAGATACAGCGTTTCTCCCTCACTCTGGAGAGTGATGAATCGACATTTGACTTGGGAAAGAATGCATTCTCTGAATGCAATAGACTCATGGAGTTTGAGTATAAGGGTAGCGGTCTCCGTATCGGCGAAATGGCGTTCGTACAATGCTCGAAACTGAAGCGAATCTCCATCACTGAGCCCATCATAAGTATCGGCGACTATGCCTTTGAGAGCTGCTCGTCACTCGAAAATGTCAACCTGTGCCCTAAAATCGATTATAACTCCACATCGACCATAATGGGCGAGGGTATTTTCGGCAACTGCGTCAACCTGAAGAAACTGGCATTGCCATTTACTGCAGTTATCAGCAAAACATACACCATAGGCCACAACTTGTCTAAGCTTGAGGAACTCATCATGCCATATTTTCTGGCATATTACTCAGGCTCGTCAATTCCAGTGTGGGCGTTCCATGGCCTCAACTGGTCTGCCGACTATAAAATCGTGTCTCACAACCCCACACCTTTCCCCGACAACGCTTTCGCCTACGAAACTTATCAGAATATCACCCTGAAAGTGCCGAGCAACAGCATTAGCGAGTACAGGGAATGTGAGGGTTGGCGCAACTTCGTCCACATCGAGGCCATCAGTGACGAAGACTACTACAAGGTGATGATCAATGATGTGGAGTACTCGCTCAATCCGAACACATGGACTGCCACGGTGACGGGCTACAACCAGGAATTCGTGGGCTATTATGTGGACTTCATACCCCAGTATACCACCAGGTATATCTATGAAGATGTACCCTGGTATAACAGTGACGGCACTCTCGGTGGATATGTCTATTCAATTGTTGGCACTGAGACGATACAGACCGGTTATATGGAGGTGGAGACCCCCTTGTACAACACTTATGAATCGTTAACTCTCGAGCCATTGATCAATTGGAACGGCAGTACCTATACCGTGAAGAAAATTGCTGACGAGGCATTCAAAGACTGTCAGATTCTGAAGCAACTCACCATACCCTCCGGTTACGTGAGCATAGGAAAGAATGCTTTCACAGGCAGCAGTCTGGAAGAGGTGTACTTAAACTGCAAGCTTGATTATATGAATGATGATGAAATTTGGACGGGCGAAGACGGAACAGTCAGCACCGCACCTTTCTTCCAGTGCGATAAGTTGACGAAGGCTACGGTGTTGTCAAATACCTATAGCATTCCCGATTACCTCTTTTATGGAGCATCTGCCCTGAAAGACGTGTCTTTGAATATGAATACTCAGATAATCGGTTATGCCGCATTTGCATATTCGGGCATAGAGTCCATACAGCTCCCCGACAACGTGACATATATTTATTCATCTGCATTCAAAAATTCCCAACTGAAGGAGATCGGGTTGCCGCAGGAGAGTCTGATAAGTATGTCACCCCAATGTTTCAGCGGCACACCGCTTAAGGAACTCTATATACCGTCCAGTATGCAATTAATCGGTGATAATGATTATTCTTTCTTAGATGGAGCCGATAGTCTACGCAGGGTAGTGTTTGCTGAAGACCTCCAAATTAGAGTACTGACAGGCTTTGCTAATAAGAGCAAACTTGAGGAGGTCGTGCTTCCTTCTTCTGTCCAAGGCATCGGAATGTATGCATTCAAGAATTGCACATCGTTGGTGAGTGTGAACTTACCCGAGGGCTTGAAATCAATCTATGATGGAGCATTCCAAATGTGCTCGAGTCTTGAGGAAATAAAGTTCCCCTCTACTTTGGAGAGCATACAAAAATATGCTTTTGAGGGTACGCATCTTCAGTCACTTTCCTTGCCCGAAAATTTAGATTATGTGGGATTTAATGCATTTGCAGTTGTACTTGATGATGAAAACAAGACCAACTACGACCATGTGATTACCTATGCTCCTGTGCCCCCAGAACGGTGGAGGAGTAAACTGGTTATGATTCCCAATGGTATCGCTGTGCCGCCGCTTTATGTGCCCTTAGGATGCAGGGATGCCTATGTGGAAGCTTGGGGCGACGAGTTCACCGACATCCGTGAATTCAAAGGCAGCGAGTTCATTGTCAGCAGTGAGGAGACGACCACTGCCCGTGGTGCCACGGTGAAGATACCCGTTGATATGTTCAATGTCAACGAGGCCGTTGGCGTGATGTTCGATGTTTCCATGCCCAAAGGTGTGGAGCTTGCCAAGAACAACAGCGGCAATTACATAGCCACCCTTGCAGACCGTACTACCGACCACCAGATTATTATCAATAAACTGTCAAACGGCGAATACCGCTTTATCGTGCTTTCACTGACGAGCCAGCCCATCTCCGGCTATGATGGAAATTTGCTCACCATGACGCTCAACGTGTCGCCGACAGCTTCTGCCGGTGACTTCGAACTGCTCTTCCATAACACACAAGTGGTGGCCTATAGCGGCAACACCGTATGCGAGATGACCCCTGGCGACGGCACCTCACCGTTTATTATCCTTGATGAAGTCGTGGGCAATGTCGACGCTAGTTCTGACAACAAGATTACACTGCTCGACGTAATCGTACTGTTGCGCCACATCAATAGAATTCAGTTGATTGAACCGCTGAACATGGCGGTGACCGACGTTATGAGCGACGGCGTGATCGACCTTCTCGACGCGCTGCAGCTGCTCAAGATTCTGTCTGAGCAGCCTTCCGGCGCCAACACTTCTGTCTTCGACGGTGAGGCCGTGGTGGAGGCGGCACCCGTCAGCGGCGGCATTGACATCAGCGTGTCGTCGGAGACCTGCACGGCCCTTTCTATGGACATCACCCTGCCTGAAGGTGTCACCCTCGACGGTGTGGCGCTCGATGCCTCGCGCCGTGCCGACCATAGCGTTCGCCTCACCGACCTCGGCGGCGGCCGCTACCGCGCTATCGTATGGTCGGCCAGCAGCGCCGACCTCAAAGGCACGTCGGGCTGCCTGCTGCACCTGGAGACCTCGATGACCCCGACTACCGTGCGGATTGACGGCATAGAGATAGGCACGAACGACCTCCGTCTGCTGTCGGCCCGGCCCGTCGACGGCTATACCACCGGCATCGGCACGCTGACCACGGGTTTGGCCATCGGTACCGACGACGGCACCCTCGTGGTGACGTCCGACCGTGACGCCTCCGTCACCGTGGTGGGCACCGACGGCCGCCTTGTGCGCCGCTTCAATGTCGGCCCCGGCACGTCGCGCCACCAGGGTTTCGCCCCTGGTGTCTATCTGGTGAACGGCGAGCGCGTCATCATCAAGTAGCATTTCATCAACCACAAAATAATTTATGAAAAAAACAACCTTCAAGACAATTCTTGCAGCGGCACTTATGGGGCACAAAACGAAGCGTATCTGAAGGGAGTGGGAGGAAAATGAGGGGAAGATGCTGATTATGTGGAAGATAGGTTGATTAGAGGGGCGATGGCTCCGTAAAACGAAATGTTTACTTTGCTTTACTTTTGGTTTACATAGAGGGGCTTTTCGTGGGCAGGAGAGGTGCGGAAAGTTTACATGAGAGGGGCTGTACGTTTACGCGTGCGGCTTTTTTTATGCTGTTGCGGCAAATCCTTTGTAAATGAGCGCTTAGCGCGCCTGTGGGGCATCTATTGCGCCCACGTTTGAACGGTGTTCTGATGGCATTAGAAGGAGGAGGGTCCGGAAAAGTCCGTGTTCTGGACCCAAGGGCTAAAATGGGCGAAAAATGAGGGGTGGAGGGACAGGTGGAAGGACAAACTGGAGGGACAATTTTGAAAAACTGGAGGGACAAAACTGCTGCCCGGATGTACTGTGAGAGGGGGGGGCAACGAGCCAAAAAAGAGAGTAAAGTGTAGGAAACTGACCCTTTTCGTGCAACTTTTGAAGGGCGTTTTAAGCGAAAACCCCTGTAAATACAAGGGCTTTCGTGTACTTTAGTGTGATTTTAGGTGGGGGGTGGTACCCCAGAGGGTATCAGGATGGGTTACTCGAGGCGAATAAGGCCGATGACGAGAGCTACGGCATGGATTTCGGCGTATGTGAGTTCGAAGGGGTCGTATTGTGGGTTATCGGAAACGATGAGGACATGCTGCTTGTCAGATCCGGGCTTTATGCGCTTGATAATCGCACCCTGTGCCGTGTCGAGGACATAGGGTTTATTCCATTGGAAGAATAAGCCGGACATAGGGACGCGTTGGCAAGCCACGATGTCGCCAGAGATATATGTCGGCATCATGCTGTTTCCTTTTACCGGCATAAGGAAGTCGGCACCATTGAAAGCCGGTACCACATAACGCTCACACTCATACTCCAGAACAGACTGCTCTCCAGCCAGGGCACCAGCCATCGCACTGAATGGTATGAGTGGAATGCCTTCTTTGGGGTTGTCTGTGAATGTTGCTTTTTGTGGAATGCTCTCACGAAGCATGTCCCCTTCGCCTGTTACCAGCCAAATGGGGGAAAGTTCTGGATATACACTTAGGATATTTTCTAACTTGTCTGTCCCTATAGCCCCGCCACTTTTTAAGGACTTTCCAAATGAGGCATTGGACATTCCTATGCTTTTTTCGAAGGCACTGACTGCAATGCCCTTCGAGTCGATAAATTGCTTTATTCTGTCTAAAATCATAGTCAAAATCAAAAAAATCGCCCTAATTGAGAAAAAATCCTCAAAAAAGTTTTTGTATTTAGGAAATTTCCTATTATCTTTGCAGCGTTATTCATTTGTGAATGATGCGCCAAAGATACGAAAAATTGGCAAGATGACCAAGGGAGGCATTAAGTTTAACATTATAAATATAGATGATTATGGAAAAGACTAGAAGTGCGAGAACCATCAAGGTCTCGAAGGAAAACAAGGCGAAACTCGCCAAGATGTTCAACTGCACCGACCGCATGGTGTACAAGGCACTGTGTTTTGAGTGTGACACAGAGCTGGCGCGGAAGATTCAGCATGTTGCCCGAAAGGAGATGGGTGGCTGGGTTGAGGCTGCCGTTCCTGAAGATGAGATTTTCTACGACACGATGGAGGGAGGCGAGCGTTACATGCGGCAGTATTTCGAGAATGGTGCCGTATTCACTGTTAGTCTTCTGACTGGCGAAGGTAAGGTGACGTTTAAGGGCAAGCCCCGTTTGCGGTACGACCAGGTGCTGCTGACAAGCATACCTCAGATTCAGGATATAGCTCGGTCTATGAGATAAGGAGGGGGAGATGGAGTATTACGGTAACAGGTGGTGCATAAGTGTCCCTGAGCTGGTAGACAGCAGTGTAATGTCACAAGGCTGTTACCAGAAGATGGCGAGCCGTGGACGCATCGATGTAGTGCGTCGTGGCGGCGGTGCTGCCGGTCAGTATGCCCTTGTCGCCGTCGAAAGTCTTCCGCGCACCTATAAGGCCAGGGTTGAAGAGCTCTTTCCCAACGCCAAACTTACTCATCTTGTGTGCTGGGTGCGCAGCAACTACGAGATTGACCAGGCTGCGGTGGCGTTTTTCCACAGCAGGGAGCAAGCAGGTCTTGACCTGCCTCCTGAGAAAATCAAGGAGTATGTGGTGAACGCCAGTGTACTGAACTGCTGCATCCGCTTGTATGAGCGCGCGGCAACAGCCCAGAAGCTGTTTGGCGGCAAGTACGACTGGGGCCAGATGGCGAAGGCCATTGAAGCCCTTCGTGAAGAGTACGGTCATACATTGCCTGCGAGTACACTTCGTTTCCGGAAGAAAGTGAACGAGTACAAGAAGGAAGGCTACGGCTGCCTCGTCAGCGGCAAGTTCGGCAATCAGAGTGCGAGGAAGGTTGACTACAAGACCGAGCGTCTGATACTTGCCATAGCAGTGCTTCCGAACAAGCCCTTCAACACGAACATTGCGGAAATGTACAATATGTTCGTGTGTGGTGAGCTTGACGTTTACGACCCGAAGACCGGTGAGCTGATGAATCCAGACGACTTTGTCGACAAGAAGACCGGCGAGCCTCGTGTTCTGAGTGAGAGCACCATCGCCAACTACCTGAACAAGCCATCGAACAAGACCCTGATAGAGCACTCGCTTATGAGCTGGACGACGTACATGCACGAGCAGATGCCGCACGTTCACCGTCACGGCGGCGACTTCTCATTGAGCCAGATTACGATGGACGACGTGGATCTGTCGAGGAAGCTGAAGGACACGAAGCAGCGCGTGCATGCCTACTATGCCTACGACGTGGTGAGTCAGTGCGTGGTGGGTGCCTCCTATGCCCGCAAGAAGGACGAAGGCCTGGTAGTGGACTGCTTCCGCGACATGTTCCGTCTGATTGAGCAGCAAGGCTGGGGAATGCCTGCCGGTATCGAGGTGGAGAACCACCTGATGACGCAGTACAAGGACGGCTTCCTGCAAGCCGGTGTCGTTTTCCGGTTCGTTCACTTCTGCGCCCCCCAGAACTCACAGGAAAAGTATGCCGAGCCATTGAACGGTGCGAAGAAGCGCAGTGTGATCCACAAGAACCACGAGGGCATTGGCCGTTTCTACGGCAAGGGCAAGTGGCGCCAGGAGAGCAGGAAGGTGAGCGACGAGACCAACGAACTCTACGAGGACAAGGAATACTTCAGCTGGGACCAGTTGGTGGCGGAAGACCGCCGCGACAACGATGAGTGGAACCACCAGTTGCACCCCAACCAGAAGAAGTTCCCCGGCATGACGAGGTGGGACGTTCTATGTGAATGTGTGAATCCGACCCTTCAGCCCCTTGACAAGCTGACTCTGGCCCGCTACATCGGCGAGCGTGTGGAGACCAGCATCAGGAGGAACTCGACGGTGCGTGTGGCACATGAAGACTGGTGGCTGAGTGACACCAGTGTTCTGGAGAAACTTCGCCCGAATGACTACCAGGTGACCGCCTACTACATGCCTGACGAGGAAGGGAAGCCAACCGACGTGTACATTTTCCAGGGCGACAAGTATATCGACCGTGTGGAGAAGGTTGAGACATACAACCGCGTGATGGCCGAGCAGACGGATGAGGATGTGGCTGCCTATATAGAGCAGCAGAAGAAGATTTCGAAGTTCGGCAAGTACGTGAGAGAGCACGCCATCGAGCAGGTGAGCGTGATGAAGAAAACACCCCCCGACGGCAAAACCTCCGAGCACACTGTGGAACCGGAAGAACTGGAAGTGGTTGCGACTTGGCCGCAACATACGGGACAGGAAGAGCAACCCCTATATGCCTACAAAGATGCAGAGGACAGGGGCTTTGCAGATATTTAAGAATGATTGGTAAAACCATTAAAACGCCGTTAGAATATGATTACAACAGCAATTAAAGACCCTCTTGTTCGTGAATGCGACAACTGTATCCACCTTATAGACTGGGTTGAAGGTCTGTGTGAGGTATTCCCCGAGCACCCAGTCAGACAATGTGATGATGCGTGTTTATTCTTTATTGAAAGGTATTATGGTAACAACTGATAACAAACAGCGGATTCTGGAGGCGATAGCCCAGAACCGCAAGAACTACCCGAGCGATGCCAAGCACGCTGCCGCGCTGGGTATTTCCGCAAGCGTGTACAACAGTCTGAAGAAGGGTCAGACGGACAAGGCTCTGAGTGATGCAAACTGGGTAAACATTGCCCGCCGTCTGGACGTGAACCTTCGCGACAGCATCGAGTGGAAGGGTGCGAGGACTGAGACCTTCAAGTATATCACCACACAGTTAGAGGCATGCCAGGAGCGTAGCCTGAGCGTGATATTGTGCGACCTGCCGAACATCGGCAAGACCTACACGGCCCGCTGGTATGTGAATGAGCACAGGAATGCCGTATATATCGACTGCAGTCAGGTGAAGACGAAGCGCGCCATGGTGAAGAAGATAGCCAACGAGTTCGGTGTGGGTGCCACGGGCAAGTACCAGGACACCTATGAGGATTTAGTTTACTATCTGCGTTCGATGGAGCGTCCGCTGGTGGTCTTGGACGAAGCCGGCGACCTTGCATACGAGGCATTCCTGGAGCTGAAGGCCCTGTGGAACGCCACCGAGATGTGCTGCGGCTGGTACATGATGGGGGCCGATGGTCTGAAGGCAAAGATAGACAGGATGGTGGAGAACCAGAAGGTGGGCTATGCCGAGATTTTCTCGCGTTACGGCGGCAAGTACAGCCGTGTCACTCCGGACCAGGAAGACGACCGCAAGGCATTCCTGCTTGAGCAGGCACGTGTGGTGGCCAGCGTGAACGCGCCGGAGGGGACCGATATCGGTCAGATTTTGCGCAAGAGCCAGGGCGGTTTGAGACGAGTCTATACGGAGATAGAGAAACTAAAGAAAGGAGCTGCGATGATATCGCAGCAGACGGAACGATGAAACGAGCCTACAGTCCGAAAGAAATAGCCAAGAAGACCTACAAGACGCTGCCGTGGGGTGGCCGGTGGGAAGAGTCCTTCGGTTTGCCGGAGGAGAACTCGACGTGGTTCATCAGCGGCGCGAGTGCCAGCGGCAAGAGTTCTTTCGTGATGCAACTGGCCTACGAACTGACCCATTACGGGCAGGTGCTCTACCTGAGTTATGAGGAGGGGCTGAACCAAAGTTTCCAGGAGCGGATGCTGCGGTTTGACCTTGACAAGAAGCAGGGCATGTTCCGTGTGGTGACGAGTGACACGGTGGAAGACCTGACGGAGCGGCTGAAGAAGCGGCACAGCGCGAAGTTCATCATCGTGGACTCGTTCCAGGACGCAGGCTGGGAATGGCCGGAAACGAAAGCCCTGCTCGAGGCCTTTCCGAAGAAGAGCTTCATCTTCATCAGCCAGGAAGCCAAAGGGCAACCGTTAGGAAAGCCAGCCGTCAGGCTCCGCTACCGTGCCGGTGTGAAAGTAAGGGTTGTCGGTTTCCGAGCCTACTGCCAAGGCCGCTTCAATCCTGATGCCGGCAACAGTTTCGTAGTGTGGGAAGAAGGCGTGTTAAGAACGACCAATAATTTGTGAGGCATGGACAAGTACCAGATATTAGTGAAAGGCGACCATGTGGGAATGCTTGTTGACGACTGGATGCATTGCGGCCAATGTGATTTGACGCTTCGCATGGCGAGGACCAAGGGCTGCCGAGTGATAGAGACGACCGACGCACTTTATGCATCAAGGATTGTCAAGTACCTGCATGTTGCCGAGAGAGTGAACATCAAGAAAGAACAACCAAGAACCAAAGAGCAATGACAAAGATAAGAAAGATGATAGAGCTGCTTCCGCCCTACCTTGGGGGCGGCTGCCGTTTGGAGAAATTCACATCCAGTGGCCACCGTTGCCCCTACTGCAGCGGGAACGGCTATTTCTGGAGCCGTGACGAGACAGGCGAGTCGGTGAAGGATCCCTGCCCTGTCTGCGAGGGCAGCGGTTGTGTGAAGGCCGAGATAGAGATACGGTGGAGCCCCGACAGCTCCGACAGCAACGCTAAAGACCGCCTGTGATGGAGAAGAAGAGCTACAGCCGTTTCTGGCGCGCTTTCAGCCGCCTTTCCGTCGGCACGATGGACCGGGAGGAAGTTCGCCGCGACCTTGTCTCTCAGTTCAGCCTGGGCAGGACAGAGAGTCTTCGCGACCTGAGCGAGATTGAGTACAGGAGCCTTTGCGAGCGTGTCGAGGAGCTGTGTGGCATGCGTGATGAGCTTCGTCGGCTTCGGAGCATGGTTTTGCGCCAGATGCAGCAGATGGGCGTAGACACGAGCGACTGGCGCCGTGTGGACGCGCTTTGCCTGGACAGTCGGATCTGCGGTAAGTGCTTCGGGATGCTGTGGACCGACGAGCTGAAGTGCCTTCACCGCAAGCTGAAGGCGATAGAGCGGAGCGGCGGTTTCCGCCGTGAGCGTTTTGAGAGCCGTCAATCAGATGTGTATATCCTGCCTATGGAAATGGAAGGAGGTGCGTCATGAGGATCGAGAAGCAGATAGAGCGCAGTGTGACAGAGCTTACGAGCAGTCTTTGCGTTTCCGACTACGTGGATGTGATGCGCTGGCTGAGCGACTGGGCCGAAGGGCAGGCCGACGCGGCCGAGTACACCCTTGACGGAGAATCTGGCGAATGAAAGAGATTACCGCAATAATTAACCCCCAAAACGTATAAAAAAATGGCAAGACAGAAAAAGACCATCATCACCGGCGTGACCCGTGAGTCCGCCGATGAAGCCTTCGCGACCTATGCGAAGAGTGACGCACAAATCCAGAAGATCAATGCAGAGATAGAGCTGCAGTGCGCCAAGATCAGAGAGAAGTACGCCGACAAGCTGGCGACCCTGAGCTCGGAGAAGGACAATGCCTTTGACGTGCTCCAGAGCTTCGCCACGGAGAACCAGGCAGAGTTGTTCACCAAGAAGAAGAGCCTTGACATGGCTCACGGCACCATCGGTTTCCGGACCGGCACGCCGAAGCTGAAGACGCTTAAGGGCTTCACCTGGGCGAGTGCGCTACAGTTGGCTAAGAAGTTCCTGCCCGCGACCTACATCCGCCAGACGGAGGAGATAGCGAAGGACAAGCTCCTTGCCGACCGTGATCTGAAAGAAGTTGCAGTATATGACACCCCGACGGGCGATCCCCGTGAGGTCACTATGCGCGAGGCTATGGCAGCCTGCGGCATCCAGGTGGCTCAGGACGAGACCTTCTATGTAGAACCCAAGAAAGAGGAGACCACCGTATGATCAAGGAAGTGACAAAACCGGAGAAAGTTGCCTTGTGCCGTGAATGCCACGGCACGGGCCGTGTTCCGGGTCCCGACTACGAGGACGTCCGGTGCGAGCAGTGCGAGGGCAGCGGCCGTGTGCGTGTGAGCTGCGAAATGAAACTCCACATCCGTCCGTATAAAGAAAGTAAGTAACCCCGATATGTCTAATCAAGCTGCATGGGACCCAAGAAGCGAAAAGGAAAAAGTTATGCGAAACGAGTAGCCGACATCAATCTGATTTACGACACCTACGTCAGAACAGGCCTCCCGAACAGGGAGATATGGAAGCGTTACGTTTATCCGAAATACGGCATTTGTGAGCGCACCTTTTATAATCTGCTGAAGGCATCGTCCAATCCTCAATTTGAGGAGCGGGCGGCGCTTTCAGCAGAGGGCTTTTTGTTCCCTGAGCTATTATTCCCCGAAGATGAAGTCAGAGACCCAGGCTATTTTAAGCAAGTGGAGATGTCCGACGAGTTCGACCAGAACTTTGAGCGTGAGGCATTCTTTAGCGAGGCATGGCAGCGCAGGCGTAGCCCGATGCGTCCAGACGGTCATATCCTCGTCGATACGGGTCAGTTGCGCCGTAGCATCCAGAGCCGGACTACCGAGAACAGCATCACGTTCTACACCGACCTGCCCTACGCAGCCATTCACAATGAGGGTGGCGAAATCGTAGTGACCCCAAGGATGAAGAAATACTTTTGGCACAAATACTACGAGGCGACCGGCTCCTTTGGGCGCAAGAAAGACGGCAGCCGGCGCAATGACAAGCGGACGGTGCAACTGAGCGACGAAGCCGAGTTCTGGAAGTTCATGGCACTGAAGAAAGCCGGTACCACCATCAAGATCCCGCGCCGTCGTTTCCTCGGTACCAGCCCGGAGGTGGAGCAGGCTGTGCGGACTATCATCGAGGAGAACCTGAGCGGATATATCGAAGAGGCAATCAATTTTGAAATTCGAGAACGATAGGGCTGCGATAGCATCGCAGCTTACGAAACAAGAAGAACGATGAGAAAAGAAGTATATCAGATGCTCATTGAGCAACTTTCCAAACTATATGTGACACCTGAAGGTTACTACGGAGTAGCAGAAACTGAAGACGACGTTCCTGAAGGTTGGGAACGAGCCATCAAGCACATCGACCTGTGGAACCACAACGTGGAGTTCATCGAGCAGGAAGAGAACTGGGAGCGTCCGGCGGTGTTCGTGGAGTTCCAGCCCATCCAGTGGAACGCCATACAGCCAGGAGCGGAGTACCGTGCCGAGCCGATAGTGCACCTTCATGTGGTGACGGACTGGCAGGGCAGCAGTTCTGCAGGCAGTGAGTTCCGTGAACAGAGTCTGAAGGTGTTCGACCTGCTGGAGGCAATACACCTGCAGTTGGCTTGCAGGAGAGGCAAAACGTTTCTGGAGTTTGACCTTGTGGGAAGCAGCACAAACCACAACCACGAGGAGATTATTGAGAACGTAGAAACCTACCAGTGCGTGGCGATAAAAAGTTTGTAAGTATGGAAGAGACTAAAAGAACAACACAACGATGGCACTCGTCCATAAGAGTAGAACGCCGAGACACAACATGGTGGGGCAGAATTTTACAAAGAATGAA
>CACYUZ010000008.1:0-79618 GCA_902777645.1 uncultured Prevotellaceae bacterium | reverse complement strand
GCTTTCCCTCGCACTCGCCCTCGCACAACTCAACGACACGCCGTCGGCCGTGGATACCATCTTCATCGACGAGGGATTCGGAACACTCGACCCCAACAGCCTCACCGCTGTCATGGACACCCTCGAGAAACTGCACCAGATTGGCGGAAGAAGGGTAGGGGTCGTTTCTCACGTCGAGGAACTCCGACAGCGCATCTCCGTGCAGGTGAATGTCAGGAAAATCGATCCCACACGGAGCCAAGTCACCGTGACGGCGTAAGGTAGGATGCACCTCAGCGCTTTCGGTTTTCACTACCTTTCCATAAGGTAGGATGCACCTCAGCATAAAAAATGAATGAATTCATTTTGTTCTGCTTTCGGTTTTCACTACCTTTGCACATTATTATATAGATTATGCAGAGATATCATCACCATACGGGGGCGCGCAGAGCCTTCTCCACCAAAAGCGCTGCGGCGCTCTGCACCGGCCTCATCGCCGCTTGCCTCCTGGGGGGCATGACAGCATGCTCCTCCAACGAGGATAAGCAGAAGATGCAAACCCAGGCCAGCAGGGCCGAACAGCGAAGGGCCGACTCGCTGGCCCTCAAGGTGGCCGTCACCCCCACCACCGACTGCCTGCCGCTCTATGTGGCCAAGGAAAGGGGACTCTTCGATGAACAGGGTGTCGCGGTGAGCCTCAAGTGCAAACAGTCGCACATCGACTGCGACCAGGCCATGCTCGAGGGAAAGGTGGAGATGATGGCGAGCGACCTCATGAGGACCGAACGCCTCATACACAACGGACTCCCCCTCACCTATGTCACCAGCACCAACGCCTACTGGCAACTCATCGGCAACCGCCTCTCCCGCGTGAGAAAGGTAGACCAGTTGGGCGACAAGATGATGGGCATGAGCCGATACTCGGCCACCGACTATCTCGGCACACTGGCCGTGGACAGCGCCAAACCGAAACTGCCGGTCTTCAGAATCCAAATCAATGATGTCGACGTGCGACTCAAAATGCTCACCAACAATGAGATAGATGCTGTGCTGCTCACCGAGCCGCAGGCCACCGCGGCACGCATGCAGCGCCACAACGTGCTCTTCGACTCCCGACACCGCGACATCGCGCTCGGCGTCCTGGCCATAAGGACAAAGGCGGTCGACGATGCGCGCATCCGGCAGCAGCGCGATGCCTTCGTCAAGGCTTACAACCTGGCCTGCGACTCCATCAACCAGCGGGGAATCGCCGCCTATGCCGACGTGCTGAAAAAATACTGCCATGTCGACGACTCCATCATCGCACGGCTGCCGAAAATGGAATTCCGACATGCCGCCCAGCCCAGAACGGCCGATGTGGAACGGACCAAAAATGTGAAATGGAAAACTTTCTGAACCTTTTCCCGTTATGAACAATCTTGATACCATCAAACGTATTTTCGGCCTCATCGCAGAGAAAAGACTGGGCGCTGCCCTCTCGCTCTTCCAGAATCTGCTCGTCGACCGCATCTTCGTGCACCTGGGCGACCGCTATGAGAAGATACAGGGCGACTATGACCTGCTGCTCAACTATATGCGCCAAAGCTATGCCGACCCCTCGCGCGAACAACTCTACAACCAGTTGCTCGCCAAGCTGTTCCGGATCTGCGCCGATGCGCTCCTGGCATGGAAGGTGCGCAATGTGCAGTCGTACACACTGGCAGCACAGCGCGTAGAGCGACGGCCGGCCTCCTCCGAGGCCGATATACGGCAGGCGCTGGAGAATTATGTGGCCGATGTGGCCATGCTCCAACTCGTGGAGAACGACACGCAACGGGGGCTGAAGGAAGAGGAACTCTTTAAACGGCACGCCGACTTCACCGACTGGCTCTTCGACAGCATTCTCGTGGGGAAGGCGTGGAACAACGACAGGGCGCTCTTCTACCAGAACCTGATACTGGCGCCCACCGTCGACACCGCCGACGCGGCGCTCATCGTGGCGGCCGTCACCCTGGCGTGCATGAACATCTTCGACCCGCTCAAGTGGAAAACGCTCACACAGGTCTACCGGCAGCATCCTGACGAGAAAGTCAGGCAGAGGGCGCTCGTGGGGTGGGCCATGGCACTGCCCGAACGGCTCACCGACGAGGGCGTGCGGCAATCGCTGGCCGAACTGCTCATCGACACCGACACCTGCGACGACCTCTTCCAACTGCAGCGCCAGGTGTTCCTCTGCATGAACGCGGAGAAAGACACACGGCAGATACAGGAGGACATCATGCCGGGACTCATCAAGAACAACCATCTCAACATCACACGCTTCGGCATCTCCGAACAGGAGGAGGACCCCCTGAGGGATATCCTCGACCCCAATGCCGACGACAAGGCCATGGAGGAGGTGGAGGAGAGCATACACCGCATGATGGATATGCAGAAGGCGGGAGCCGATATCTATTTCGGCGGCTTCTCGCAGATGAAACGCTTCGGCTTCTTCTACCAGACGGTCAACTGGTTCAGAATCTTCGACAGCCGGCATCCTTCGCTGGCGCATGTGAGAAGAAAACTCAATGACACCACGCTCCTCGACAAACTCATCGAGAAGGGACCTTTCTGCGACAGCGACAAGTTCTCGTTCGCGCTCGGACTCGCCTCCGTGCTCGACCGCCTGCCGCAGGAGTACCGCTCCATGCTGGGCGATGCCGAGATGTTCGGACCCGTCGACCAAATGGAGGTGATGAACTCGGCGGCCTATATCCGGCGCATGTATCTGCAGGACCTCTACCGATTCTTCAAACTGGCCGAGGCAAGGAAAGACTTCCGCAATCCTTTCGACAGCGACAACGCGCTCTTCTTCGCCCATGAGGGCGTGGCGGCACTCATGCCCGCCGAACGGATGGCGCAGCTGGGCGCCTTCCTCCTGAAACAGCAGCGCTATGAGGCCCTGGGCCAACTGCTGCAGTGGTGGCCGAACGACCAGACCGACAATGACTCGCTCATGCTCAGAGGGGCATGGCTCATGCACAACAAACGGTTCGACGAGGCGGCCGATTGCCTCAGCCAGGCGGCCGAGGGCGTACCCGACGACAGAGGGGTGCTCCTCTCTCTGGCCAAGGCGTACTACCAGGCCGGACGGCTCGAGGAGGCGGGAGCGGCTTACCGCCGGCTCATGGACCTCAAACCGGGGCATGTGCCCACGGTGCTCTATGCCGCCATGTGCGACATACGCACCGGACAGACCAAACGGGCGGTCGACATGCTCTACCAGTGCCTCTTCGAAAATGAAAAGGACCGAAGGGTGGAGAGGGTGCTGGCATGGGCGCTCATGGCCGACGGACAGGCGCAGAAAGCGCAGAAATTCTATGATGCCCTGCTGGCCGGAGGAGGAAAAGTCAATGCCGACGACTATCTCAACGCGGCCTACTGCAAGTGGGCCCTGCAGCAGGTGCCCGAGGCTGTGGAACTGTTCAGGGCTTATCTCAACGATACCGACGGCCACCATGCCGACGGTGACAACAATCTGCTCTTCAGCGCACTGATGGACGACCGCGACATCCTGCTGCGCAACGGCATACCCGCCGTCGAAATACCCATCATGGCCGACTTGGCTACACGTAGGGACTGAACGGCGGGCCGCGTGCTCTTTTTCTCACCTCTCCGGTGCAAGGTTTTAGGGATTATTCAGTTTTATCTATGAGTATCGAAGCTAACGAATCACAGCTGATTCAGAAAGTCCTGCAGGGCGACATGGAGGCGATGGACAGCCTCTACCGGCGCTATGCAGGATTTGCCACAGCTGTGGTGATGCGCTATGTTCCTTCGGCCTATGAGGCAAGGGATGTGCTGCACGACAGCTTCCTCAAGGTATTCACCCGAATAGGCCAGTTCCGTTTCAAGGGCGAAGGCTCCCTCAAGGCATGGATACTGAGAATCTGCGCCAACGAGGCCATCGACTACCTGCGGAGGGAAAAGAAACTCTCCTTCTCCGACAATGTGCCCGATGTGCCCGACGACAGCGACCCGGAGGTGGAAAGGGTGCCGGCCGCCGTGCTCAACAGCATGATTGGCAAACTGCCGGCCGGCTATAGGACGGTGCTCAACCTCTATGTCTTCGAACAGCTCAGCCACAAGGAGATAGCACAGCGGCTGGGCATCAAGGAGGACACCTCGGCATCGCAGTTCTCAAGAGCCAAGAGACTGCTGGCCAAAATGATACAGGAATATATAAAAAACAAGGATATATGAGTAAGGAAACATGGACCGATAAGCTGCGGCAGAAAATGCAGTCGCACGAGGAGACGCCTCCTCCCGGCCTGTGGGATGACCTCAGTACCTCGCTCAGGAACTCCACAACCAAGCCCGCCCGCATCTACCTCTTTAGGCGGTGGGCGGCGGCAGCAGCAGTGGCTGCCCTCTTCGCAGGGGGCGGACTCTACTGGTGGCAGCAACAGGGCGACACCACCGGCCTGCAGCCTGCACGGCCTACCATGACCGCACAGTCGCAGCACGCGGAAGAGGTGGCTCCCGCCGGCGTGAAACCGGACACCGAAGGAATTTTACCCGACGAGACCCTCCTGGCGCAGAATGCTGCCCCGCAACGGGCAAAAGGGCATCGCACTGCAGGGATGAGTGCTCCCGCACCGCTCGGAAACCTGACGGAGACCGATATCATGGCACCCGATGCCGCACCTTCTACCCCCGTTGCCGCACCGCAGCAAGCCGAATCCGCTGTTGCAGCCAAGCAAGCCGAAGCCGCTGTTGCAGCCAAGCAAGCCGAAGCCGCTGTTGCAGCCAAGCAAGCCGAAGCCGCTGTTGCCGCTCCGTCTTCTACGCTCGACGAGGAGCAGATGCTCTTGGCCCAGCTCTCCGCCGATGATGAAAAGGCGGTGTCGCAGACCACCGGTCTGCAGCTCTTCGCCTCCAATGGCTTTTATGGTTCCGACCTGTTCGGACCGGCCTCGGCCCCGCATATTTACCGCTCGGCCCCGCAGGTGCGCAAGGAGTCGCACCATGAGCAGCCGCTCTCCTTCGGTCTCACCTTCAGCTTTCCGGTCTCCAGCCGGTTGAGCTTGGCCACCGGTGCCGTCTACACCCGTCAGCGCTCCGACTTCACCTATATCTCGAAGACCAGTCAGACCAAGGAGATGCAGACCCTCCATTATGTGGGTGTGCCGCTCACCGTGATGGGCTCGCTGTGGAGCAGCCAGCGCTTCCACACCTATGCACAGGCGGGAGCCCAGGCCGACTTCAATGTGAGTGCCAGGACCGAGGTCAATGGGGTGTCGCGCAGCAGCGACAAGGACGGTGTGCAGTTCTCAGCCCTGCTGGGTCTCGGTGCGCAATACGATTTGCTCCCCTTCATGGGTATCTACGTAGAGCCCTCCGCCCGCTATTATTTCGACAATCAGAGCGATGTCTCCACCTCTTTCAAGGAGCATCCCTTCAAGTTTAATCTCCAGATGGGCCTCCGCTTCCTCCTCAATAAAAAGTAAGAGCCCCTGCCTCCGATTATTCCGATTACTCCGATGATAAAAAAGCCGCGAACCGAGCACCTCGGTTCGCGGCTTTGCCATATATAGCAGCTCCCGCTACGAGTTCATCGTGAGCAGGAACTCCTCGTTGTCGTGTGTCTGCAGAATGCGGTCGTGAATGGTGTTCATAGCCTCGATAGGGGTCATGTCGGCGATGTACTTGCGCAGTATCCACATGCGGTTCAGCGTGTTGCTGTCCTGCAGCAGGTCGTCGCGGCGGGTGCTCGAGGCCACCAGGTTCACAGAGGGGAAGATGCGCTTGTTGGAGAGCGAGCGGTCCAGCTGCAGCTCCATGTTGCCGGTTCCCTTGAATTCCTCGAAGATCACCTCGTCCATCTTCGAACCGGTGTCTATCAGGGCGGTGGCCACAATGGTGAGCGAGCCGCCGCCTTCTATGTTGCGGGCGGCACCGAAGAAGCGCTTCGGTTTCTGCAGCGCGTTGGCGTCGACACCACCGGTGAGCACCTTGCCGCTGGCGGGCGACACGGTGTTGTAGGCGCGGGCCAGTCGGGTGATGGAGTCGAGGAATATCACCACATCGTGTCCGCACTCCACCATGCGCTTGGCTTTCTCCAGCACGATGCCGGCTATCTTCACGTGGCGCTCGGCGGGCTCGTCGAAGGTAGAGGCTATCACCTCGGCGTTCACCGTGCGGGCCATATCGGTTACCTCCTCGGGGCGCTCGTCTATGAGCAGCATCATCAGGTAGGCCTCGGGATGGTTGGCGGCGATGGCGTTGGCGATGTCTTTCATCAGGATGGTCTTACCGGTCTTGGGCTGGGCCACAATCAGCGCACGCTGACCCTTGCCGATGGGCGAGAAAAGGTCTACCACACGCGTGGAGAGGTTGGTGGTGGCGCGGTCGCCGCACAGACTGAACTTCTCGTCGGGGAAGAGGGGGGTGAGGTGCTCGAAGGGGATGCGGTCGCGAACTTCCGACGGCAGACGGCCGTTAATCTTGTCGATGCTGGTAAGCGGGAAGTATTTCTCACCGTCGTGGGGCGGGCGGACATGACATTCCACCACATCGCCGGTCTTCAGACCGTAGTGCTTTATCTGGGTGTTCGACACATAGATGTCGTCGGGCGACGACAGGTAGTTGTAGTCGCTCGAACGGAGGAATCCGTAGCCGTCGGGCATGATCTCCAGCACACCGTTGGCGGTGATGAGGTCGTTGAAGTCGAATTTGCCCTTCGTTGGCTGCCATTGGGGACCGTTGTTGAAGTTGGCACCGCTGCCGCCGGTGTTGGGCATCGGACCGGTGGGGTTGTCGAAGATGTCGTAGGTGGGCATGGCGGCATGGTCCTCTATCGGCAGGTCCACCACGGTGATGAAGTCGGTACCGTCGCCGGGGTCGCCTTCCCAAACGCCTGTGGCTGGCTCCTCGCCGCCTTCTGCCTGAGCGGCAGCCTCGTTGTGCGTATTCACCTTGGCCTGCAACTGGGCCAGCAGGTCGCTGCCCTCTTCAGGGACGGGGGCGTCGCCGGCAAACTGGGCCTCTGGCACGGCGAAGTTGTCCTCCTGGGCAGGCTCCTGCAGAGGTTCCGGCTCCTGCTGGGGCTCCTCGGCGGGCTGGGCCTCGGCGGCGGCCTCTGCCTGCTGGCGAGCTGCCTCAGCGGCTTCTGCTTCGAGTTGGGCTTTCGACTTGCGTCCGCGGCGTTTGGGTGCGGGCTTGGGCTCCTCGGCGGGTTTGGGCTCCTCGGCGGGCTTGAGTTCCAGGTCCAGGTCCTTGAAAAGTGAGGGCGGCTCCTGCGGAACCTTGTTCTTCTTCATGTCGAAGTTCTCACCGTCTTTGCCGTTCACACTGTACACATGGTCGGTGTCTTTCTTCACGATTCTCACACGCTTGCGCTTCGTGCCAAGGGGGTTCTTGTTACCCTCCACGACGGCTTGCCGGTCAAGGATCGAGTAGATAAGGTCGTCTATGGTGTTGCCTTCTTTGTTCTCGGCACCTATTTCTTTCGCAATATCTTCCAATTCGGAGATACTCTTCGATTGTAAATCGTCTTTGCTGTACATAAAAATGTATTATGTGATTGATTTGATGGTCAGATTTCCAGAGCGGAAATACTGTCTTTTAAGAAAAAGCGTTGCAAAAGTACGTTTTTATTTTGACTTCACCACACACCGCCCCGCCTTTTCTTCGATTATTAACAATTATTAGTGGAATCTGTGGCCCCGGCCGACGTAAAAATTCCCTTTTTTTCATTGTTTTTTTGCAGAAAAGCATTATTTTTGCATCTGTCAGTGTAGCGGGCATGAAAATGTCTTCTCACTGAAGCATGAAATGCACATTTCTTATTTTATATACAAATCAAAAATCTATTATGGAAAATAACCAGGAATTGATCAGACAATGTGAGGAAAAAGCCCGCCAGTGGCTCTCACCATCTTTCGACGAGGCCACCCGCAAGGAGGTACAGGCCATGTTGGACAATGAGGACAAGACCGACCTCATCGACGCTTTCTACCAGAACCTGGAGTTTGGTACCGGCGGTCTGCGCGGCATCATGGGTGCCGGCACCAACCGCATGAACAAGTATATCGTGGGCATGGCCACACAGGGCTTCGCCAACTATATCCTCAAGGCTTTCCCCGGCCGCAACGACCTCGCCGTGGTGGTGGGACACGACTGCCGCAACAACGGACGTATGTTTGCTGAGACCGTGGCCGACATCTTCTCCGCCAACGGCATCAAGGTGTATCTCTTCGAGAGCCTCCGCCCCACACCCGAAATCTCCTTCGCCATCCGCCAGCTGGGCGCACAGGCCGGTGTCAACGTCACCGCTTCGCACAACCCCAAGGAGTATAACGGCTACAAGGCTTACTGGGAGGACGGCGCACAGGTGCTCGCTCCCCACGACAAGGGTATCATCGACGAAGTGAACAAGGTGACCATCGACGATGTGAAGTTCGAGGGCAACAAGGAGCTCATCGAGATTATCGGCGGCGAGATGGACTGGGACTACCTGCAGGCTGTCAAGGAGGCCATGGTTGACCAGGATGTCATCCTGCGCCACAAAGACCTCAATATCGTCTATTCGCCCATGCACGGTACCGGACGTGTCATCATTCCAGAGGCATTGCGCTCATGGGGCTTCCAGAACATCCATGTGGTGCCCGAGCAGATGGTCATCGACGGCAACTTCCCCACCGTGGTGTCGCCCAATCCTGAGAATGCCGAGGCTATGACACTGGGCATGAAACTGGGTACACGCCTCAATGCCGACCTCGTAATCGCCTCCGACCCCGACGCCGACCGTCTGGCCATCGTGTGCCGCAACGCAAAGGGCGAGTGGGAGATTCTCAACGGCAACCAGACCTGCATGATGTTCTGCTGGTACATCATCGCCAACAAGAAGAAGCTGGGTCAGCTCAAGGGCAACGAGTTCCTCGTGAAGACCATCGTCACCACCGAGGTCATCGCCGAGATTGCCAAGAAAAACGGCGTGGAACTGCGCGACTGCTACACGGGCTTCAAATGGATTGCCAATGAGATCCGTATCTCCGAGGGTGTCAAAAAGTATATCGGCGGCGGCGAGGAGTCGTTCGGCTTCCTGCCGTTCGACAAGGTGCGCGACAAAGACTCCCCCGCTTCCATCTGCCTCATCTGCGAGATTGCCGCATGGGCCAAGGACAATGGCATGACGCTCTACGACCTGCTCATGAACATCTATGCTGAGTATGGCTTCTCGCGCGAGGTGACCATCAATGTGGTGCGCCCGGGCAAGACGGGTGCCGATGAGATCAAGCAGATGATGACCAACTTCCGTGAGAACCCGCCGCGCGAACTGGGCGGCTCGAAGGTGGTGCTCTGGAAGGACTACAAGACCCTCGAGGCACGCAAGGCCGACGGCACCGTGGAGAAGCTCAACATGCCCGACACTTCCAATGTACTGCAGTGGTTCTGCGAGGATGGCACCAAGGTGAGCGTGCGTCCCAGCGGCACGGAGCCCAAAATCAAGTTCTACACCGAAGTCAAGGATCCTTCCTTCAAGTGCGCCGGTTGCTACGAGCGCTGCATGAAGGGTGCCGAGGAGAAGATAGCCGCCATCAAGAAGAGCCTCCATCTCGACTAAATGTCGCTCTGAAACATACCGAAAGGAGCCGCGAACATTCTTCGCGGCTCCTTTCACATTTTGGTATCCTATCTTACTCAATGACAGGATAAATCATGTGCATAAGGTTGATTTATGTTAAATACGCCCCTTTCATACATGAATTTCTCGTTTTTCATCTTTATTATTTAATTCTTTTGTCTTTCTCAAAATAAACCACTAATTTTGCACCGTCATACTGATGCCGCAGACACCAACTCATATAAAACATTAATCACAATTTTTCATTTTTAATTTTTCATCCTCCTCCATGCCGCTTATCTCGATTATAGTACCCGTCTATAATATAGAATGTTATCTGAGACAGTGTCTCGACTCTATTTGTGGTCAGACTTATCGGAATATCGAAGTGGTTGTCGTCGACGACGGCAGCACCGACGGCAGTGGGGAAGTCTGTGATGAGTATGCCCGGAGAGACCCGCGTGTGGTGGTGGTCCATGAGAAAAACGGCGGACTCTCCATGGCCCGAAATGTTGGCATGAAGCATGCCAAGGGCGACTATTTCATGTTTGTCGACAGTGACGACTGGGTAGAGCCCTACTTCTGCGAGTATGCATTGACAATGCTGAAGGAGAATAATGTGAAGCTGGTTACTTTCGGGCACGAACGCTTCTATGAGGAACCTGGAAAAAAGCGTGTGAGCAAGAGTGTCCATGTGAGGAAACCTAAAACAATAAGTGCTTCAAGGGCCATTGGGTTCTTGCTGGGGAGAGTCGTGGTTTACAACTATGCCTGGAACAAAATCTACGACCGTACGCTGTTTGAAGGCGTGGAGTATCCTGTGGGGAGGGTCTATGAAGACAACGCTGTCACTTACAAGGTAGTGCACAGGGCGGGCGAAGTTTTCCTTTCCGACAGAGTGCTGTATCACTACCGGCGGCGTGAGACATCCATTTCTTTCAACCGGTATAAGCCTCAGAACGTTAAAGACCGTTTCCAGATATGGGAGGAACGGCTTGAGTTCCTGAAGGTGCATTACCCGGAACATGTCGACTTCCAAATCGTGCACCTGGCTTATGAGGGGTTGGCCGCTGTTACTTATTGCAAGGGCGATGCGTACAAGGAATTTCGCAAAGAAGCGAAGTCTTTTCTCAAGAAAAACAGGGGGTGCTTGCTCAAAAAAGGCAAGAGCGTCTTCTTCTACTTATATTTCTATTGCCGCCCCCTGCTCCCCGTTTGCTTGAAGATACATCACCGCATGAAAGGCTGATTTTTTAATCTTTTATCTTTAATCTTTCCACTTCCACCACACCGTTGGCCACACGGAACTTCACATCCCACTTTCCGTAGGGCATGCCGTAGATGCGGTTGGGGTCTTTCTGATAGTGGGGGCGGGGGTCCAGGGCCAGGATGTCGGCCAGGGTGGCGGCTTCCTGCTCCGTGAGCTGCTTCCGCACACTTTCGGCCAACTGCACCTCCAGGCGCGGCCACGAGCGGGTGTCGGTAAAACCGCCGGTGGCCTCGGGGTGACAGTCGGCATAGGGCAGATAGGGCTTGATGTCGAAGAGGGGAGTGCCGTCCATCAGGTCGGCGCCCAGCACATGTATCACGGGGCCTTCCTTCGTGTCGAGGTCAATGTGGTCGATACGCACGCATGAGAGTCCTATCGGATTGGGCCGGTAGGGCGAGCGGGTGGCGAAGACGCCCAGCGCCTCATTGCCGCCCAGCACCGGCGGACGCACCACAGGACTGTTGGCCTTGTGGGCGTTGGCGGAGAACTGCCATATCATCCACAGATGCGTAAAACCCTCAAGGCCGCGCAGGGCGTCGGCGTTGCGGTAGGCCGGTTCAAACACGATGCGGCCGGGCAGGTCCTTGGCCAGGCCGCTCTGCTTGGGTATGCCGAACTTCGACGAGAAGGGCGACTTGAAATGGGCTATCGGGGTTATTTCCATACTTCTGCCGGTTGGGTGATGCGTATTTTGGTCAGTCGGAAGGGGTGCTTCACGGCCTGTATGGCGGCGCGTTGGGCGGCGTCGGCGTTGCTGTCGTCCACGCTCACGGCGGGATATTTCGTGTTGTCGTTGCTGGCGTCGTAGCGGTAGGGGTTGCCGGCCACCGTGGTGCCGGTGAAGGGGGCTATCAGCGCCTCGAAGTAGCAGCAGGCGGCCGTGTAGCGGCCCAGGCCGTAGGCCAGGTGGGTGCCGTCGCGCGTCAGGTCGTAGTCGTTGTTCAGCGCAGTGCGCCGCAGGTTCTCTATGGCCGTGCCGTAGGGTATCAGGAGCGCGATGTCGTGGTCGGCCTGCAGACTTTTCACGGCCTGCGCCGTCTTCTGCCACCGTTTCAGCGACGACTGCTCGCCGTTGGCACCGTAGTGGTCCCAGTAGCTGTGCACGAGGGCAAATCCGATGGCTGCCTTCGGCTGTTCGCGGTGCAGGATGTCGAGCAGCTCGTCCAGGTGCCCGCCGTTGCCGTCGCCGTGCCACTGCTCGTAGTAGGGTGCCGAGCCGCTCACCTGCTGCAGGATGATGAGGTCCCACTCCACGCTGCTGAGCAGCTCTCTGAAGAGCAGCCCGTTGCGGGGCATTCCCTTGCCGGTGGCCACACGGGCGTAGAGGCCGCCCAGCACCTTTGTCACCCAGTAGTATTGGTCGTCGCAGTTGTTGTACACGTCGCACCACGACTTAAACGAGCCGCTGCCCCGTACGGCCTTGTAGAGGCAGATGTTGCTCAGGTCGGCCCCGCTGTGGGCCGCTACCTGCTGCAGCAGTGCGGTGGCGTCGTCGGTGTAGCTGTTGCCTATGTGCAGCACCTTCAGGGTGGGGCGGCTGAAGAGCGAGTCCTGCGCCTGTGCCGGCAGGCACAGCCACAGGAGGGTGAGCAGAGGCAGGAGGCGGCAGTGTCTCATCACCGCACCACCACTTTCTTGCCGTGGTGTATGTAGACGCCCTTCTGGGTGCGGGTCACTTTGGTGCCGCTCAGTGTGTAGTAGGAGGGGTCGTCGTTGTCGGCCGTGCTGATGTCGCTGATGCCGTCGGTGGGGTCTTCGGCCTCGTCCTCAAAGACGATGCCCACCTGGTTGGCGCTGGCGGTGTTGAGCAGCTGGGTGGGTATCTGCAGGTAGGCCTTTCCGGCGTTTAGGTATCCGTCGTTGGCGAGGGTGCGGAAACCTATCTGGCCGTTCACTCTTGAGAGAACGAAGTTGGTGAAGGCTCCGTCGGTTTTTGTCACCCATGTCTTCTCGGGGGTGCCCACCAGCATGCTGGTGTAGTAGGAGAGCGAGGGGCGGCAGGGTATCTCGTAGGTGCCGGCCGTGCCCTTCACCAGCAGGCCCGTGCCGGCGGGTGCGTCGTAGGCCCTCACGGCGGTTATCTTGCCGTTGCCGGCATTGTAGCCGGCGGCTATATAGGCCTTCACGTCGCCTTCCACCTCACTGAAGTCAATGTCGTAGGAGGCGCTGAAGGTGGCCAAGCCGGTGCCGTCGCCCTGGGTGTTGGTGATGGTCAGGGTCACGCTCTCGGGCGTTCCGGGCACGTCGTCCTCATTCTCGGGGTTGTGGCATACGTAGGGGTCGCTCACGGCCAGCACGGCGGCGCGCTGGGCCAGCGCGGCGTTCTCGTCGGTCACTGCCACAATCGGGTAGGTCGAGCTGGTCGATGACGAAACAGTGGGGCGCAGTGTGTTGCCTGCCACCGAGATGCCGCTGCGCGGGGCTATCAGCGCCTCGTAGTAGCAGCAGGCGGCCACATAGCGGCCCAGGCCGTAGGCCAACTGGGTGCCGTCGCGTGTCAGCTCGTAGTCGTTGTTTACCGAGGTCATGCGCAGGTCCTCCACGGCTGTACCGCAGGGCAGCACAAAGTCGATGTCGTAGTTCTTCGCCAGTTGCTGCGTGGCCTCGGCGATGAGTTGCCAGCGGTCGTACGACGAGCGCTGGTAGTTGTGCACATACTCGTCCCAGTAGCTGTGTACCATCACGAAGCCTATCTTAGCATTGGGCTGGTGGGTCTTCAGTATTTCGAGCAGTTGGGCCAGGTAGCCGTCGCTTTCCCATTTGTCATAGTCGGCGGCCTCGGTGCTCACGGGCTGAATCAGAATCAGGTCCCAGGTGTCGTCGGTGAGCACCTGGCGGAAGAGGCTTCCGTCGCCGGCATCGCCCTTGCCCTGTTTCACGGTCGATGAGATGCCGCCCAGTTCCTTGGCGAAGTAGTATTCATACACGTCCTTGTCGTTGTAGATGTCGCACCAGTGCTTGAATCCGCTGCTGCTGCGCAGAATCCGGTAGATGCACATGTCGCTGATGTCGCTTCCGCTGGCGTTGGCGATGTCTTTCAGATACGATGTGCCGTCGAGCATATAGCTGTTGCCGAGCATCAGTATCTTCAGGTTGGGCTTGGTGAGCACCGAGTTGTCTGCGTGTGCCTGCAGGGTCAGGGCGAGCAGCACGAAAAGAATCAGTTTTTTCATCTTCAAAAAGAGTTTGGATGGTATATAAAAATCCTGTTATTTCATCTTCTAAAGCCTGGTACCGCTGAATTTAGCGTTCAAAGGTGCAAATTTACACTTTTTTTCTCAATCTCTCCCCAAACGCCCTCTTTTTTCAGTTTTGTTAAATCTGTAAGTCATGCAGAGGTAAAGAGTTTACGCCTCCTTTTTTCTCCTTTTTGAGAGACGCTTGCGTATTTTTCTTCCTTTCAACAACATCCGACAGGTCTTTAATGACGATTTTAAATCCTTTAATTCCCTTTTTCTTAAGCGTAGCGTTTTTTGATTTTATTCTATTCAAAGTTGCAAGTTCATATATATATATCATCGCAAAAAAGAATTATTTGCGCATTACGGTAATTTCTTTCCTTTCCCAAGCACCCGTAGGGTGCACCCTACTATCTGCGTTATATTCGTTTCACATCTATTTCCTTCCCCTCTTCACCCATTCGAACAAAATTTCCCTTAAACATACTGCCGTTACAAAAAAAATGTATATTTTTGCACCGACCTAAAAACCAACCCAACATTACGACACAACAATTATGAAAGACACGCATAAGAAGATGCTCTCCGGAGTGTTCTGCCTGTTGATTATCTTGGCCATTTTCGGCGGTATCGCCATGAAGATGAGTGTGCCCCACATGCTCAACACCATCATGAATACGGCCCACGACCTGCTGCTCAACACCGTGTTCTACCTCATGGGCATCTGCGTGCTCACCGGCGCCCTCGGCAAACTCTTCGTGGAGTTCGGCGTGGTCGACTTGCTCGAAAAACTCCTCAAGCCGCTCATGAAGCCGCTCTTCAATCTGCCCGGCATGGCATCGCTTGGTGCCGTGATGACCTTCCTGAGCGACAATCCCGCCATCATCACCCTCTCGAAGGACAAGAAGTTCGCCAGTCATTTCAAGAAGTTCCAGTATATCTCGCTCACCAATTTCGGCACCGCCTTCGGCATGGGTCTCATCGTCATCATCTTCATGATCAGCCAGGGCTTCTACACCGAGCCCCTTATAGGCTTCGTGGGGGCCTTCTGCGGCTGTATCGTCTCCACCCGCATGATGCAGCATTTCGTGGTGAAGCAGTACCCGAAGTTCGCCACCGAGTATGCCGTGGTGGAGGAGATGCCCGAGGAGCACCCGCAGGAGATTAAAGGCTCTAAGTCGGCCTTCCTGCGCACTCTCGATGCCCTGCTCGATGGCGGCAAGTCGGGTGTCGATGTGGGCATGGCCATCATCCCCGGCGTGCTCATCATCTCCACCATGGTCATGATTCTCACCTTCGGACCCAACAAGGATGGTGTCTACACAGGCGCCGCCTACGAGGGCGTGGAGTTCCTGCCCTATGTGGCCAACCAGCTCGACGGCCTGTTCCGGGTGGTCTTCGGCTTCACCGACCCCCATCAGATTGCCTTCCCCATCACCGCCCTGGGCGCTGTGGGCGCCGCACTGAGCCTTATTCCCAATTTCCTCTCCCAGGGATGGGTCGACAGCAATGCCATCGCCGTGTTCACCGCCATCGGCATGTGCTGGAGCGGCTATCTCAGCACCCACACCGCCATGCTCGACTCGCTCGGCTACCGCCAGCTCACCTCCAAGGCCATCATCTCCCACACTGTGGGTGGTCTGGTGGCTGCCTTCGTGGCTCACCTCATCTGCCTCGTGGTGCTGTAGCTGATTACAAGCTTTGGCTTTCCAGTAAGTTTATTAAATCGTCGATATTTATAATATCAATCTTAGGAAAATCAATCTTTTTAAGAATATCAAAATGATGGTCTTGCGTCACTATAAAATGTGCATTTGCTTTAAATGCACAATCAACAAATTTGTTGTCATCCGGATCTGAGACAATCATTTGTAGATGGAAAAAGACTTGAATTTGTCTTGTGTTAGGTAAATTTAGAATAGCGGAGATGATATTGCTGGCAATAGATGGCCCCATTTTCTGCGTTAAAATCTCCTCATATTCGGAAAGAATCTCATTGGAATAGCAAAGTATATATTCTCCTTTAACAAGGTGCTGCCATACGGGATAGTACCTGCTTTGTCGTGAGAGAGACATCAGCAGGCAGTTAGTGTCTAAAACTACATTTTTCATGGCTGATAGGGGGTGCGCATGTGTTCATACTTCCATCCTTCTACAATTTCTTCATTTAAAGTTCCGTTTCCCCAAAGTTGTTCAATCTCCTCTTCTGCTCGTTTGGCAAAATATTGAGCTAACAAGCACCGTATGTCGTTCATTTCCTTCTCAGTCTTCACATGGGATACCAATTCCAACATCTGAATCTGGAATGGAGTGAGGCCAATTTTGCTATTGTTTGCAGTTTCCATATTGCTCTTCTGTTCCTTTTCTATCTGCAAATATACACTTTTTCTGAATGATTTGTGCCTTTTGCATAAATATTTTTGACCTTTTAATACAAGTTTGTCGATAATTCGTTGAAAAATTGGACAAAAATTTGGCAGATTCGTAGTTTTGTGTTAAATTTGTATCGTCAAATACCCTTTTCGCTATTGACTGGGAATGGAGGCGGTTGTAGGCCGAAAGAAACAGCAGAAGCCCTGAAGGGAGGGAGACTACATCGATGATAAAGGCGTTTACTTGACGCTACGTTCTTGACTCTTCAAAGTCTCGCAAACTTGATTCCTGTCAGAGAACTTAGCAACGGTAGATGTCCATGGGTATGTTATATACTGACAGCCACAATTGTATCCTTTTCTGAGAAAGGGTGTATTGTGGTGGTGTTATATACATATCGGCGTGGGCTTCTGCGTTGCTCGTTTCGACAGGAAGGGCAATGCGAGACGCCTGAAGAGTGAGACGGGTAACAGGTACAGCAACCCGCGCTTTTTTCATTCCCTGTACTGCATTCAAACCATTCAGTTCTTACAACATCTTCTGCCATCGGGTTGCTGCAGATGGGCACAACCGTGCCATTTAAAAACTTTAAAGGAATGAAAAAAATTAAACTTTTTTTTGTGGCCATGCTCATGTCTGCAGTGGCCGGCAACGTCTATGCCCAATCGGTGGGGCAAACCATCAAGATTGATGGCGTGACCTACACATATGAAGGTGTAACGGACGGCAATCGATGGGTAAGTATAACAGGTGCGGATGCAACTGTTACAGGCGATGTTACTTTCCCTTCAACCATTAGGAATGAGCAGGACACATATGATTTTGAAGTGAGACAAATTAAGTCCTGCGATTTTGGAAGCAATGAGATAACTAGTTTGACTTTGCCTGAGGGATTAAAGACGGTCCTCTCTGTTGGTATTTATCCTGGCATCCGTGGGTCAAAGGTAAAAGTTATTAATATTCCTGCTTCGGTAACTTCTATTAATGATATAGATCCTGCTTGTGCCTCTCTGACTGATATCAATGTGGATTCCGAAAACTCCAATTATAGCTCTATCGATGGCGTATTGTTTAATAAAGACAAGTCATCATTGGTCAGATATCCCAAGGGGAAAACCGCTGCAGAATATACTGTTCCCGAAGGGGTGGTCAAAATTCGTGCCCATGGCATTATAAACGATAATCTTACATCTTTGAACTTAGCAAGTACAACAACTACTACTGATGCTGCTTCTTCAATAACTTGTCCCAATTTGACTGATATTTCCATTCCCGCAGCTATGACGACACTGCCTGCTCTAACGGAATGTAAAAAACTACAAAATTATTGGGTAGCTGATGGCAATCCCAATTATTCTGATATAGACGGTGTCCTCTGCAATGAGGATGGAACTACGTTGGTTAACTATCCTTTGGGACGTACAGCAACGGAATATACGATTCCCTCATCTGTTAAAACCATAGGAGAAGATGCATTCCTCAGTTCCATGTTGGTGACAGTGGATTTTGGTGGAAGCCAAGTGGAGACAATCGAACAAAATGCGTTTAATTTGAATTACAGTCTGACATCTGTATTAAATCTTCCGGAATCTTTAAGAACAATATCAAAACAAGCATTCCAACATTGTACAAGTCTCTCTAACATATCGTTTCCCGAAGGTTTGGAAACCATAGGTACGTTGGCCTTTGAAAACTGCAATTTAAAAACTGTCAATTTCCCTTCTACCTTGAAGACCATCGGTGAAAATGCATTCCTTAATACAAAACTTACAAGTGTTTTTGTTCCAGCAGGGGTGACTTCACTTAGCACTGCTTTCAAATGTCCCAATATCACTAGAATTGATGTATCTGAAGACAATCCCAATTTTGCCAGTATTGACGGCGTTGTCTTTAGTAAGGACAAAAAGACTTTGATTGAATATCCAAGAGGAAGACAAGATGAGGTCTATGAAATACCTGAGGGAACGGAAACCGTAGGAAACCAAGCTTTTGGTATGAATGGTTCAGCTGCTAATAATTATATCCAAAAGGTGACCATTCCATCTACTCTGAAACAGATTGGTGAATCTGCCTTCCGTAGATGCGGTAAATTATCAACTGTTGAATTCCCAGAGAATTCGCAGCTAAAAACTATTAATGGTTATGCTTTTAGCGGAGATGCAAAACTTACAGAGTTTGAGCTACCCGCCTCTGTAAGTCAATTTGGTCAGAATGTATTGGGTAGTACTGGCTTGACTGTTTTTAATGTGCCTGATAATTCTGAATTAATCAATCTGTATGGTAGTAACTTTGCTAATTGTAGCAAGCTGACAGAAATAAATGTTGGTAATAATACAAAGCTGGAGAAAGTCAATTTCCAATGGTGTTCAGGAACAGGTGTGACAAAATTCACAATAGGTGAAGGAAACAGTAAATTAAAAAGTTTAGACTACTTTAACTATCTTAATAAGTTGGAGACCATAGAAATTGCTGAAGATGCCGGAAGTGAAGGAGCTGGTATTACCATACAGGCTAATTGCTTTAAAGATATGACCACTTTGACAAGCCTTGCTCTCCCCGCAGCTACCACCACACTCGAAAAATTGGCATTCTCTGGCTGCACCAACCTCACCAGCGTGACCATCGCCGACACCGAGGAGAATCCCTGCCGCCTGAAGACTATCGGTGAGAACGTTTTTTACCAGTGCGGTATCGAGTCCTTCACCGTGCCCTCCAGCGTTGAGAGTATTGCCTATGAGGCATTCCGCGAGTGCCCGGCACTGACCACCGTGGAGATACCTGCAGGTTGCACCAGCGTCGACAAGCAGGCCTTTGAGGCCACCCCGAACCTGACCGCCATCAATGTGGACAAGGCCAACCCGATCTATGCCAGCTCCGACGGTATCTTCTGCGACAAGATGAAGGAGCAGCTCATCATCTATCCCGCCGGCAAGGCCGAGGAGAACTTCACCCTGCTTCCCCCGTCGCTCACCAGCATCGGCGAGATGTCGTTCTTCAACAACCCGAACCTGAAAAACGTGATGATTCCGAAGAAGGTGACCAGCATCGCCGTGAACGCCTTCAACCAGTGCTCCAACCTGAAGAACATCGTGCTGCTGGGCGACAACCCCGAGGAAATCACCATCGGCACCGACGCCTTCCTCCGTGTTCCCACCGACGCCACTGTCTGGCTGCGCTACGACCAGCAGGACAAGGGCATAACCGATTGGAACGGCTTCACCAACTTCGACTACTGCAAGATGTCGTCCGATGAGGACGGCAACCACCAGTATGAGTTCTTCCCGATGGCCGACGGCAGCGCCAACGTGCTGAGCGTGAAGAACAACACGACCGACTACACGCTCGTGATGCCGGAGACGGTGAGCGACGGACAGCAGGAGTACACCGTCGACTACCTGGGCGACTACATGCTCGAGGATGCCCAGGAGAACATCAAGGAGGTTGTGGTGAAGCACACGCCGAAGTACATCGGCGCGCTGGCCTTCAACAGCGCTTTCGGCAATGCCGACGCCTTCCTGTGCGATGATGTCGACGACATGAGCACCATCCGCTTCGAGTATGACAAGGAGACGTTCAACAGCCGCTACAACGAGGGCCAGAACCTCTACATGAAGCAGAGCGTGGCTGAGCGCGTGCTGGCCGACGAGAGCTGGACCGACCTGGCCGACGTGGTGGACTACCACATCCCCCTGCCCGCCATCTCCACCGACCTGGGCACCTTCTCGCGTGAGTTCGCCGTCGACCTCGACGCCATCAACCCCGACAAGGAGAACCCGCAGGTGATCGCCTTCACCGCCGGCCGCCCCTACTACAACAAGCAGAAGAACCTGGTCGACGTGCACATGGTGAGCATCAACCACACGGGCGAGGATGAGAACGGCAGCAGCGGCGCCGGCGACGGCACCTACATACCCGCCAACACGGGCGTGCTGCTGAAGGCCTACGCCGGCAGCGTCGCCTCCTACGACAAGAACGCCGAGGGCGAGGACAAGGGCGCCTTCTACCAGATAGCCGAGGAGCAGACCGAGGGCTACCATGGCGACAACTGCATGGGCTCCGTGACGGTGAAGAGCAAGACCATCCAGCCCGTGGAGGACGGCATGAAGAATTTCATCATCTCCGGCGGCAAGCTGTGGTCCATCACGAAGCCTCGCAACATGACCGTGCACAAGGCTTACCTGCAGGTGGCTGAGGAGAGTGTGCCCGAGGGCGCCAACATCGTGCTCACGTTCAGCGACCCGAACAGCGACGACACCGACGCCATCACGAGCGCTGAGCTCAGCACCGAGGCCGACGCCGATGGCTACATCTACAACCTGCAGGGCCAGCGCGTGAACGGCAGCGCCAAGGGCCTCTACATCAAGAACGGCAAGAAGTACATCAAAAAGTAATGAAAGGATAAGTCTATGAAAAAGAGATATTTTGCACCAGAGACAGAAATCGTGGCAGCCTGCCCGGGCAGCCTGCTCTACCAGACCTCCGTCGAATACGGCGGCGACGGCGACGACCTGCCCGATGAGGCCAACACGGGCCTCTTCGACGAGGTGGAGGCTCCTGCGAGCTCCGACAACGGTAAGCTCGTCGACAAGCTCGACAACCGCTGGAACTGATTCCAGATTTCCAGATTAAAGCGAAACACCTTGATATACAGATAGAATTTTATAGTTGATTACATGACACAGTTAACATCTATTCAAAACAGTGAAGGTAATGTGACGCAGTGATGCGGTATCGCCTTTTTTAAGGAATCGCGATTAATCTATTTGTGGGGAGGGCGTGCCTGTGGCAGGTACGCCCTCTTTTTCTACGCTTCATATTTTCCTAAGGCCTCAAAAAGAAAAGAATGTTCACTTTTTTTGCGTATTCACGTTTTTTCTGTATATTTGCAGAATTACAGTATGGATGAACCTAAACTATATCCCTGACACTATGAACAATCATCTCGTTATCATGGCGGGTGGAGTGGGGAGCCGCTTCTGGCCCATGAGCACTGCACAGAACCCCAAGCAGTTTATCGATGTGCTCGGAGTGGGCAGAACCTTGCTGCAACTCACACTCGACCGATTCAGAGGCATCTGCCCCGTGGAGAACGTGTGGGTGGTGACCAACGCACGATATGCCGACACCGTGAGGGAACAACTGCCCGAGGTGCCCGCACAAAATGTGCTCTGCGAGCCCTGCCGCCGAAACACGGCGCCCTGCATAGCCTATGTGAGCTGGCGAATAAAAAGCCAGGACCCGCAGGCCAATGTGGTGGTCACACCGAGCGACCATGTGGTGACCAATATCATCGAGTTTCAGCGGGTGGTGCGCCAGTGCTTGCTCTTCACCAGCGAGACCGACGCCATCGTGACGCTGGGCATGAAACCCGACCGGCCCGAGACGGGATATGGATACATACAGGCCGACCTCTCCTACAACAGCCTGCGAAACAAGGAGATTTTCCGCGTCGACTCCTTTCGTGAGAAACCAGACCTGGAGACGGCACAGCGGTACATCAAAAACAAAAGCTATTTCTGGAATGCGGGCATCTTCATCTGGAAGGTGAAGACGGTGGTCAACGCTTTCCGCGTCTATATGCCGGCCATGGCCAAGATATTCGAGAACCTCATGCCTTACTATGGCACGGAGCAGGAGCAGGAGCAGATTGACGCACACTATCCCGACTGCGAGAGCATCTCCGTCGACTACGCCATCATGGAGAAGGCCGACGAGATCTTCGTCTGCCCGTCCGACTTCGGATGGAGCGACCTGGGCACCTGGGGCTCGCTGCTGCAGCATTCGCCGAGAGACCTCTACGGCAATGCCGCCATAGGGAAGAACATCTCGCTCTTTGACTCGCACAACTGCATCGTGCACACCTCGCAGGAGCGCAAAGTGGTGGTGCAGGGCCTCGACGGCTACATCGTGGCGGAGAAAGACAACACGCTGCTCATTTGCAAACTCTCCGAAGAACAACGCATCAAACAGTTTGCCGACGAGAGCTGACTTTTTTATTTTATCACCATTTTCTTGCCCCTGACGATGTAGAGGCCCTTGGGCAGCTGCCGGCCCGTCATCCGCACACCGCTGAGGGTGTAGATGGGGGCGGTGTTCCCCTCTATGTCGGTGCACCCGATGCCGTCTGTCTTTTCCTCATCATCGCAGCTGATGCCGACGGTGTTGGATGGCGAGACAAGCGATGTGGGGAGCTGCAGGTAGGCCTTGTGGGGACCAAAATCACCGTCTTGGGCCAGGGCGTAAAAACCTATTTCCCCGTCCTTGCGGGCCAGCACATAGGTAGTGTAGGTGCCGTCGGTCTGTGTCAGCCAAACCGTTTCGGGCACGCCTACCAGCAGGTTTACATAGTCGGAGGATGTTGGCCGCCGTGTTATCTTATAGGTGCCTGCCTTTCCCTTGATGAAAAGACCGGTGCCGGCTGGTGCCGTCTTCACGCGTACGGCGGTCACCTTGCCGCTGGTGGCGTTATAGCCGGAGGCAATGTAAGCCTTGAGGTCTTTACTGGAAACCTTGCTGAAGTCAAGGTCGTAGCTTGAGCTGTAGGTGCATACACCATGGCCGTTTCCCATGTCGGTGATGGTGATGACGTCTTCCTCAGGATTGTTCAGACCATAGGGGTCGCTCACGGCCAGCAGGGCGGCACGCTGGGCAATGGGGGCATTGGCGTCGGTGACATCCACGCTGGGGTATTTGCTCGTGGTCGAGGGGGAGATGGTGTGGCGCATGGGGTTGCCCATGGCAGAGATGCCGCTACGGGGGGCTATCAGCGTCTCGTAGCAGCAGGCGGCGGCAGCATAGCGCGAAAGACCGTAGCCCAGGTGGGTGCCGTCGAGCGTCAGGTCGTAGTCGTTGTTCTGCGTGCTGGCACGCAGGTTCTCCACGGCTGTGCCGCAGGGCACCACCAGCTCTATGTCATAGTTCTCCATCAGTTGTTTGGCCGCACCGGCTATCAGCTTCCATCTCTCCAGCGACGAGTGCTGGTAGTTCATCGCATAATCGTCCCAGTAGCTGTGTGACATCACGAATCCTATCTTGGCTTGGGGCTGCTGTTCCTTCAGCAGTTGGAGGAGCCGGTCCAGATAGCCTTTGCTTACCCAGGCGTCATAGTCGGTGGCCTCAGTGCTGGAGGCTTGTATCAGGATGAGGTCCCACTGCTCGCTGTTGAGGGCTTTGCGCAGAAGGGTCCCGTCGCCGGCTTTTCCCGTTCCTTGTTGCACCGAGGCGTTGAGACCGCCGAGCGTCTTGTAGAAATAGTAGTCGTAGATGTCTTTGTCTTCGTACATGTCGAGCCATGCCTTGAAGGTGGCGAAGCTGCGCGAAATTTTGTATAGGCACATGTCGCTCACGTCGGAACCGCTATTGGTGGTGAATTCTTTCAGCAGGTTGAAGTAGTTGTCGGTGTAGCTGTTGCCAAGGGCAAGTATCTTCAGTCCGGGCTTGGTGAGCAGCGTGGTGTCGGCTGGTGCCTGTAGGGTCAGGCCAAGCAGAAAAAAGAGGATGAGTCGCTTCATTTTTAGTATTCTCAAGTAGTTGAATTATTTTGCTGTTCACAGAAATGAACAGCACCGGGACTGGTGGCCCCGGCGCTTTATAGGTCTTTATTGCAAATTATTGGATGACAGTCTTCTTGCCCCTGACGATGTAGAGGCCCTTGGGCAGCTTCCGGCCCGTCATCCGCACACCGCTCAGGGTGTAGATGCCATCGGTTTGTGCCGGCGTGGCGCTCACGGTGTGGATGCCGGTCAGGTCGTCAAAATGGTACACATCGGCGGCTGAGTCGGCCGGCACGGCCAGGTAGGCTTTGTGGGCGCCGCTCGTAAAGGCGGCACCGCCTGCCTCCTGAAAGTAGAAGCCGAGGGTCTCGTCGCCGTTCGTGTCCTTGTTCCAGCACAGTTTGTAGTATTTGTAGGCGGCGGCGTCGGGGCCGGTGGTGGTGGCGGGTGTGTCAGAGCCGCGCAGCACATTGGCGGCATCCTCGGCACCGCTCTCGGTGGTGGTGCGGAAGGTGCACTTCTCGCTGCTCGGTATGGCATAGTCGCGGCGCTGGGCCAGTAGGTCCTCGAAGCTTACGCTCTCGTCGCTGCAGTAGTCGTAGGGGTTGATCACACCCTGCACAATCACGGCGGTGCCGGCGGGTATCACCTCGTCCTCCAGGTAGAGCTCGCTCTGCTCTACGGTCTTCAGGTCACCGTCGGTGCCCAACTTCACCGTATACACGGTGACGCCTTCGGGCACCACAAGGTTTTCCTCACCATAGTAGAGGGTGGCGGCGCTGGGCACCTGCGGGGCGCGGCGCAGCAGCTCGTCGGTGCTGGGGGTGCCCATGCCGATGGTCACATAGCCGTGTTCAAGGGTCAGGTTGCGGTCGTCGGTCACATTGCAGCGGGGATCCTGACCCTCAGGGTCGTAGGGGGTCTGGTCTTCCAGCAGACTGGTGAGCATGTCTCCGGCCTCCGGCATGAGCTGGATGGGGAGGGCCAGGGCCTCGCGGATGGCGCTCTTCTCGCTGGCATCGGCGTCACCCTCGTTGCCCTCGGCGTGCAGGATGAAAGCCTTGGCCAGGGCGTTGCACCACGAGTCGAGGAAGTATGTAAGATAGGAGGCGTAGTTGGGGGCTATCTCGTTCACCATCTGCTTGATGTAGCGCTCAGCGGTCTTCTTGTTACTGGCCAGCGAACGCTCCTTGGCATAGGCGGCAAAGTCGTCGATGCCTTCCAGTTCGGTCACACTCTCCGTAGCCACGGTGATGTCCTTGCTCTCTGGGTCGTAGGTCAGGATGCGGTAGTCGCAGGGGTAGGAGATGGGCGAGCCGGTGCTGATGTCGACGATGCTCTGGCTCAGGTCGGTATTGTAGTCGCGGGCGATGTCGGAGGTGTGGAAGTGGCCGGTCAGCACGATGTGGGCGCCGGCAGCCAGCAACTGCTCCTTGATGGCCTCGTGGTTGGTGACAAGGGCATCGTCCATATAGTTCTCTTCCTTGTAGAAGTGGGGTATCAGACCGTGGTGCATCATCACCAACACCTCGTAACCGTCGTGGCGCGCCCAGCGGATGCGGCGGCAGGCCTCGGCCACATCCTGGTCGCTGATGCTGCCGGTGTGGCTGTCCAGACCCACCACGATGAGGCCCTCAAGGGGCTCCTGCCAGTAGGAAAGGTCGGTAAAACCTTTCTGCGAAACACTGCTGTGGTCGAAATAGCCCATGCCTTCGTACAGCTCCTTGTAGCCCTCTTCGTCGAGTACCTCGGCGGCGGTGCTCGAGGCTCCGTCGTAGACGCAGGAGAAGCTGGTGCCGAAGTCGTGGTTGCCGGGTATCACCAAGGTGGCGATGCCGGCAGCCTGCCAGCTCTTGAGCTTCGACGACACATATTGATGGCTCAGCACCTCACCGTCCTTCGTCAGGTCGCCGGTGATGAGCACCAGGTCGGGCTGCTCGGCCAGTATCTTCTCTGAGAGGGCGTCGAATATGGGCTGGCTCTTGTCTACCATCTTGCGGTCGTCGGCCAGGTATTTCTGCCAGGCGTCGCCGTCGCTGACAAGCAGTTCGGGGGCCATCACATGGAGGTCGCTCAACACGTATATCTTCTTCTGCGCATGCAGGCTCAGTGCGGTCAGAGCAAACAGCAGGCTGGCCATCAAGCGGATGTTGGGAAGTCGTTTCATCACAATAATGGGTGTTAAATGTGTAACTACAATTTGCAAAAATAACATTTTTTATTTTTAATGGCAAAAAAGTCGGGCCCTTTTTTAGAAACTGCTCAAATAATCTGATTATTCCGACTCCTCCATCAATCCTTAAACAATTTTTGCGCTTCTTCATAACTGTCGAGCGAACCGATGTCGAAACGGCCGCCAGGCATTTCCCAAGCATGCAGTGTGGTTTCCCTCACCAAATAGTGGGCCAGATTGCCGGGAGCGTCGAAACCGCAACCATGCTCCAAGCAGCTGCGTATCAAGGGCAGGTCGGAGCGGCTGTACAGATAGAAAGGAGGCACTGCCCAGTGGCTCACAGGGTGTTCGGGCTTCTCTTGCATCTCGAGCACACGATTGGCACCGTCGAGCGCTATCACACCGGTGCGCTGTAGCTTTTTCAGCGAAGGCTCGTGGTGGCACATAATGACCGAGGTGCCGCACTGGCGGAAATAGTCGACAAATCCTTGCAGGGAGAAGGTGAGCACATTGTCGGCGGCCACTACCAGAATGTCGTCGTCCACCTGACAGGTGTCGAGGGCCAGCAGCAGGTCGCGCACGGCACCCAGACGGGTGGTGTTGTCTTCCGTGCCGTCGTCGATGATGCGGATGGGGTGGCGGTAGTTGCTCTGCTCCTTCCATGCGTCGAAATGATGGGCAAACTTGTGGTTGGTCACCACGATGTGCTCGTCGATGCCGTCTATCCGGTCAATGTCGCTCAGCATGCGGTCCAGGATAGAGCGGCTGCCTACCTGAAGCAGCGGTTTCGGAAAATTCTCTGTCAGCGGATAAAGGCGGGTGGCATACCCGGCTGCTATAACAATGGTCTTCATCGTTTTCTGGGTTTAGGGTGGTACCGCAGGAGCGGCTTGTCAAATCGTCGGCAAATTTACTACATTCTCTCGGATAATGAAAATTTTAAACTTCTATTTTGGGCCTCTTCTTTTCGCTATTTGATTTTTTATGCTTATTTTTGTAACCAAAACAAACTGCCATGAATACTGTCGACCTGATAATCTTCCTCATTTGCACTGGAGGCATCGTGCTCTACGGATGCTCTTTCTTCAACAAAAAAGGCTCTGCCGACGACTTTACATCTGCCGGAAGCAACATTCCCGGATGGGTGGTGGGCATGTCTATCTTCTCCACCTATGTGAGCAGCATCAGCTATCTGGGATATCCCGGAAAAGCCTATGCGGCCGACTGGAACCCGTTCGTCTTCAGCCTCTCCATTCCCATCGCATCGTATTTCGCAGCAAAATATTTCGTGCCGTTCTACAGACAGCAGACCAGCGTCTCGGCCTACAGCTTCCTGGAGCAGCGGTTCGGACTCTGGGCAAGGTGGTACGCCTCCATCTGCTATCTGCTCACGCAGGTGGCACGCATCGGCTCCATCGTCTTCCTCCTGGCACTGCCCATGAACATCCTCCTGGGATGGGACATTCGCATGGTGGTGGTGGTGACCAGCGCGGCCATCATTCTCTACTCGATGTTGGGCGGCATTAAGGGCGTGATATGGACGGAGGCCATACAGGGATTCATCATGATTGGTGGAGCACTGGCATGCCTCATCATACTGCTCTTCTCCATGCCCGAGGGACCGGCGCAGACCTTCCGCATCGGTATGGAGGAGGGGAAGTTCTCGCTGGGAAGCTTCGGCACCTCGCTCAGCGAGTCGACCTTCTGGGTGTGCCTCATCTACGGCATCTTCATCAACCTGCAGAACTACGGCATCGACCAGAACTATGTGCAGCGATACCACACGGCCAAGAGCGACAAGGCGGCGCGATTCTCGGCACTCTTCGGCGGATATCTCTTCATACCCGTATCGGCGGTGTTCTTCCTCATCGGAACGGCACTTTATGCTTTCTATAAGGTGCATCCCGAACTGATGCCGGCCACAGAACTGAAGGCGGATTATATGTTCCCGTTCTTTATCGTCAACCAGTTGCCGCAGGGAATGACGGGGGTGCTCATCGCCTCTATCTTCGCTGCAGGCATGAGCACCGTGGCAACGGGCATCACCAGCTCGTCGACCATCGTGCTCACCGACTACTACAGTCATCTGCGGCCCAAGGCCACTGACAAGGAAAAACTGCGCCTGCTCAAGGTGGCGAGCCTCGTCATCGGCATCCTGGGAACGCTCGTGGCACTGGCGCTGGTCAATGTGGACAGCATTCTCGATGCGTGGTGGAAACTGTCGTCCATCTTCTCGGGAGGCATGTTGGGACTCTTCCTCCTGGGTTATCTCTCAAAGCGGGTCAGGAATGTGGATGCTGTCATCGGAGTGGTGTGCGGCGTCATCGTCATCGGATGGATATCGGCCGCCACATGGCTGGGACTGCCGGAGTCGGGCCTCCACGAGTATCTCGCCATCGTCCTCGGCACCATCGTCATCTTCCTCGTGGGCTTCCTCTCTTGCCACCTCTTCAACCGCAAAAAGTCTTAATTTGAAAGAAATTCCCGTAATACGCAGAAATTATTCATCGGAACTGAAAGAAATTCCCGTAATACGCAGAAATTATTCATCGGAACTGAAAGAAATTCTCGTAATACGCAGAAATTTTTTATAATAACTTTGAAAGAAATGCAGGTAATCAGCTCCCCGCCCCTTGCAGGGGAGCAGGGTTGGGGTCTCTGCCAATGATTATGCCCCCGCCACTGTAATCCCGGTGGATGTCGAGCTGTCCGCCAGGCACTTCCCTCCCTCTATCCACCCCTCACTACAAGACAAAAGCATATAAATATCCTGGATTATATCGTTTAAAAATGTTAAATTATCGTTTTTCGATAAAAATTTATTGATTTTCTCTTGCAGAATAAAAAATTCCATTCTATCTTTGCACATCGATAAACGATAAATAATCATTCCGAAACGATAAACTATACAGCGATATGAAAACAAAGCTCAATCTGATATGTCTCGTACTGCTGGCGGTCATGTTGGCCGACCTCTCAGGCGGATGGTTCGAGTTCAATATCGGCAAGAACGCTGCCAACTATGAGAGTGAAATGAGGCAGAACGGTTCGAGCTCGCTGCAACAGAGCGAGGTAATCGACGCACGCCTGCTGGCCCTCCTGCCAGTGAGCGAGAAACAGACCGCACTGACCGTGACCAACAAACTCACCGGCAAGGAGGTGAAAGTGTGGCCCAAGACACTCTATGTGGAACCCGACACCTACCAGAGCCCCTCGCAGTGGCTCTCCCTGCTGGCGGTCTTGGCGGGCCTGGCCGCACTCATCTGCGCCGTCTACGCCTTCATCCGCTTCATCATCCATGTGAACCACGACCGCATCTTCGACCACCGCAATGTGCGTATGCTCCGAATGGCGGGGTGGGGACTCCTCGTCTTCGGCGGTATCGACTCGGTGTGGACACTCTGCGACTATCTCACCAACACACGCTCCTTCGCCATGGAGGGATATGCCGTCGACTGGCTCTCGGCCGTAGAATACACGCCGCTGCTGCTGGCGCTCATCGCCTTCGTGGCAGCGCAGGTGTTTGCCATGGCAGTGAAAATGAAAGAAGAACAAGACCTTACCATCTGATGCCATGGGAAAAATAGTAGTTAACCTGGATGTGGAGATGGCAAAAAGAAAAATGTCGCTCGGCGAACTCGCTGAGCGAATCGGACTCACTCCTGCCAATCTCTCCATCCTGAAGACCGGAAAGGCCAAGGCCATACGATTCACCACACTCGAGGCCATCTGCCGCGAGCTGGGATGCCAGCCGGGCGATATCCTCGAGTACCGTGAGGAGGAATAGGCCCTTGCTGTGTTAAAAAGCATTTTTAGTAATAATTAATCAATAAAATCAACCCCGCTGTAGTAAGAAATCAATAGTTTTTGTATCTTTGCAGCAATTATTTCAACATTAATCATTTATGAGAATCAAAAGGTTTTTTGTAGCCGCAGCGCTGATGGTTGTCAGCTCAGTGGCAGTGATGGCGCAGGAAATGCCGCCCATCCCCATTGACCCGCAGGTCCGCATCGGAAAACTGGACAATGGACTCACCTATTACATCCGTCACAACGAGTATCCTGAGCATGTGGCCAACTTCTACATCGCTCAGCGCGTGGGCTCTATCCAGGAGGATGACTCACAGCGCGGACTCGCACACTTCCTCGAGCACATGGCCTTCAATGGCTCCGAGAACTTCAAAGGCAACGGCATCATCGACTTCACACGCGGACTCGGCGTGGAGTTCGGCTCCGACCTCAATGCCTACACCAGCATCGACCAGACTGTGTACCGTGTGTGCAACGTGCCTACCAAGCGCACAACGGCCATCGACTCCTGCCTCCTCATCCTCAAAGACTGGAGCAACGGACTCCTGCTCGAAGAGGAGGAAATCGTCAAGGAGCGCGATGTGGTGCACAATGAGTGGCGTATGGGCGAGAGTGCCAGCCAGCGCATCATCACACGCGCACTGCCCAAAATCTACCCGGGCTCCAAGTACGGCGAGCGCATGCCTATCGGACTCATGAGCGTCATCGACAGCTTCAAACCCAAAACCCTCATGGACTACTACCACAAGTGGTACCGTCCCGACAACCAGGCTGTTATCATCGTGGGTGATGTCGACGTCGACCACATCGAAGCCGAGGTGAAACGTCTCTTCAGCGGCATCAAGGTGGATCCCAACGCTCCCAAGGTGGTGGCTGAGGAAGTGCCCGACAACAACGAGGCTATCTACGTGTTCGAGAAGGACAAGGAGATGACCATGAACCAGCTCTTCGTCATGATGAAGACCGACGCCACACCCGATGAGGATAAATCGTCGATGGCTTACCTCATTCAGGACTATATCGTCAGCGTAATTTCGAATATGTTCAACAGCCGACTCTCTGAGATGACAGAGGATTCCAACTGCCCCTTCGTGCAGGCTTTCGCCGATTACGGACAGTATATGCTCTCAAAGACCAAGGACAATTTCGAGTTTGTCGTAATCCCCAAGGAGGGAAAGGACATGGAGGCGCTCAAGAGCATCATCCGCGAGTCGCGCCGCGTACGCCAGTTTGGCTTCACCGCCACCGAGTATGAGCGTGCCAAGGCCGACTACCTGGCTGCCCTCGAAAAGCAGTATACCAACCGCGACAAACGAGAGAACTATGAGTTTGGCAACGCTTACCGCGACCACTTCCTCTCCAACGAGCCCATCCCCTCGCTCGAATATCTCAACCAGACCATGAGCCAGATTGTGCCCATGCTGCCGGTCGATGTCGTCAACCAGGTGGTGCCTGAGCTCATCGCCGAGAGCGACACCAACCTCGTGGTCATGGAGTGGGCACGCGAGGCCGAAGGACTGGTCTATCCCACCGAGGACGACATGCGCAAGGCTGTGGCCGACGCCCGCGCCGAGCAGCTCCAGGCTTATGTGGACAATGTGAAGGACGAGCCCCTCATCCTGCCGGAGAACATGCCGAAGAAGGGCAAGATTAAGAAGGAAACTGTCAACAACCAGTTCGGTTACAAAGAACTCACTCTCTCCAACGGCGCCACCGTGCTGCTGAAGAAGACCGACTTCAAAGACGACGAGGTGCAGCTCCAGGCTTTCGCCAGGGGTGGTAAGAGCCTCTACGGTGAGTCCGACTACACCAACCTGAAACTCTTCGACCAGATTATCGGCTACAGCGGACTGGGCAACTTCTCCAGCACGGAGCTCCAGAAAGCACTCGCCGGAAAGAACTGCAACGCCGACCTCTCCATGGGCCTGACCCGCCAGTATGCTACCGCTCACTCCACACCGAAAGACCTGGAAACCATGTTCCAGATGCTCTACCTCTACTTCACCAAAGTGGGTAAGGACGAGAAGATGGTGGGCAACCTCATGACCCAGCTCGACATGGCGCTCAAGAACAAACACCTGCAGCCGCAGGCCGTGTTCTCCGACTCGCTCTCCAACACCATGTACAACCACAACCCGCGCTTCGCCAGCCTCCAGGCTGAGGACCTCAAGGACGTCAACTACGACCGTATCCTCGAAATCGCCAAAGACCGCTACAAGAACGCCGGACAGTTCACCTTCATCATCTGCGGTAACTTCGACGAGGCTACCATCCGTCCGCTCATCGAGCAGTATGTGGCTTCGCTCCCCGGAAAGAAGGGTAAGGCCGACAACTTCAAGGACGTGCGCACACTGGCCACAGGCAAGGTGGTGAACGATTTCACCGTGAAGACCGACTCGCCCAACGCCATGTCGTACCTCATCTGGACCGCTCCCATGGAGTATACCCTCGAGAATGAGGTGAAACTCGATGCTGTGGGACAAATCCTCTCACAGATCTATCTCGCCACCATCCGCGAGGAGGAAAGTGCCGCCTATACCTGCGGTTCCTATGGCTCGTTCGACCTCAGCGCCTCACAGCCCATCGCTCGCCTCATCGCTGTGTCGCAGGGTAATCCTGAGAAGAATGCCCGTGCCGTGGAGCTCCTCTACAAGGGATTCAACGACAACATGAACAGCATCGACACCGACGCACTCAACAAGGTGAAGGAGTATATGCTCAAGCAGGCTGATGTGGACGCAAAGACCAACAGCTACTGGATCAACAAGCTCACCACATGGAAAGACTACGGTCTCGACTTCCACACCCAATACAAAAAAGTGGTGGAGAGCCTCAACGCTGAGAGCCTGCAGCAGTTTATGAAACAGCTCAAGGCCGCCAACAACCAGATTGAGTGTATCATGATGCCGGAACCCAATGAGAAGAAGGCTGAGTAATGTAGAATACACGCTATAATCGACTTTAACCAAATCACGGAAAGCTCCGGACCACTTTTTGTGGCGCCGGAGCTTTCTATTTTCATTTTTTCTCACTATCTTTGGGCCATCATGAAAACACGTGCCTTCTTTCTTATCATCGCCGCACTGCTTTGCATGCAGGGGAGCGCGCAGACACTGCTGCCCAGACCGGAGGCGGCCAGTATAGACCCTGCTCACAAAGTGACAGTGAACAGCCGGAAAACCGTCTTCAAAAACATCCGCAAAGACCAGCGTACTTCTCTCACCGCATGCCTCGCCGAACTGCCGGCGGCCAACAATGGGCGGCGCATCACCCTGCAGCTCGTCAACCCTTCGGCAACGGCCGACGAGTGCGACCGGCAGGCCTATGCGCTCACCGCCGATAAAAACGGGGTGCGCATCACCGCACAGGCTGTGCAGGGACTCTTCTATGGCCTGCAGACCCTATGCCAACTCGCCGACAGCCGCGGACAGGTGCCCTACGCAAATATCACCGATAGGCCACGGTTCGACTACCGAGGACTCATGCTCGACTGTTCCCGACACTTCTGGACCAAAGAGTTTATCCTAAAACAAATCGATGCCATGGCGGCCGTCAAACTCAACCGCCTGCACCTGCATCTGACCGATGCGGCAGGATGGCGCATAGAGATAAAGCGGTATCCGCAACTCACACAGCGGGGGGCATGGCGCACCGAGAGCGACTGGGACAAATGGTGGGTGTTCGGAAAAAGGGAGTATACGGAGCCGGGACAGGGCTACGGGGGCTTCTATACGCAACAGGACCTGCGCGACATCGTGGCCTATGCCGCACAAAGGCATATCACCGTCATACCAGAGGTGGAGATGCCGGGACACTCCGAGGAGGTGTGCTTCGCAATGCCCGAGGTGTCGTGCACCGGACAACCCTACGGCAGCGGCGACCTCTGCGTGGGAAAGGAACGCACCTTCCAGGTGCTCCAGGACATCCTCGACGAGGTGATGGACATCTTTCCCTCTGAGTATATCCATATTGGGGGCGACGAGGCATCAAGAAAGGCGTGGGAGACATGTCCCGACTGCCAGCGGCGCATGCGCGAGGAGCACCTCAGCACCACCGCCGAACTGCAGAGTTATCTCACCGAACGTATAGAGCGCTATCTCAATGCGCACGGACGACAACTGCTGGGGTGGGACGAGATACTGGAGGGAAAACTGGCGCCCAATGCCACCGTGATGTCGTGGCGCGGTACCGAGGGCGGTCTCAAGGCGGTGCACATGGGCCACAAGGTGGTGATGACACCGGGGGCCTACTGCTATCTCGACTCTTACCAGGATGCGCCCATGACACAGCCCAAAGCTTTCGGAGGTTACAATCCCCTGGAGCATGTCTACAGCTACGACCCCGTCCCCGACTCGCTGAAGGGCTCGCCGGCCGAGAAACTTTTCCTGGGGGTGCAGGGCAATGTGTGGACGGAGATGATTCCCACACCTGAGCAGTATGAGTTTATGATTTATCCGCGTATTCTGGCGCTGGCCGAGATTGGGTGGAGTAAGGAAAAATCAGCGTATGCCGACTTCCGACAAAGGGCCATGGCCGTGAACGACGGCCTCAGGGCGAAGGGCTACCATGCCTTCGACTTGCACCAGGAGGTGGGGCGGCGCGAGGAGTCGAGGCAGCCGATACAGCATCTGGCCGTAGGGGCCAAGGTGCGCTACATAGGACCCTATCATGAGGCTTACAAGGCAAGCGGCGACAACGCGCTCGTCGACGGAATGAGGGGCAACTGGCAGTTCTCCGACGGCAGGTGGCAGGGCTTCATCAGCCGCAACCGCTTTGATGTGGTCATCGACCTGGGCGAGGTGAAACCCGTCAGCGAGGTGTCGGCCCATTTCATGCAGTTTGCCGGACCGGAAATCTTCTCTCCGGCATCGGTGGCCGTATCGGTATCGGCTGACGATGCCGACTACCAGATGCTCTATGAGCAGAACTTCGAGGTGGATGCCTCGAAACCGTATTTCATACAGCCCTATGGATGGAAGGGAAGCACTCAGGCCCGCTACATCCGCTTCAAGGCTACCTCCGGACAATATGGGGGATGGCTCTTCACCGACGAGGTGGTGGTGAGGTGAGAACTCTGCCACAGCAGCAATTAGTCATTTATTCATCGGGCCAGGGGCAGGGTTTGCCGCTGGCCTTTTCTATGGGGCGCTGGGCGTCCATGCGGCGCAGCGTGCGGCCCAGCTCACGGCTCAGCCGGCGCACCACATTGGGATGCTCGGCGGCCAGGTTGTGGGTCTCGCCCAGGTCGTGCTCTATGTCGTAGAGCTCTTTCTCGCGGGTCTTGTAGTTGTATATCAGTTTCCATTGGTCGCGGCGTATGGCGCAGTTCAGACTGATGCCGGGACCTTCGTTGCCCCATACGTTGGGATAGTTCCATATCAGCGGACGGTGGCGCGAGGGGTCGCCGCGCTGCAGCAGCAGGGGCAGGAAACTCTTGCCGTCTACCGTCTGCGGCACCTTGTAGTGGCGCACGCCGCCCATCTCCAGCAGGGTGGGGAAGAAGTCTTCTATCATCACATAGCGGTCGCAACGGCTGCGGGGCGCCACATGGCCGGGCCACCGCACTATCATCGGCTCGCGGATGCCGCCCTCCAACAGCGAACCCTTGCCGGAGCGCAGCGGGGCGTTCTGGGTGTAGAGAGGCTCGTCGCGCCAGTAGCTGCCGGTGGCATAGCCGCCGTTGTCGCTCATAAAGAGCACAATGGTGTTGCGGGCCTCGCCGGTGCGGTCCAGCCACGCCAGAATGTCGCCCAGGCTCTTGTCCATGCCTTCCACCAGTGAGGCGTAGGCGGCTTCCTTGGCCGAGAGACCTCTGTCGAGATATTTCTGGTAGTAGCGGGGGTCGCGGTCGATGGGGATGTGAACGGCATAGTGAGACAGGTAGAGGTAGAAGGGCTGGCCATACTGACGGGCCTTGTCGAGCGCGTGCAGCGCTTCCTGTGTCAGCGCCTCGGTCAGAAAGGTACCGGTGTCCCAGTAGCGCTCCAGATGAGGAGTGTGCATGGGGGTAGTAGCGTGGCCCTGGGCGTCGTGGCCGTAGCGCTGCTCGCTCAGGTAGGTGGCGGGACCGCCCGCGGCATGACCGCCGATGTTCACCTCGAAACCGAAGTGCTCGGGCTGCTCGCCGGGGGTGTCGATGGCACCCCAGTGGGCCTTGCCCACATGAATGGTGTGGTAGCCACTGGCACGGAGCAGGTCTACAAACGTGCGGCCTACGAAGGTGTGGCCGGTGCCGGATACCTGACTGATGCCATTGTAGTTCCAGTCGGGCGTGCTCACCTCGGCATCGTCCAGGTCGGTACTCTGGTCGCGGTGCAGCGTCCAGTTGGTCACACGGTGGCGGGCGGCATTGCTGCCTGTCATCAGCGAGCAGCGGCTCGGCGAACTGATGGGGGCGGCGTAGGCCTGACTGAAGAGCATGCCCTCGCTGGCCAGACGCTCCATGTTGGGGGTCTCATAGCGCTCGTTGAGCGGGGTGCGCTCGGGGCCGAAGGGCACGCTGGTGTCTTGCCAGCCCATGTCGTCGACCATGAACAGGATGATGTTGGGGCGCTGGTCGGCACGTTCTGCCGATGGCTGGGCCTGCACTGTGAGCCAGGGGGCCAGCAGGGGTGCCAGGGTGGCGGTGGCTGCCATCCTGGGCAGCAGGGGCTTCTCTTTCTTCATGATGCAAATGTAGCTTTTTTCTTCGTTCGGTGCAAGAGGCGATTGCCGATTGATTACTTTTATGGACCGTTTTGTTGCAATTCTTCTTTTTTTTCGTTATTTTTGCGCCACTAACCTATTCTATTTTTTGCATTATGATGAAACGTTTCTTCACATTTATCGCACTCGCCATGCTGTGCTCCACACTATGTGCACAGCAGGTGTTCACTGTAGTTTATGCCACTTCCGACGACGGCTTCCTCAATGTGCGCACACAGCCTTCCATGAAAGGTAAGGTGATAGAAAAACTATGGGCGTTTTCACACGGACTGGGTACCGGCATCTACCGTGGAGAACAGGGCAATTGGACACGCGTGTCGGTGGGCGACGTCGCAGGATGGGTTTATACCAAGTATGTGGGCAAGCAGACGTGGTATAAGGGCAACGGCAAGCCGCGACTGGTGGCCAAAGCCGACTTTACTACGATATACCGTGAGTCGATGGCGGATGATGTGGAGCATTATTTCTTCGGAAAAGTGCCGCGCGGCACCATCCTGGCCGATGATTTCGACCAGGACGAAACGTATTATATCCTGAAAACTGTTCACGACTTCCTCTTCATCCGCAAACAGGATGCCGAGGTGGTGAGATGATATTCTTACCTTCAATCAGTTCATTTTATGGAAGAAAAAAAAGATAAAAACCTGGGGCGGAGGGAGTTCCTGCGCCGACTGGGACTCGGTGCGGGATCGGCCGTGGCCATGATGGCACTGGAACCCTTCAGCGCCATAGCAAAACCGGCGCAGAGGAACTACTTCGTCAAGGACGGCAAGGAGGAGCCTGTACGAATGACCTACCGCATCCAGCACGGCACAGAAAAACAGGTGTCGCTGCTCGGATTCGGCATGATGCGACTGCCCGACGACCAGGAACAGGTGAACGCCATGGTCGACTATGCCATCGCCCATGGGGTGAACTATTTCGATACGGCGCCTGTGTATATGGGGGGAAAGTCGGAGGTACTCACGGGAAATGCGCTGGCAAGGCATCCGAGAGACAAACACTTCATCGCCACCAAAATGTCCAACCAGAATGCCAAGTTCTGGGATTTCGAGGCGGCCAAGGAAATGTACTTGCGCTCGATGGAACGCCTCAGGGTGGACTATATCGACTACTACCTGCTGCACAGCATCGGTGGAGGCGGGGTGGACAATCTCAACGACCGCTTCTTCAACAACCGACTGCTCGACTTCCTGCTCGAGGAGAGGAAGGCGGGGCGCATCAGGCATCTCGGATTCTCTTACCACGGCAATGTGAGCGCATTCGACTGGCTGCTCGACCACCAGGATGACTATCACTGGGACTTCGTGCAGATACAGATGAACTACCTCGACTGGCGGCACGCCGCAGGGGGCAGAAAGCATGATGCCGACGCGGAGTATCTATACAACAAATGTGAGAAAACGGGGGTGCAGTGCGTCATCATGGAGCCGCTGCGAGGAGGAGCCCTCGCAAGGGTGAACGACGAGGTGCAGCAGCAACTCAAGGCGGTACGCCCCGAAGACAGTCCGGCACGGTGGGCCTTCCGCTGGGTGGGCTCGCATCCCAATGTGCTCACCGCCCTGAGCGGTATGAACAGGATGGAGCATGTGGTGGAGAATGTGCAGACATTCTCGCCCTTAGACCCCTGCACAGAGGCGGAATATGCGCTGCTCGAGGCCATGGCCGACAAGATAGCGGGCGTGCCCACCATTCCGTGCACCACCTGCGAGTATTGTATGCCGTGCCCCTTCGGGGTCAATATTCCCGGCAACTTCGCCTATTACAACGAGGCGGTGAACCAGAAAATCATTCCACTGCCCGAGCGAACGGCGGCCGACTTCGCACAGCGCAAGCAGCAGTTCTACGATGGCTACAGCAAGGCGCTGGCCGACCCGAAATCGTGGGCTTACAGTTGCCAGGACTGTGAGGTGTGTCTCTCGAAATGCCCGCAGCAGATACGTATACCCAATCAGTTGGCACGTATCGTGGAGACACTGCGGAAAAAGTGACGATTTAACGGATGAAGATAAAGTTGGGAATGCTGCGTTCGCCCTCGTGGTCGAACTGACGGTTGTCGCACGGGTGGTTCAGAATAGCACCGCCCAGATACTGCATGGTGGAGCCTCCGCCGTCCAGGTTCAGGGCGTCGCGGGCTCCTATCATTTTCAGCAGATGGGCCAGCTCGGTGATGCTCATGCCGGTGGCGTGACCCTCAGAACGGCCGTCGACGGTGACGAGAAGCAACCGCTTGTCGGCCGTCACGGCAAGGGCACTGCGGGGGTGCTTGGTCCGGATGAAATCTTCATCGCATTGGCTCCAGTCGGCATCGCGCCCTTTTCTGAGCATCAGCGGACCGGAGGCCAGCACCGCACCGTGACGTTTCTTGAAGCGACGTTCCTTGGCGGCCGACCAGGGCTGCAGTTTCACACGCCCGCTTCGGGTGATGCGCACGGCTCCCGTCACACGGATGGCAAACTCCTGCTCGGTGGTGGTGCCCATCACCTCTCCGCCTTCTTTCAGAAAACACACCGAGTGGCCGTTGCCCATGTCGTAGAAGGAGCCGTTGATGGCGGCAACAGCCTGCCGGCTGCCGGCCAGCTGACTCAGCGGCTTCATCTCTTCCGATACGCCGATGCCGGCGGTATAGCGCCCGCTCACTTCTACAAGGCTCACATACTGCGCCCCCCCGTAGAGGTTGGCGAAGGAGCAGGTCTTGCCCGTAATCCCAGGCGCCACTTCCCTCGTCTGCCACTGGGCGTGGACAATGGCCAGCGAGTCGGCCGCGGTCTGGGCGCCACAGGGCAGTATATACAGCAAGGCAGCCAGGCCGAGGAGGCTCAGCCTGTACCGCCGGTAGAGATTTCTTAAAAGGGGCTGGTGCCGCATGCCGATGGGGCGGTTAGAAGAATTTCACCACCTCGTCGAACGGACGGTGCTGCGGGGTGCGGGGCTCGTCGGCCCTGTAGCCGAGGGAGATAACGGCCATCACTTCCTCATTGCCGGGTATGTCGAAGAGGGTGCGCAGGGCATCGGCGTCGCGCATGCCCATGATAAGGGTGTCGAATCCCATGGCGCGGGCCTGCAGTATCAGATAGCAGTTGCTCAGACCGTTGTCGTAGGCGCCCCAGCCGTCGCCTATCTCGTTGGTCTGCTTGTCCTGGAAGAAACCGGACTTGCCTTTCTCGTAGGTGCTCACTATCAGTACGGGGGCACCGGCTATGTTCTTTTTGTTGTTCGGACCTACCAGCTCCTGCACGGCGGCCACTTTCTCCTCGCTCATGGCCACATAGTACTTCGTGGGCTGCTGGTTGGCCCAGGAGGGAGCCTCTTGAACGGCTGTAAGCAGCTGGCGCACTTCGGCCTCGCTTATCTTCTTCGTGGCATCGTAGCTGCGCACGCTGCGGCGGGTGGTAAGCACATCCTCGAAAGCCACGCTGGCTCTTTCGGGTTCGGTCTCGTTTTTCTGGCTGACGCGGGTCAGGATGCAGAAACAGCTCACACAGATGAGCAGTGCGGCCAGAATGCCAATAAGCAGATTCTTTTTCATAGTTTTATCTTTTTATGGGGTGGATGAATGGATTTCCTTGTCAGCTCAGGAGGACGCTCAGCTCTTTTTCCGCTTGTCCACCAAGGTGTAGTCGGCATAGCGCCGCTTGTCGAACACAAAGAGTTGGTCGGAGATGCCGCCCGTCTTGAAATTGGTAATCTTGATGGTGGTGTGGAAAATGCCTACCTTCAGCCGGATGCTCTGAGGATGGCGTTGCTTCAGGTCGAGCAGCACAATGGCCTCCTTGATGCCCTTTACGCCTTTCTTGGCCGTGAGCGTAATCCAGTAGCCCTTGTCGTCGCGGCTGATGCTGTAGCGGTAGTTGTCGGGCTCAAACTTGAATTTCGAGGCGTACTTGTCGCGTTCATCATCGTTCATGCTGTATACAAGCACTTCCTTCTTCTTGCGCTCGGCACGCCAGTAGTTCACTCCGTCGTTGTAGGCATCGTATTTCTCGTCGATGAACTTGCTCTTCTTGCCTTTGTACCAAATGGTGCCCTCGGTCTTGTACAGACCGATAATGTTCACTGCATAGTGCAGCGTGGCGCCTTCGTTGCCGAACACCTTGTGGTAGATGTCGTCGAACATCTTGCGGGCCTGGCGCTCATTGGCCGTCTGCGCGCCACAGCACATGGAAAAAAGTAAAAAAGCTAATAACAGGTTTACTCTCGTTTTCATAACAATCCCTATGTCGTTTTCTCTGACACAAAGGTAAGCATTTTCTCTCGATTTTGAAGAATAATGGGCGCTTTTTCTTCTTCCGCCCAAAGAATGTCGTCCTAATGACCGTTGGGGCTTATATTCGCACCTATAGAAAAAGCCGCTCATTTGTGAGCGGCTTTTTCTATAGGATGTAAGGGCTATTCTCCGAAATAGTCGATGAGCTCCTGCTCGGCAGCATGGTTCTCATTGCCCAGGTCCTTAACAATAACACCATGCTCCAGCAGCGTGATGCGCTGGCTGATGTCGATGGTGTGGGCCAGGTTGTGGCTGCTGATGATGATGGTGGCACCCGTCTCGGCATTGTAGTCCATGAGCAGGCGTTTCAGCACATGCTGGCTGCTTGGGTCCAGGAAGTTGAACGGCTCGTCGAGAATCAGCAGGTCGGGCTTGTTGAACAGGGCGGCAATAATGCCTATTTTCTGCTTGTTGCCCGCCGAGAAGTCGCGTATCAGCTTCTTCTGGTCCAGAATCTCGCCAGCCATGAGCTCGGTGAAGGCCTGCAGACGCTCCTCGGTGGCTGCCTTGTCCATTCCGTTCAGTTTGCCGATGAAGGCAAAATACTCTTCCGGGGTCAGAAAGTCGATGAGGAAACCCTCGTCGATATAGGAGCCGGTGTACGCCTTCCAGTCTTCCGACTGGGCAGGCAGGATGCGCTCCTCCTGTGCCGTGTCGCCGTCGCGACGGGTGAAGGTGAAGGCCACCTCGCCGTCGTCGGCCTTCAGCAGGTCGAGCATCAGGCGGAAGAAGGTGGTCTTGCCGGCGCCGTTGTTGCCTACAAGGCCCACCAGCTCGCCGTCGCCCACATGGTAGGTGCTGATGTCTACGGCGGTCTTCTCGCCGAAGTGCTTTTTCAGGGTGCTGACGTCTATCTGCATGGGGTAGAATGGTTAGAGGTTATACAAGACCACGGCCGTGGCAGTTCTTGAACTTCTTGCCGCTGCCGCAGGGACACGGGTCGTTGCGGCCGGGAAGCTTGTCGCGTGTGATGGGCTGGCGACGCTGCGGCTGGGCCGTCTCGCGGGTGTCCTGCTGGGCGGCTGCCTGCTGGTTCTGGTCCACCAGCTCATCGCCCTTGCTCTCCTGATAGCGCTGGCTGTGGGCCTCGGGGGCGGCTTCCTGCACGCGCTGCTCGGGAGCCATCTCGGGTATCTGACCGCGGCTCAGGGTACCGGCTATGCTGTCGTTCATGTCGTCTACCATGTTGTCGAACAGTTTCACACTCTCCAACTTGAAGATGAGGAGCGGGTCTTTCTGCTCGTAGGAGGCGTTCTGCACGCTGTGCTTCAGCTCGTCGAGCAGACGGAGGTTCTCTTTCCAACCCTCGTCGATGTTGTGCAGGGAGATGACCTTCTCAAACTGCTTCACAATCGACTTGCACTCGGTCTCGTAGGCCTCGCGCAGGTCGCAGGGGATGTTCAGAATGCGCTTGCCGTCGGTGATGGGCACCACGATGCGCTCGTATACCTGGCCCTGCTCCTCGAACACTCGCTTGATGATGGGCCAAGCGGTGGTCTGGATGCGCTCGGTGCGCCGCTGGAAGGCTTCCATCACCTTGTCGTAGCTCATGTCCTCGAGCTTCTCGCGGCTGGTCTCCATGAACTCCTGCTCCGTAAACGGGCACTCCATGGCCAGCACTTTGAGGAACATCTCCTTGCAGCCTACATAATCGTTGTTCTCGATGATGTTCACCACACGGTCCCAGAACACGTTGGCCACGTCCATGCCGATACGCTCACCCATGAGGGCGTGGCGGCGTTTCTCGTAGATCACGGTGCGCTGCTTGTTCATCACATCGTCGTATTCGAGCAGGCGCTTACGCACACCGAAGTGGTTCTCCTCCACCTTCTTCTGGGCGTTCTCGATGCTGCGGTTCACCATCTTGGCCTCTATCACCTCGCCCTCCTGGATGCCGAAGCGGTCCATCACCTTGGCGATGCGCTCGGAACCGAAAAGGCGCATCAGCTTGTCTTCGAGCGATACGAAGAAGACCGATGAGCCGGGGTCGCCCTGACGGCCGGCACGACCGCGGAGCTGACGGTCCACACGGCGGCTCTCATGGCGCTCGGTGCCGATGATGGCCAGACCGCCGGCGGCTTTCACCTCGGGGGTGAGCTTGATATCGGTACCACGGCCGGCCATGTTGGTGGCAATGGTCACGGCGCCGAGCATGCGCTGCTCCTCACGCACGTCGTTGATGGTGACATCGGCATATTTCTTGTCGTTCTCCTTCAGTGCCTCGGTATAGCGGGTGGCGGAGAGCTTGTCGCAGAAGGCACGGCCGTCGGGGGCTATCCACGACGAGCCCATGGCGCTGCGGCCGGCCTGGGCCACGATGTCGGCCTCGCGCTGGTGCAACTTGGCGTTCAGCACGTTGTGGGGAATATTGCGCAGGCGGAGCATACGCGAGAGCAGCTCACTGATCTCCACCGAGGTGGTACCCACCAGGCAGGGACGGCCGCTGTTGCGCATCTTTTCTATCTCCTCAATCACGGCGTTGAACTTCTCGCGCTGGGTCTTGTACACACGGTCGTTCATGTCGTTGCGTATCACGGGGCGGTTGGTGGGTATCTCCACCACATCGAGCTTGTAGATGTCCCAGAACTCACCGGCCTCGGTGACAGCGGTACCCGTCATGCCCGCCAACTTGTGGTACATGCGGAAGTAGTTCTGAAGGGTGATGGTGGCGAAGGTCTGGGTGGCGGCTTCCACCTTCACGTGCTCCTTGGCCTCAACGGCCTGGTGCAGACCGTCGCTCCAGCGGCGGCCTTCCATGATACGGCCCGTCTGCTCGTCGACAATCTTCACCTCATTGTCTATCACCACATACTCGTCGTCCTTGTTGAACATGGTGTAGGCCTTGAGCAACTGCTGCAGAGTGTGCACACGCTCGCTCTGTACGGCATAGTGGGCCATCAGCTGGTCTTTCTTCTCCAGGCGCTCCTCATCGCTCAGACCGGTCTGGGCCTCCAGTTCGGAGAGCAGGGTGGTGATGTCGGGCAGCACGAAGAGCTCGGGGTCGTTCACCTGCTTGGCAAGCCACTCCGTGCCCTTGTCGGTCAGGTCTACCGAGTTCAGCTTCTCCTCCACCACAAAGTAGAGGGGGGCCACGGCCTCGGGCATGCGGCGGTTGTTGTTCTGCATGTATTCTTCCTCCGTCTTCAGAAGACCGCTCTTGATGCCGTCTTCAGAGAGGTATTTGATAAGGGCTTTGTTCTTGGGAAGGGCTTTGTGAGAGCGGAACAGCGAAAGGAAACCTTCGGTCACCATCTTCTGGTCGTTCTTCTCGCGGCCCTCGTTGATCTTCTGGCGCGCCTCGGCCAGATAGTCGGTGGCCAGACGGCGCTGCACACCCACCAACTTCTCCACCAGCGGCTGGAACTCCTCGAACATCTGGTCGTCGCCACGCTCCACAGGACCGGAGATGATGAGCGGCGTACGGGCATCGTCGATGAGCACAGAGTCGACCTCGTCGACAATGGCGTAGTTGTGCGCACGCTGTACCAAGTCGTTGGGCGAGATGGCCATGTTGTCGCGAAGGTAGTCGAAACCGAACTCGTTGTTCGTACCGAAGGTGATGTCGGCCTGATAGGCCTTGCGGCGCTCGGCCGAGTTGGGACGGTGCTTGTCGATACAGTCTACCGACAGACCGTTGAACATATAGAGTGGACCCATCCACTCGGCATCACGCTTGGCCAGGTAGTCGTTCACCGTCACCACGTGCACACCGTTGCCGGTCAAAGCATTCAGGAAGACGGGAAGCGTGGCCACAAGGGTCTTACCCTCACCAGTGGCCATCTCGGCTATCTTGCCCTGGTGAAGCACGGCACCGCCGAAGAGCTGCACGTCGTAGTGCACCATGTCCCACTTCAGGTCGTTGCCGCCGGCCATCCAGTGGTTCTGGTAGATGGCCTTGTCGCCCTCTATGCGCACAAAGTCTTTCGTGGCGGCCAACTCACGGTCGAAGTCGTTGGCCGTAACCACCACTTCCTCGTTCTCGGCAAAGCGGCGGGCGGTCTCCTTCACAATGCTGAAGGCCACGGGAAGCACCTCGTCGAGGGCGCGCTCATAAATCTCGAGAATCTCTTTCTCTATCTTGTCCACCTGATTGAAGATGCTCTCGCGCTCGTCGATGGGCGTCTCTTCGATGGTGGCTTTCAGATCCAATACTTTCTGTTTCTGCTCCTTGGCCGAATCCTGCACATAGCGCTGTATCTCTTTCGTCTTGGCGCGAAGGGCGTCGTTGTCCAATGCCTGTATCTCGGGATACGCGGCTTTAACTTTCTCCACAATCGGCTGGATCAGTTTCATGTCACGACCCGACTTGTTGCCGAAAATGGATTGCAGTACGTTGATAAAACTCATATATCTTGTCTTTGTTTTTGTTTTTTTTCTTTCTGAACGGTTATTTTCAAATCATCATGCAAAGGTAAGGATTATTTCTGTAATAATCTCTTTTTTACCGCTTTTTCATGACTGAGCGGTCCTTTTCAGCTTGATTTGGGGCGCTACGCCTACTTTTCACGGCCTTCAGCAGCGGAAATGCGGCGAAGCAGCCAGCGGCGGGTTATGTCTCTCAACAGCAAAGATGATGCCAAAAAGTACATGGCCGGCGGATAACACTGAAAAAATCCGCCTATAATGTACAGAACGGCGAGTGCTGCCGAGAGGTCCCACCAGCAGTGGAACTGACGCCCGCGTTCCCGCCTGATGGCTGGATACAGAAAGAAAAGGGGTAGGGGATTGAGCAAAAGTAGGTGGAGATTCACCCGCACCGTGGGGTGCTGAGAGAAAAGCATCGCAAAGATGATAATGCCGGCCAAACCGGTGAGCAGCATCAGCAGCAGGTCGTAGAGATAGAGCACCTTGCGGCTGAAAAACTCGGTCACCGTGATGGCCACCGTGAGCACGAAGAAAAGACCGAACGTGGTCAGGGGCGAAAGGGGAAACTCCTTGCTGCGAACCTGCTCGCCGGGCTCCAGCAGGGTGGTGGTGCGGGCCACAAGGGGACGAACCGTGCCGTCGGTGCCCACTATCTGCGCCTGACTGAAGTCGCGCTGCAGACAGGCGGGCAGAAACTGCTGCTCGCGGCCCGTGAGCACTCGGTCGGCGCTGATGCCCAGCAGCAGGTCGATGCCGGTCTGCATCCACAAATGACCCTCGGTGCACTGGTGCACCATGTCGCGGTAGGTGAGCGTGCTGTCTGGGGGAGCGGCATACACCACCTTGCCCTGAAGATGGTCGGTAAGCATGTCGCGGGCGCGGGTGGTGCAGTTGTCGTAGAAATAATTGTAGCGGTACACCACATTCTCCGGCAGGGCGTTCTCGTCGAGAGCGCGCAGGATGGCTTCCTTCTCGGCACCGCTCAGGTTGATCTCCTGCTCGGTCACTCCGCTGTGGTAGTAGCTGTACTCGTAAAGGAAGTTGGTCATCGGCGTCACGCCCATCTCATAGTCGGTCAGACCAAACACGAAGCGGAGCACAAAGTGGGGCTTGTGAAAATTGAAAACACCATAGTTCACCACAAGGTCCTGTCCCGTCAGGGTGTTCTGAACGCGAAGGGCGCTGTGACCGTATAGACTGTATATCTCCTCGTGCGGACTGCAGGTGAGCAGACTCAGACGCACCGAGTCGGCGACGGCACTGCGTGCCTCGCCTCCTCCCGCCACCATGAGCAGGAGCAGCAACTGCATCTCGAACGAACGGGCTTTCAATGTTTTCACGGGTGCAAAATTAATCTAAAAAAATGAATCTGCGCGATAAATATGTTAAATCGTGCCACTGTTTCGTTTTTTTTCAATAATTTTGCACCTTGATATAAAAAAGTAGATTCTTTTTTCAACTGATATGAGAAAATTTTTCCTCACGGTTTGCATGGTGGCCGCCGCAGTGGCCGTTTCGGCGCAGAGCGGCACCAATTCGCCGTATAGCCAATATGGATTTGGCAAACTCTCCGACCAGTCGACAGGATTCAACCGGGCCATGAACGGACTCGCCCTCGGATTCAGAGACGGCAACCAGGTCAACTACCTCAATCCGGCCTCTTATGCCACCGCCGACTCCCTTACCTTCATCTTCGATGCCGGTGTGGCCGGACAGCTCACCGCCTTCGATGAAAAAGGTCTCAAGAAAAACGCAAGGAATGCAAACTTCGAGTATGCCGTGGCGGCCTTCAGGGCCTTGCCGCATCTCGGCGTGAGCTTCGGTGTGATGCCCTTCTCCAATGTGGGATACAACTACTCCAATACGCAAAACGTGGGCGATGCCAACAATACCACCTATACCAACACCTATTCGGGAAGCGGCGGACTGCACCAGGCCTATCTGGGCTTTGGATGGGAACCGTTCAGAGGCTTCTCCATCGGTGTGAACGGCTCCTACCTCTGGGGCGACTACGACAGGTCGGTGGTCAACAGCTACAGCGATGCCTATGTGAACACGCTCTCCAAATACTATTCGGTGGATGTGGCCAACTACAAACTCGATGCGGGTATGCAGCTCTCCTTCAAACTGGGAAAGAAAACATCGCTCACACTCGGTGCCACCTATGGCTACGGACACAAATTAAGTGCCGACCCCAGCTACGAGGTCATCTCGCGCAACTCGCAGACATCGGTGAGCGACACCACACGATTCGTGGTGAAAGACGGACTGGAACTGCCCACTACCTTCGGGGCAGGATTCCTCGTCGACTATGAGAAGCGCATCCGGTTCGGGGCCGACTTCTCTCTCCAGAAATGGGCCGACACGGAATTCCCCGTCGATGTGGAGAAAAACAACCGCCCTTCTTATGAACTGCAGAAAGGCTACTTCAAGGATGTAAAGAAAATTACCGTGGGAGGCGAGTATTGCCGGAACCCGCAGTCGAGAAAATTCTTCAGCAGCATGCGATTCAAGGCGGGAGCCAGCTATACTACACCTTATTTAATTATTAACGGTGCCGACGGACCCAAGGAACTGGGCGTCAGCGCCGGTGTGAGCTTCCCCGTCATCAACCAGTGGAACAACCGCTCCATACTCAACCTCAGCGGACAGTGGGTGCACACCAGCGGACAGGGCATGCTCACCGAAAACACCTTCCGCGTCACCATTGGACTCACCTTCAATGAGAGGTGGTTCATGAAATGGAAAGTGGAGTAGGCATGCTTCACAAAAAAACATATTCACTACATGGACTGCTCTTTCTCGCTCCCGTGGCGCTGGCTGTCATGATGGCGGCATGCTCCGAAGAGAAAGAGCATACCGCACCCGCCGTCAACCCGCGCGACTCACTGCCCATGATGGTCACCTACGGCGTCAATACGCTCATCTCCGACTCGGGTGTCATCAAATACCGCATCGTGACAGAAAAATGGGAGGTCAATATGGTGAAACAGCCTTCCAGGTGGGTCTTCGAAAAAGGCATCTTCCTCGAACAGTTCGACCAGACACTGCACGTGGAGTCGTATATACAGGCCGACACGGCCTACTATTACGACACCGACCACCTCTGGGAACTGCGGGGGCGTGTGAAGATATTTACCAAAAACGGACTCCGCTTCAGCAGCGAGGAACTCTATTGGGACGAACGAAACCGCGAGGTCTACTCCAACCGATACTCGCACCTCATCACCGAAGAAAGAGAACTGCAGGGCAACCGGTTCAGAAGCAATGAGAACATGACAAAGTATAATGTCTCCTACACCAAGGGCTCGTTCATGAAAGGGGATATAGGCGACAAGGAGTCGGACAAAAAGGAAACCGACGACTCGCTCGCTCTCCTAAGGGGCAGAAGGCCGGCGTCGCCAGCAAGAACCCACAATCAGGCCCCGGCACAGTAAACATCGTATCCTACCAAGCAATATATGTCGTTATCGCTTATCATAGGCATTCTTGTCACCATGGCCTTCTCCGCCTTCTTCTCGGGCATGGAGATTGCCTTCGTGGCCAGCAACCGGCTGCTCGCGGAGATGGAAAAGGAGAAAAACAGCCTCACACAGCGCTGTCTCTCCGCCTTCTACAACCATCCCAATAACTTTGTGAGCACCATGCTGGTGGGCAACAACATAGCACTCGTCATCTACGGTATCCTCATCGCACAACTCTTCGACAATACCATCTTCAAGGGCATGTCGCCGGGATTCACCGTGCCGGCCGACACCATCCTCTCCACACTCATCGTGCTCTTCACGGGAGAGTTCCTGCCCAAGACGCTCTTCAAAAGCCATCCCAACCGACTGCTGCGGTTCTTTGCCATACCGGCTTTCTGCATCTATGTGGTGCTGTGGCCCATCTCACGATTCGCCACCTTCCTCTCCCGACTGCTGCTCAGGCTGGTGGGCGTGAAAATGGTCGACGGCGGCAGCGACGGTTCCTTCAGCAAGGTCGACCTCGACTTCCTCCTGCAGAGCAGCATCGAAAATGCACCGAAAGGCTCTGATATCGACGACGAGGTGAAAATATTCCAAAATGCGCTCGACTTCTCTGAACTCAAGGTGCGCGACTGCATGAAACCACGAACCGAAATAGTGGCCGTGCCCGAGGATATCGATATCGAACAGCTCAAAACACGGTTCATAGAGAGCGGACACTCCAAAATAGTGGTCTACAAAGAGGATATCGACCACATCATCGGCTATATTCACAGCTCCGAGATGTTCAAAAAGCCTGAGGAGTGGAGAAACAGCGTCAGAACCATGCCTTTCGTGCCCGAAACCATGGCGGCACACAAAATGCTGAAGATTTTTCTACAGCAGAAGAAGAGCCTGGGCGTGGTCATCGACGAGTTCGGGGGCACCAGCGGCATCGTCTCGCTCGAGGACATCGTTGAGGAAATCTTCGGCGACATCGAGGATGAGCATGATACCACGCACTATGTGGCCAAGCAGACCGAAAACGGAGAATACCTGCTCTCCGCACGACTCGAAATAGACAAAGTGAACGAAATGTTCCAACTCGACCTGCCCGAAAGCGATGAATACATGACCGTGGGAGGACTCATACTGCACTACTACCAGAGCTTCCCGAAACTCAACGAGGTGGTAAAGATTGGACGCTTCGAATTCAAGATAATACGCAATACAATGACAAAAATCGAACTCGTAAGACTAAAAGTAGGCGAGTAATAGGTTTTTTCAACTGAAAATTTGGGCGTTTTGCCTTTTTCTTTGTAATTTTGTACGCTTTTTGGACAGAAACGCACCCGCGGCGCCTCTTCCACGCATAAAAAGCAGTAAATGAGAGTTTAAAACTAAAAATTTATATAAACAACTGTAATGGCAGCAATAGGAAAAATTAGAAGCTGGGGACCCTTCCTGATCGGTGTTATCGGTCTGGGCCTCTTTGGATTTATCGCCGGCGACATGTTCCGCTCCTGCGAGACAACAAGTAGAAACAGGAGCAACCGCGTAGGCGAAGTGGTAGGTGAGAAAATCAACGCTCAGGATTATCAGACCTATCTGGAGGAGTTCGTGGAGTGCACAAAAATAACCGCTCCCCAAGCCTCTGACGATCAGCTCAGAGAAGCAGCTTGGCAGAACTTCGTGCAAAACAAAATCATCGAGAATGAGGCCGCAAAACTGGGTCTCACCGTCACGAAAGAGGAAATTCAGAACGTGATGAAACAGGGTACCAACCAGGTGCTCATGGAAATGGCCAACGTCAACCCCGAGTTCGCCAACCAGCAGACCGGTCGATTCGACGTGTTCAGCTATCAGAAATTCATGACCGAGGGCAAAACCCAGTATGGTTCCAACCCGCAGACCGCTGAGCAGTACAACAAACTCTATAAGTTCTTCCTCTTCAAGGAGAAGCAGCTCCGCCAGCAGCTCCTCGCACAGAAGTACCAGACGCTCATGTCGTCGTGCATCCTCTCCAACCCGGTGGAGGCTAAGTTCAACTTCGACGCCGAGAAGCAGGAGAGCGACATACAGCTCGCCTATTTCGACTACAAGAGCATCAACGACAAGGATGTGAAGGTGACCGATGCCGACCTCGAGGCTAAGTACAAGGAGCGCAAGGAGGTTTTCCGTATTCAGGAGGAAATCAGAGCCATCAAGTTCGTGCAGGTGAAGAAAGTGGCTTCTGCCGCCGACCGTGCCGAACTCACCAAGGAACTCAACAAGGTGGCCGAGCAGCTCAAAACTACCGACAACGCCGAGCAGGTGGTGCGTGAGAGCAAGTCGAACGTGAGCTACCTCGGTGTGCCTGTCACAAAGAATGCCTTCACACCCGATGTGGCACGCCAGATTGACTCGCTGGCAGTGGGCGCTACCGTAGGTCCCGTGGAGAGCACACTCGACAACACCTTGAACGTGATCAAACTGCTGGCCAAGAATTCCTTGCCCGACTCTATTCAGTATCGCATGATTATCGTGGGTGGCAAGACCGCCGACGAGACCAAGACCAGAGCCGACAGCGTGCTCAATGCTGTGAAGGCCGGCGGCGACTTCGAGGCTATCGCAAAAGTTTACGGACAGAACGGAGAGAAGCAGTGGCTCACCACTTCCATGTATGAGCGTGCCGCCAACCTCTCGGCCGATGACCGCGCTGTGTACAACGCCATGAATACCCAGCTCGTGGGCGAGACCTCCAACATCGCCATGGTGCAGGGCAACGTGATCCTCCAGATCTGCGACCGCAAGGCCATGACCACCAAGTACGACGTGGCTGTGGTGAAACGCAACATCGCTTACTCTACTGAGACCTCCAACGAGATTACCAATAAGTTCAACCAGTTTGTCGCTGCCAACCAGAGCGCTGAGTCGTTCGAGCAGAACGCTCCCAAGTCGGGCTTCCAGGTGCGCGACGCCAAGAACGTGACCACCTCGCAGGGTGAGATTCCCGGACTCGTCAACTCGCGCGAGGCCCTCAGATGGGTGTTCGCCGCCGAGAAGGGTGATGTGTCGCAGGTGTTCACCACCGGACAGAACCGCGATGAGCTTATCGCCATCGTGCTCACCGATATCTATCCCAAGGGCTACATGCCTCTCTCCAATGAGGATGTGAAGAACTATGTGGAGCAGGAAGTGATGCGCGACAAGAAGGCTGAGATGCTTATGGCAAAGGCCAACGGACTGAAGAGCATCAACGATGCCAAGGCCAAGGGTGCCAAGGTGGTTGAGGTGAAGCAGATCACCTTCGCTTCGCCCGCATTCATCTCCGAGGTGCAGGCCCAGGAGCCCGCTCTCAGCGGTGCTGTCTGCGCTACCGAGAAGGGCAAGTTCTCCGCTCATCCTGTGAAGGGCAACCAGGGCGTGTATGTGTTCCAGGTTACCGACCGCAGAAAGCTTGAGGGTGCCTTCGATGTCAAGAGCTATGAGAACAAGTCGGCTCAGGGCTACATGTCGATGTTCTCCCGCATGGTGTTCAATGATCTCGTGAGCAACGCCCACGTGACCGACAACAGATACCTCTTCTTCTAACATCAAGATAAGAGCAAAAGAAAAAGAGAACTTGTCTTCAGGTTCTCTTTTTCTTTACCTTGTTTTTAATACCCACACTCCTGAAACAACATATGTCTACACTCCTACACTCCTTCACTTCTACACTCCTAAGAAGAATCACTCCCACACTCCTGAAAATCACTCCTATTCTCCTCCTCCTCACCGCCTGCCACACCAACAAGACCGTAACGGCCGACAGCTCGCAGCAGAAGAGAGAGTTCAGAGGAGCATGGATACAGTGCGTGAACGGACAGTTCCTCGGTATGTCTACCCAGGAAATGCAGCGCACGCTGTCTTATCAGCTCGACGAACTGCAGAAGGACGGCGTCAACGCCATCATCTTCCAGGTAAGACCGGAGTGCGATGCACTCTACGCCAGCAAATTGGAGCCGTGGAGCCGTTTCCTCACCGGACAGCAGGGGCTGGCACCGTCGCCTTACTGGGATCCGCTCGAGTGGATGATAAACCAGTGCCACAAACGGGGCATGGAACTCCATGCGTGGATCAATCCTTATAGGGCAAAGACCAAGACCACCCATCAGCTGGCCTCCAACCATATTGCAACAAGAAAACCGGGCTGCGTCTTCACTTACGACGGACAGTATATCCTCAATCCGGGGCAGCCGGAGAACAGCGACTATATCTGCAGGGTGGTCGACGATATCGTCAGCCGCTATGATGTCGACGGTCTCCATATCGACGATTATTTCTATCCTTATCCGGTCAGTGGCGAGGTAATCGACGATGCTGCTGAGTACCGACGCTATGGCGGCAGGGCGGGAAGCCTGGCCGACTGGCGCCGCGAAAATGTGAACCATTTCATACAGCAGCTGGGCGAGACCATCCATAAGTGCAAACCCTGGGTCAAGTTCGGCGTGTCGCCCTTCGGTATCTTCCGCAACGGCAGCGGCGATGCCTCCGGCAGCCGCACCAAGGGCCTGCAAAACTACGACGACCTCTATGCCGACGTGGTGCTCTGGGCACAAAAGGGATGGATAGACTATTGTGTGCCGCAGCTCTATTGGCAGATAGGACATCCCACCGCCGACTACAAGACGCTCATCAGGTGGTGGAACGACTATGCCGCACAGCGGCCGCTCTATATCGGCGAGGATGTGGAACGCACCGTGAAATACGACGACCCCGACCGCCCCGGACAGCATCAGCTCGATGCCAAAATGAAGCTTCACCACCAGATGAAGAATGTGCAGGGCACCGTGCTGTGGTATGCCAAGGCGGTCGTCGACAATGTGGGCAACTACGGCACCAGTCTGCGCAACAACTACTGGCGCCGGCCGGCCCTACAGCCGCTGATGCCCTTCATCGACGAGAAGGCTCCCAATCATCCTAAAAAACTGAAGGGGGTATGGACCTCCGACGGCTACATGCTCTTCTGGAAGGCGCCGAAAGGAAAATCGTGGGATGATGCGGCTTACAAGTATGTGGTCTATCGGTTCGACAGTGACAAGAAAATCAACCTGGCCGACCCGTCGCACATCGTGGCTATAACGGAAGATACTTTCTATCCGCTGCCCTATAAAAACGGGAAGACGCCCTGCTGGTATGTGGTCACCGCACTCGACCGCATGAGCAACGAAAGTAAGGGTGCTGTGGTAAAGGTGAAATTATAGGCCTGAACACAATATGCCATTCATCGCCCTGCGAGGCGATAAAAACGGATGGAGGGCGGGGTTATTCCTCGTCCTCCATCAGTTTCTCCAGGAAGTTGTCCAAGTCTTGGTCCAAACCTTCCATCAGTTCGCCGCTGATAATCACGGTGTCGTCGTCGGCCAGATATAGCTCAGCCAGAATCTCTTTCTCATCGTTCTCCAACACAAAACTGAACGGCTTCAGAATGCCCATACCGTCTATCATCTCATGGTTGCGCTCCAAACTCTTGCGCAGCACAGGAGTGATGTCGTCGTAGAACTGTGGGTCTTTGTTGTCTATCCAAGGCTCTATCACCACACGCGTTATCTCGTTCTCCTCATCATCGAAGGCTACCATCTCACCGCTTTCCTGGGTCACACGCAGGTGGATGTCGGTCAGGTTCGAGATGTCCTCGGTCATGGGAAACTTCTGTGCTATCTTGCGAAGAGCACGGTCTATCTGCTGGTTGGTTTGTTCGTTGGCTTTCATTATTATAGGTTTTATAAGCTTTCCTTGTTTCACTTCTTCTGAAGCTCCCGCACCATGGCGTCGACAATGTCGGCGGCCACTTCGCTCTTCGGCTTCTTGCCATAGGCTTGCTTGCCCTCGCGGCTGTATAACACTATCTGGTTGTCGTCGGAGCGGAAACAGGTGCCTTCGTTGCGCAGACTGTTCAGCACGATGAGGTCAAGGTTCTTCTTCTCCAATTTCTCCAGCGCATGCTGCTCCTCGGCATTGGTCTCTAAGGCAAAACCTACCATCACCTGGTCGCTGCGCTTCTGCTGGCCCAGGTCGCGGGCTATGTCGGGGTTGGGTGTCAGCTCCAGGGTGATGGCGCCCTTGCGCTTTATTTTGGTGTCGCTCTGCTCCGACGGACGGTAGTCGGCCACGGCGGCGCAAAGAATGGCGGCATCGGCCTGGCCGAAGAGGCGAAGGGCGGCCTCATGCATCTCTGAGCAGCTCTCCACATCGGTCCTTGCCACACCGGCGGGGGTGGGCAGGCTTACCGGTCCGGCTATGAGCTGCACTTCGGCACCGCGCCGCTGACATTCGGCTGCCAATGAGAAACCCATCTTGCCGCTCGAGTAGTTGCCGATGAACCGCACGGGGTCTATTTTCTCGTAGGTGGGGCCGGCGGTTATGAGCACGCGCTTGCCTTCCAGGTCGCGTTTCTCCTGCCGGGCGAAGAAGGCTTCCACCTGCTCCACAATGACCTCCGGCTCCTCCATGCGGCCCTTGCCTTCCAGTCCGCTGGCCAGGAATCCGCTCTGTGGCGTGATGATATGGTTGCCATAGGTGCGCAGTATCTCCAGGTTGTGCTGGGTGCTGGGGTGGGCATACATGTCCAGGTCCATGGCGGGGGCTATCATCACAGGGGCCTTCATAGAGAGGTAGGTGGTGATGAGCATGTTGTCGGCCACACCATGGGCCATCTTGCCTATGCTGCTGGCCGTGCAGGGGGCTATCAGCATCAGGTCGGCCCAGAGGCCGAGGTCCACGTGCGAGTGCCAGGTGCCGTCGCGCTGCGAGAAGAAGTCGCTCACCACAGGCTTGTGGGTGAGGGCCGACAGGGTGATGGGGGTCACAAACTCCTTGCCGGCGGGGGTTATCACCACCTGCACCTCGGCGCCGCGCTTGATGAGCAGGCGTATCAGGGTGCAGGTCTTGTAGGCGGCTATGCTGCCGGTGATGCCGATTACTATCTTTTTGCCTTCCAACATATAGGGTATTTCGCTCTTTTCCAGTGTATTATTTCTTTACCATCTCACGCAGACGGATGCGCGTGAGCACTTGCTTGGTGTTGTTCGTGAAGTCGCCGTTCAGTATCCAACTGTAGTAGCCGGGGTCGCGCTGCAGCACATCGGCCACGGCATAGCCCTTGTACTTGCCGAAGTTGAACACCTCGCGCCGCACGGCATTGCCGTTCTGGTCTTTCAGCTGGCGTCCGTTGACGTCGGTTACGACTTTCCACACGATGCGCCCGGCAAAGTCCACATTGTCGTTCGTCTTCGAAAGTTCGGCCAACTTGGAGATGTCGTTGGGCAGACGGCGGCCTTCCTCCTCCTGGTGCTCGGCTGAGTACATGTCAAGCTGTCCCTGCAGCACCCGGTAGGTGGCCTCCGTGTCCTCGTCGGCACGGTGGGCGGTGTAGTCGTCCTCCATCTTGCGGCCGCAGTAGAACTTGTAGGCGGCACTCAGGTTGCGGGGCTCCATCTTGTGGAAGATGGTCTGCATGTCCACCAGATGGCTTCTCGAGAAGTCAAAGTCCACACCGGCACGGAGAAATTCCTCAGCCAGCATGGGAATGTCGAAATGGTTCGAGTTGAAACCGGCAAAGTCGCAGCCGGCGAAGGTGTCGCGCAGGCCGGAGGCCAGCTCCTTGAAGGCGGGGGCGTCTTTCACCATGTCGTTGCTGATGCCCGTGATGCCGGTCACCTCGGCGGGTATGGGGCGGCCGGGATTCACAAAGTGGTTGCCGCGCTCCTCATGTCCGTCGGGGAAGACCTTGATGTACGAAATCTGGATAATGCGGTCCTTAACAAGGTCAAGCCCCGTTGTCTCCAGGTCGAAGACAATCAGGGGCTTATATAGTTTGGGTCTCATCGTTACAGTGCGTGTGTCTATGGCTGATGGCGGTGCTTTAGTCGTTCAGCAGCATCGGCATCAGCAGCATCAGTATCTCTTCGTTCTCAGGCTGCTCGGCGGGGAACACAAGGCCCGAACGGCTCGGGTCGGCCAGCAGCATCACGATGTCGTCGCTCTGAAGGTTGTTCACAATCTCGGTCAGGGCGCTGCCCTTGAAACCGATGCTCATCGGCTGACCGTCGTACTCGCAAATCAGACTCTCCTTGGCGCTCGTCGAGAAGTCGATGTCCTCAGAGGAGAGCTCTATGCGGCCGGCCTCCAGACGCACGCGCACCAGCATGCTGCTCTCGCTGGCAAACGGCACCACGCGGCGAAGGGCGCTCAGCAGGGCGCCGCGGTCTATCGTCAGGCGGTTGGGGTTGTCCTTGGGGATCACGGCGTTGTAGCGCGGGTAGCGGCCGTCTATCAGTCGGCAGATGATGACGCCCGAGGCATAGCTGATCACGGCATGGCTCTCATCAAACTTGATTACCACGTCGCCGCTCTCCTTCGACAGCACATTCTTCAGCAGCTGGGCGGGCTTCTTCGGCAGGATGAACGAGGCGGGGGTGTCGCTCTTCACCGTCAGCATGCGGTTGCGAACCAGTTTCTGCGCATCGGTGGCCACAATGGCCAGGCAGCCTTCGGTCAGGTCGAAGTAGATGCCGTTCATCACCGGGCGGGAGTCGAGCTGGGCGGTGGCGAAGAGCGAGCGGCTGATGGCCTCCTGCAACTGTCCGGCGTCCATCACAATCGTGGTCACATTGCCCGAAAGGGGTACGGGACGGGGAAAATCGTCGGCCTGGGCCATAAACTGGTACAGTCCGTTCTGGTAGTTAAGACGCACGGAGTAGTCGTCGGGGTTCAGGTCGAAGACGAGGGGCTGCTCGGGCAATTCGCGAACGGCATCGAGGATGATGCGGCTGGTGATGGCGAAGCTGCCCTCGCCGTCGGTCTCGTCGAGCGGTATCTGTGCCGTCATTACGTTCTCGCCGTCAGAGGCGGTTACCACGAGCTGTCCGTCCTTGATCTCAAAAAGGAAACAGTCGAGTATCTGCATCGTGTTCTTGCTGTTGATCACTCTCGAGAGCGAACTCAGACTGCTGCTCAGGGCGGTACTGGATAGTGAAAATCTCATTGGTCGTATTTTTTATGGTGATTGTTCAGTGTCGGTAGGAGGCCTTGGGGCCTTGCTCCACGCTTATAGCATACAAAAATACAAATTTACGCTTACATGACAAAAAATATGGCAAAAATTTCCGATTTAAAAACAATTTTCGTAATTTCGCCAACGGTTTAGGCTGCCTCGGCTCCCAGGCCGTCGGCTTGCCGCCATGCAATTGTTTAATTTTCATACATTTTTTATAAGCTACAACATTATGCAGATAGAAGGAACTATCATAAAGTGCCTTGAACCAAGAACGGGCACCTCGGCAAGGGGTGAGTGGAAAGTACAAGAATTTGTTATCGAGACGACCGACCAGTTTTCAAGGAAAATGTGTTTTTCCGTGTTCGGTGAGGACCGCCTGCAGCGTTTCAACATCCAGGAGGGACAGTATGTGAGCGTTTCGTTCGATATCGATGCCCATGAGTATCAAGGACGTTGGTTCAACAGCATCCGCGCCTATGATGTGCGCCCGGTGGTGCAGGGTCAGGATCCTCAGACTGGTGCCTTCCCCCCGGCAGGAGGTTCTTTCGCAGCCGCTCCCCAGCAGCAGTTCCCGCCCGTGCAGCCCGCTGCTCCCCAGCAGCCCGCCGCACCGCAGCAGCCTGCCGCACCGCAGGGTGAGTCGAACGACGACCTGCCCTTCTAAACCCTTTCCCGATTCCCGGTAATAACTGATATCCCCCGATTCATACTGATGGTGAATCGGGGGATATTCGAATGTCTGTTTCTCAAGGACTAAGGACCTATCTCCTTATGATGAAGGTGCCCAGCCGGCGGGCGTGCTTCTTGTTGTGCTTGTTCATCACCCTTAGGGTGTAGACACCGTCTTTCAGACGGCGGATGTCGAGATAGTCGTTGGTCTTGATGCGGGTCATCAGGATGTTGCCGGCCATGCTCTCCACCACCAGGTAGTCGCCGTTGCGTACCTCAAGGTCGCCCTCGGGCAACTTCACTTTCTTGCCGTCGTTCTTCAGCAGGGTCATGCCTTTCGATATGCTGTGGCTCTGCATGGCGGCGCTCTCGTTGCCGTAGCGGTCCATGGCTGTCACGGCGAAGTAGTGCTGGCCGTCGTCGCTGCGCAGATGCAGCTCGGTGCGCTGCAGGCGGCTCGCTATCAGGTTGCGGGCGTCGTCTATGTCGACGGGGCAGGTGCGCGAGGCGTATACATTATAGGTAAGGTAGGGACCGCCGCTGTGGTCCACGCCGCTGGGCCACTGCAGGTGCAGCTCCTCGCCGCTCAGCGTCACTTTCAGGTCGCGGGGGGCCTCGGGAGCTGTGTTGCGCTCCCACGTCATGGCGGGCACGAGGGCGGGGTAGCGGTCTATCTGGTTCTTCATGTGGGTGTAGAGGCCCTTGGTGTTGTCGGTGAAGAAACGGCTGCGGAAGTAGCAGTGTCCCATGCCCAACTGCCTCGACACTTCTATCTCGCGGGTGATGTCGGTCAGCGGCCAGTTGTTCTCGTTGCGCGACAGCAGCCAGATGCCCAGACCGGGGGCGATGATGCGCCCGTGGCTGTTCTCCTGCCAGTTGATGGCGAAGGGGTAAAAATTGTCGCCGCGGAAGTAGAGCATCGGGAAGAGCTCGTCCATAATGCCCTCGCGCAGCCAGCCTTGTGCGTCCTGGCACACGGTGTTGTAGGCGTTCCAGCCACGGCTGTCGTAGCGGCTCAAATTGTCAAACTTGCCCAGGGGCGAGCAACTCACCTTCACCCAGGGCTTCTCCTGTTTCACCACCGAGTGGATGCGGCGCACTATCTGCGTGATGTAGTTGCGGCCCTCGCTCTTGCTCACCATCTGCTTCCAGTTCTCTGGATAGCGGATGTAGTCGAGGTGGATGCCGTCCACATCATAGCGGCTCACTATCTCACGGCATATCTTGGCGATGTAGTCGCCCGTGCCGGCTTTCTCGGGGTTCATGAATCCCTCGTCGCCTATCTTGCGCACCAGGGCGGGGTAGCGCTTGTTGAGCTGGGTGCAGCCGGCGGCCTTCCACTTGCCCACGGGAATGGCCACTACCCAGGCGTGAAGCTCCATGCCGCGGCGGTGGCACTGCTCGATGGCAAACTGCAACGGGTCGTAGCCGGGGTCCTGGCCGGCCTTGCCGGTCAGGCAGGCGTCCCAGGGCTCATAGTCGGAGGGATAGAGGGTGGTGGCACGGATGCGCGTCTGGAGCAGCACCGTGTTCACGTTGGCGGCGGCCAACTTGTCGAGTATGTCGCACAACTGTTGTTTTTGGCGTTCTCTGGTCGATGGGTTGGTGGCCTTGGTGAGCGGCCAGTCGAGATTGCTCAGGGTGGTGAGCCATACAGCCCGCACTTCCCGTTTCGGGGTTTGGGCATTCATTTGCAGGGCCGTCAAGGCCAGGCAGGCTATCAGAAGTATCTTACGCATAATCTTTGCAAAGTTACATCTTTTTCCCGAATTATCCATCGTCGCCATCGCTTTTTTATCGCTTTATTCTCGCTTTCCAGCGCAAACTGTTGCCTGAGATAGAGCACGAACTGGAATGATGGGAGTGAGCGCCTTGCTGCACGTAGGTGCTGCTTCAGTCGGATTCATACTTCTTCCAGTTGCGATAGAATGAGGAGGGGGTGTTGTAGCCGCAGAGGGAGGCCACCTCACTTTTGGGCATGTCGGGCGATTCGGATAGCAGCTTTTGGGCGTAGGCTATGCGCAGACGGTTGATGTATTCCTTGAATGTCATCTTTTTCCCTTCGTTGAGTGCGTATATCAGATAGGTGCGGTTGGTGCCGAGCCGGGTGGCCACATCGTCGAGCTTCAAGTCATATTGCAGATAGAGATGTTCGCCTTCAATAAGTTGGATGGCCTTGGCAATGAGAGTCGTTTCCTCCTTTTGGGGGGTGTCCGTTTCCGTAAATGTTTCGTCATGGCATGCACTCCCTTCTTGTTCTGCTGGTTGGCTTTTCTCCAACTTGCACTCCTGTACTTCCATAATTTCCTTCGCTGTCGGTTGCTGGTGCATTCCCATCCATCCGACGGCAAAGAGCACGGAGGTGAATGCCAGTGAGGGTATGGCCACCAATGGCGAATCGGCGAATGCCGAGCGACCAACCTCGTTGGCCACTATCGACATCAGCGACACTATCAAGAGCAGTATCAGTAAGTTTTTGACCCATCGGAGTGAGTGAGGCTCTGTATCAGCATAGAAATCACAGAGCTTGCGGTCGTAGTTGCGTACTTTCCTCGTACCCCATATCATGGTGACTACCACTTCAAGCGAGAACACCACATGCGATATGTCATGCACTATGGCTTGTGCCATCGCCCACGACTGCAATCCTTGGTGCTGACGTCCGTAGAGGTAGGTGTCAAGAAATTGGCGGGTTTCTTCGGACGGCATTATCGCGTAGACTATGCCACTGGCTATTCCACCCGCCACAGCCGGAAAGAGTAGCACGGCGAGCCATTTGCGGCGTGACAGAAGCGGACGGGTATCGGCCAGTTCGCTGATATATATCAGGTAGAGTGGATAGACGGCAAGATTGCAGGTCACATAGACCGCATCGCAGGCGGCCACCAGGCCATTTATTCTGTGGAAATAGATGTAGTGGCAACTGTACAGCATGGTGGTTACGGCTGCCCATACCAAAAGGCATAGTATGGCGCGGTCGGACCTGCGAATATACTCCAAGGCCAATTCTATGGTGATTACGCCGCACACAATCATCGGCAGGGAAATAAACAACGATTGCAACATGTCTGCAAAGGTAATATTATACGGGCAAACAACCAAAAAAATGAACTTTTTACCGATATGTGTGCCTGTTGAAGCATTTCATAAGGAGCCAAAAAAGCTAAATAAATCTTGTTTTGCAAAATATTTGCAGTTTTGCAACAGACCTAAGGCACACGGCACGTATCTTTGCATAAAAAATATTGACGGGCTGGGATAAAGCCTGGGATACACAACATAACTAAGGAAATACTTTTCGGTAATTTTTTTAACTTTAAAAAAAATATAATTTTTATAACCTTTAAAATTTACTTGATTATGAAAAAAATTTTTATGATGATTGCAATGCTGGCTTGCATCACAACAGCCAGTGCACAGTGGAATATTGGAGGTACCGTGGGCTTCACCACTACTAAGATTGATGCAGGTGGCAGCGATCAGTCGGGCTCATCATACAAAATAGTCCCCGATATTGGCTACAGCATTAATGAGAACCTCATCGTGGGTGTGCAGCTGGGCTATTCTTCAGGTATGGCTGCTTTCGGTTCGCTTACCGTGACCGATATCAAATCGGCCATAAGCACTCTTGCCGGTGCCGCTTCCGACATAGGCAATGACTCGTACAAGCTCAATAGCTTCACCATCTCTCCATACATCCGTTACAAACTTGTGGAATATGGCAAGGCAAGCGTGGCTGTTGAGGGCTATCTGGGATACAACAGCATCAGCAGCGATGGTTCTCCTACGGTACAAAGCAGTGATGGTGGTAGTTACGGTGGCAATGAGCTGACATTCAATGCGTTTGAAATTGGCCTCCGTCCGGTTGCCACATTCCAGATGAGCGACAAACTCGACATCCTCTGCAAACTTGGTGCCGTGGGCTTCATGTCGGCAAAGGAGAAAGAGTCCGACATCAAGATTACACGTTTCGGCGTGAATGTAGACTCCTACAACATCCTCTTCGGTCTTAATTTCCACTTCTAATAAACTTTCACACCTGTTATAAAAAGGGCGGCCAACAGTGCCGCCCTTTTGGTATTCACCTTATATTTAACCCTCAGGCATAGCAGCATGAAGAAGGTGATAGTCATCTTTGTGGCATTCTTAAGGATGCAGTGCGTTGGGGCCCAGGTAGTGCCGGCCGACAGCACTGTAATACCGGCCGACAGCACTGCCATGCAAGCAGATTGCAAACGATATCCATTGCGTGCATTGGGCGAAGTGGCCCTCACATGCGGTGCCGTGCACAGTTTTGCCCGCTATGTCATGCGTGAGGAGTATGCTCAAAGCACGATGCATTCCATACATGACAACATGCGGTCGGGCTTCGCATGGGATGACGACAATTTCTACCTCAACAATATCGGCCATACATACCAAGGCAGCGCCTATTTCAATGCCGCCCGCAGCAAAGGCCTCAGTTTCTGGCAATCGGTGCCCTACACTTTCTTGGGAGCTTTGGCATGGGAGATAACATGCGAGAAGGAGCAGCCATCCATCAACGACATGATAGTGACCCCCGTGAGCGGTGTGCTCATGGGCGAGATATCCCACCGCCTTGTGCCGGCTATAGTGGATGAGCGAGAGAGAGGTACCAAGCGTGCCATCAGGGAAACCCTTGCCGCTATCGCCAACCCCATAGAGGGTGTTCACAGACTCTTCAGCGGACGGATGTGGAAAGTGGGTCCCTGCAAATATGCCCCACCCTGCGGTACAGCTCCTGATGACGAGAGCAACACGGGATTTGAAGTCGGTCTGGGCGACCGCCTCATAGCACCAGCCAACGATTTCACGCCCGGCACCCACCAGCCCTACGCATCTTTCTCGATAGAATATGGCAATGCCGCAGACGGTGAGACACATACCAGCATCTACGATTTTTTCACTATAGATGGAACCTTTGCCTTTGGCAAGCGGCAGCATGTGCTTTCCCACCTCAACATCACCGGACGAATATGCAGCACTCCCATGAAGATGAAGGAGAATATGTCTGCCGAAATAGGACTATACCAGTTTTTCAAGTATGAGGACACCCATCTCAAAGGCGACTCCACCCGTTCGCCCTTTCCCTATGGAGAAATGGCATCTTTCGGCCCCGGCATCATCTTATCTTTCCCTCGCGTGTCGCCACATATCCGCTTGGAACAAAACCTCTTCGCACACGGGGTGGTCTTGGGGGCAGTCAAAAGCGACTACTACAAGTTTCGCAACCGCACCTATAACATGGGCACAGGATATGGAGCCTCGTCGACGAGCCGGCTCAAATGGGAAAAAGCAGGGAGCCTGCAGTTGTCAGCCTACTTCATGCATCTCTTCACATGGAAAGGTTATGAGCCCAAGCGGCCTGATGACTACACATTCGAGAACAAGCATTTCGATGTGCTCGGCGACCGCAGCGACGCCCGCCTGCTGTCAATAAGCCTCAAGGCCAGAATAAACCTGTCACAGCACATGGGATTGACCGCCGGCGCATCCTACCATTTGCGCCACACCCACTACAAGCACCATGAAAACCGCCATGCGGAAAGCTGCGACATACATGCCGGACTGGAATGGAATTTGTAGGGTTCGGGAGTTTGGGCATGCCGGACTTTTTCTTATCTGTTTTTTTGCTATTTTTGTAACATCGAGAACCACAACCTATATTCTGCGTCTATCATGCTTGTAAAAAGAAGAAATATCCCATATTGCACAAGCCGATGCCTTTACTTTATATTATGGGCTTGCTCATTGGTCGTAATATCGTGCCATTCCGATGAGGAGTGGCTCGAGCCTGTGCCTTATAAGGTCTTGAACGCCATAAAGTCAACCACCGACATCACTTTCGCACAGGTGGTGAAGTTTCTAACCACCGAAGAGGGCATAACGGAAGAACAGGTACGACCCTACAAGCAGCGGATTGACATGGCAGCCCTTCGTGCACGAAACTACAAGGCATATACCATCACTTATCACACCACTGACCCAAAAGGGAACCCCGTGCTGGCATCCGGAGTGGTATATTATCCCAAATCTGGCAAGCCCAAAGGGGTGATAGAGGCTTTGCCATACAGCAAAAACAAGAGCGACTGCCCTTCCAACCGCTTGACAAATGCCGAGATAATACAGGGGATGGCGGGCTTTATAGTGGTGGCTCCCGACTTGATTGGGTTTGGCGAGACTGCCGCCATGCCTGTGCCTTTCTTCTATCATGACAATGTGGCCAAAGTGTGTGCCGATATGCGGCAGGCAGCCAACGAACTGGTAAGGAATGAGTATGGACGTGACATGCCTTCCTGGACCATGTTATCTGGTATGTCGCTTTCTGCATCGGGGGCTTGGGCTTTGGCACGTCATTACAACCTCCATCCAGAGTTGGGTGTAAAGGTCAGCCAGATATGGATTGCTGGCGGAGCTTACAACCCATTGGCGGTGTTGGACCACCAATTAGCGTCGCTCTACACTGATTATGTGTTTTTGCCCAGTTCGCTTTATTCGTTGAATTATTACGACGGATTGGGGTTGGACTTCTCAAAAGTATTCAAGGGTGAACTGGCTTCGAATTATGAGCTGTGGTGCAGTGGCAATACCAATCTGTTTGACTTGTCCGACAAATTGGGCTCAGATATAAGCCAATATCTCAACCTCGACTTCTTCAGTCCCGATAATCCTGATTATCTGAGGTTAAGGCAGAGTGCGGCCAAACTCGCTGTTCCAAATGATTGGATACCCACATGCACCATCCATATCTACCATGGGAGCAATGACACTTACGTGCCCATTGAAAGCACCAACGAACTGGTGGCATATCTGAGGTCGGTAGGGGCTAAGGTCGATTATGTGGTTACGGAGTCGGGCCACGTGGAGAATTGTCTTATGATGGGTGCCGACTTGCTGGAGTATCTCTATAAATGATTCAAGTTGTGCTTTAGCTTGAGTTCCTGCAGCCATACCGCTACCCCCCAATCTTCATCTCTCCATCACCGCATCCTCTTTTCTGAATACTATAGGGTCGGCGCGTGTGATGTTGGTTGCGGCAAACACTCCCTGGGCGCCTCCCTTGATGTTGGTGATGGGATTGGCGGTGGTGCGCTGGCTCACATTGAGCGATTGGAAATACTCCCAGCTCTCTCGGTCGAGGGTCATAAGCAGAAGGGCAAGTGTGTCGCCTTCGGCCAAAGGCATGTCATCGTCTTCGTTGGGTCCTTTGTCGATGGCTGATTCGGTGGAGCACATCATGTCGTATTCGAATTTGCCGTTGACGTTGCTGCGCCCTGAGCGGGTGTTCCATCTGAATATCTCGTCGCCACGCATCAGACGGCAGAGGTAGTAGTTGCGCTCGTCGGGGATGGGGTCCTTGCCCTTGACGCAATAGAAGTAGACGCGCTCTTTCAGCACTTTTATGTATCTGAAATACACACTGTCGATTACGGCTGTCTGCTGCATGGTGGAGGTGGCTTCGTATTGCCGTCCCTCCACCGTGGCTCTCATCTTGTAGGTTTTACCCGCTTTGGCGGTAAGTCCTGTGGCCGATAGGTAACATCCTTCATCGCTGTCGTATATGAGCTGTTCATTGGTGCCGTCTGTGCATGATATCCACACTTCTGCGTCGGGTATGGGTTGTGCGGCAGCATTGTCCATCATGGGCCGTGTCTTGTTGATGCGCACAAACACATTCTCGTTGCTTATCTGCCCCTCGATGATCACGGCGGGGACGGCTGTAGGGTAGTCGAAGTCTATCTCCCGCTGGCAGCTGGTGACGACCACAATGCAGACGAATGCCAGCATCAGGCAGCCGTAGGTCGATTTGTGATTGGTTGTCTTCATGGTTGTCAGTATTTTATAGAGTATGACACGGTGGGCACTATGCCAAAGAGGGTGGTGACGACGGCCTTCGTGCCGTTGGGTTTGCTGTCGTCTTCCTTGAAGCTTACAAAAAACGGGTTGTAGCGGTTGTAGGCGTTGAAGAGTCCGAAAGTCCACATGTGCTCCCTTTTGCCTTTCTTCTTGGTGTGGGTGGCGCTGAGGTCCAGACGGTGGTAGGCTGGGGCGCGGTTCTCGTTTCTCTTCCCGAAGTAGTAGTAGGTCTCGCCGGCTATCTCATATTTGCCGGCTGGCGCTGTCATGGCCTGGCCGGTGGTGTAGCGCCATGTGGCGGCTATTTCCCAATGTGGCGATAAAGGTGCCATCACCACTGCCACAAAGTCGTGGCGGCGGTCGTTGGAGGCGGTATACCATTGGCCGTCCATCACGCCGTCTATCTTGTTTTTCACCCACGACAGGGTGTAGGCCACCCATCCTGTCACCGGCCCGTGGTTCTTGTGTGCGGCCAGTTCCAGGCCGTAGGCCTTTCCCCTGCCGCCGGTGAGCAGTGGCTCTATCTCTATTTCTGAGTTGAAGGTCTTGCCGTCGCGGAAGTCATACACATTCTTTATCTTTTTCCAGTAGGCGTCGGCCGAGAAGTCCCAAGCCCCCTTTGGGGTCATGATGTTGAAGCCTGCTGCCACTTGATCGGCTATCTGGGGTTTGATATAGTTGCTTATCATGGTGAGGCGGTCGATGGGCAGTGTCATCGAACTGTTGCGCACCGGCTGCACAGCTTGGGCCAGTTTGCTGTATCCGGCTTTCACTGATGCGTATGGGCCTATCTGCCATGTGAGGCTCACTCTGGGTTGTGCCACGGTGTATGTTTTTACTATCTTGCCCTTTTTGGGGTGCATCGTCTCTATGATTCTGCCGGTGTCGTCGAACTTGTAATAGGGTTTGCCGCCAAGTGCCGAAAACCATTCCATACGCAGTCCGGCCGACAGGGTGAGTCGCTTTTTGAAAAGTGAGATGTCATCGGCCAGCCATAGTGCCGAGAACCATCCGTCGCGTTTCTCTCGCTCGTGGTTGCTGACTATTCTCCATGCTGCCGATTGCACTCCTATAAGAGTGGTCTCGCCACCGGTGTTCACCGTGTGGTTTCGGGGTTGCCATGTCTGCTGGTGGCGCAGGGTGAGTTGGCGGTTGTAGCCTTGCATGCTGAGGCTGAAGCTGTAGACATCCATGCCCTGATCGGTTCCGTAGTTGCTGGCAAGCAGCTGCGTGTGTGCGTGATGGCGTGTGCCGCTGGTGTGCAGCCAGCCGATGCTTCCTGTGGTGTTGTGCCACGAGGTGCTGATCATTTTCTCCACTTCTATGTTGTCGTAACTGCGGAAGAGCGACACCGACAGCTGGTCATCGTCGCCAAGTCTGAAATTGAGCTTGGCATTCAGGTCATAAAAGTTGAGCGAGTTGTTGCGGTATTCGTTTGTCGCCTTGATGAATAAGTTGAGGTAGGAAAGTCGGCCTGCCACAAGATATGAGGAACCTTTGTCGCCCAACGGTCCGTCGGCTTCAGCTTTTGTGGATAGCAGACCCACAGAGGCCGATAGGTGGTTGCTGTGTGTGTCGCCGCTGCGTGTGGCTATGTTGAGCACCGATGACGAGCCGCCGCCGTAGCGTGCCGGCATGAGCCCTTTGAATAGTTCGGCACTGCCCATGGCGTCGTCGTTGAACGATGAGAAAAGGCCCATCAGATGCCCCACGTTGGATACTGAAGCGCCATCGAGCAGTATGTTGTTTTGCGATGATGTGCCGCCACGCACCTGGTATCCTCCCAGTCCGTCGGCTTCGGTTTTCACTCCTGGCAGCAGTTGGAGCCCCTTGATGATGTCGCGCTCGCCAAACAGGGTTGGCAGGCGGCTCATGGTGCCGATGTCCACCTTTTCCGAACCTATCTGCACCTCTTTCACCCTTTGTGAGGCCGATTGTGAGGTCACAACCACTTCCTGCAGGGTGTCCACGCGTATGTTGTCGGTTTGGGCGCCGGCATGCTGTGGGTGAATCGTCAGCAGCACTGATGCAAGAACTACTGTGCAGTGTCTGTGGATTTTCAGATTTCCCTTTATCATTCTTTGTGGCGTCGATGGCGAAGACATCAGCGAAGAATTGGTATTGTCTTTTTAGATAGTATTGTTTTTCTTTTCAGGTGCAAATGTAGCGCAAATCGGGCAATTCTCCAAATTTTTCTGATGTAATAAAATTTCTTTCTCTTACGAAAAAACTACAATACATAAATCTTTACCTTTTTTTCGGTCAAATAATTGATGAGATTATTCTTTTTATACTTTTTATTGAATACTCAGAATGAAAACTACCTTGTCGGACCGTCTGCCGGCGCACTTTTTGACCCGCAGCACCTTCCAAAAGCGGGCCGGCAAAAGGCGCAGTTCAATTCTTCCGTGCCGTCCGCGGAAGAATTGGTATGCACCGAAAAAATAACGCCATGCGAAAAGAAAGAGTAGTCGGGAGCACCATAAGTCTTCAAAGAAATTTGTAAAATTAGTTCAACCAGATTCGCAATTTTTGCAATCCGGCTGTCTTTTATCCGCAGATTAGCAATCCGCACCCTTAAAAATTTCTGCGTATTACGATAATTTCTTTCCTTTTCCCTCCATTCACCGATTTTTTTTCTTTCCCCTTTAGAAAGATTTCTTTCAGTCCCCCTCCACAATTATATAGTCGGTCATGGCCCGCTTCTCCACTGAGAATCCGATGCCCACTTTCACCACCCGTCGCGGGTCGGTGGCGTATCTTTTGGCGTAGCCCTCGTCCTCAATCTGGTCGAGGGCGTCCTGTGCCGTGCCGTTGAGCTTCAGTTCCATCACATAAATGGCGTCGGGCATGAACACCTCCATGTCGGCCCGACCGCGGGCGCACTTAACCTGCGTCTGTACATACACGTTGAGCATGGAGAAAATCAGGTAGAACGACCACTCATAGAACCCTTCGGCCGCCGAAACCTCCTCCAATTTCTTCTTGAAGCCCTCCACATAGGGCAGCTCCTCCAGATAGGCCTGCAGCTCGCGAAGCGCCAGGTCGGTGTCATTGGCTCGAAGTGCCTTCCAGAAGCGGGCGGCAAAGCCCATCTGCACCTCACTTCCGCGCAAGCCTGTCACCGTAGGCAGCAGTCCTTCGGTGAAACCCACGCGCACCTCCTTGTTGGGAATGCCCAATGTATATTCCTGCATGAGTCGGTCGTAACTCTTTATGGTGAGATAGCCGCTCTGGTAGAGCAGTGGCAGCGCATCTATCATATTCTCTGTGGGCTGGTCGAAGGCCGATGCCGGCACATGCAGGTCGTCAAGCTTGGTGATATCGGTGCGGAAATGATGCATCTGCCGCAGCAGGTATGATGGTGTGCCGCTCTCAAACCAGAAGTTGCGCAGTTCGAGCTCGTTGAAGGCCTTCATCAGGCTGAACGGATTATAAATGTCGGGCGATTTGCCGGCGAAGCGGTATCCGTCGTAGGTATCGCGTAGCATCTGGCGCATCTCCTGCGGACTCACCTCATACTCCTCAGCCAGCCGTGTCACATCGGGCTGCATTTGCGTGTCAATTTCCTCGCCCGTGATGCCGCAGATGGCAGCAAACTGCGAGTTGAGCGTAATGTTGGTGATGTTGTTTAAGGTAGAAAAGATGCTGAGCTGAGAGAATTTCGTGATGCCGGTGATAAAACAGAAACGGATCATGGCCTCATGGGCCTTCAGACACTGGTAGAACTCCTGCATCACGCGGCGGAAACCCGGCAACTGTTCCTCCTCGTGGAGCACGTCGAGCAGCGGCGCGTCATACTCGTCGATCACCACCACCACCTGGCGCCCCGTCTGCTCGTAGGCACGGCGGATGAGGCCGGCAAAGACCTTCCCCGGAGTGGTCTCCGATGGCAGTCTGCCATACAAGGCTATATATGGCTCCAACTGTATTGTCAGCGCCCCGCGCAACTCTTCCAAGTTCTCCTGCCCCTTCGCCATGCTCACATCGATGTGGAGCACGGGATATTGTACCCAGTCCTTCTCCAGTTCCATCACCTTGAGCCCCTCAAAGAGGTCGCGCCGTCCCTCGAAAAAGGAGCACAGCGTGGTGGTGAGCAGCGACTTGCCGAAACGGCGCGGCCGGCTTAGGAAGACGAAAGGACTCACCCTGGTCATCTTCCACATCAGGTCGGTCTTGTCGATGTACACATAGTCCTCGTTGATGATACGTGAAAAAGTCTGTATGCCTACTGGATAACGTCTCATGATGGTGCTTGGTTTCTTTAATAAAGGGCGCATGGCCTTTCTGCGCCGCTAAGTTAGTGAAAAAAATCCAACCTTCAAAAATTATTCTTGTAGAATTGCAAGACCCACTCCTCGCTTCGCCGTTTTTCCACTCACAAGACAGACAATAGTATGATTATTATAAGTGTTCCTTTCCTTTTTTGTGAGTATTTCATTCTATTTCTTGCCTAATAATTTGGCGTTATCATATAAAAATGTTATTTTTGTAAACAGAAAGTGAATTCTCCTATCCCAAATAGAAAAGAATTAAGTCCTTCCAACCATGAGAAGAATCCTATTCCTACTGTTCTTGCTGATGCTGACAGTCACTGTATCAGGTCAGACCCATAAGGTGACACGCAAGCCTAAGACCTCGGCAGTTGTACCCAAACCGAAGCCTAAGCCTTCAACTCCTGTAGCTAAGTCCAAACCGGCAAAACCTGTCGTCAAGCCTTCTACGCCGATAGTCGAATCTCAAGATCAAAAAAAACTGCAGCTAAATCCAATCATTGAAAAACTTCTCGCCAACATGGTGTATGTAGAGGGCGGCACTTTTACGATGGATGACAGCCCTGAACAGGGCTTTTATCCTTGGGATTCCCCCAAAAATGTATATCAAGTCACCTTGTCGAGTTATTATATAGGCAAGTATGAAGTGACGCAGGAGGAATGGGAGGCTGTGATGGGCAGCAACCCTTCCCATTTCAAGGGCTCTCACCTTCCAGTGGAGTGTGTAAGTTGGAATGACTGCCAGGAATTCATCAAAAAGTTGAATGCCTTGACAGACCAAAATTTCCGTTTGCCAACTGAGGCGGAGTGGGAGTTTGCTGCCCGAGGCGGCAACAAAAGTCGCGGTACGAAATTTGCTGGTGGCAGTGACATCAGTTCTGTGTATCAGGGGGACGGGGAATTTGATACGTTTTTTAGTCTTCTAATGACGCTGAAGCCAACCGCTGAAAGTTTAGACAGTTGTCTGATTCCAGCTCCTTTTTGCAAAACAGAAATGAGAATCTTGTCCCTATCCTGTTTGGGGAGAGATGAAATCCTTTCGATGGACATCCCATGGCATTCTTCCAACAACATCTCCGTCACTTCCAAGTCAGTCGGCGGTGCGGCTTTTTCCAGAGAGGAGCAGTCGTCGTCAACAGATTCACTAACCAGTCTGCACAAGTCGTCCATCCCTATATGTTCAAGCATGAAGCTTGTTTCGGTGATGGTGTTGGCACGGCCTTTGTCAGACAAATAATCATGCCAACTGCTCCAAGGATATTTTTCTACAGTTTCTACAATCCCTGCCTTTATAGGATTTTGGTGAATGTATCTGAAGAGTGTGACCGCATAATTGAAATCATCCACAGGCTCGCTTTTGAACCTGTCTTGAAAAAGATACCCACACCTGGAATACTTAGTGTTGTAGTAACGGGCATAAGATATTGCCAAAGGCTTGACAACATCAGAAAGTTCCCTCTCCCTCGGAGCGAGCATGAAATGAACATGATTGGTCATCAAGCAATAGGCGTAGATGTCACACAATGGTGATGCGGGTTCTTTATTTTCGTTTATAGGATGGGCAAGAAGACGAAGCCTTTCCAGAAAGAAAAGGTAATCTGATTTTTCATGAAACAAATCCTGTCGGTTTATCCCACGAAGCATGACATGGTATATGCCGATATTACTATGTCTTCTCGCCTTTCTTGCCATAACAATCGTATTTCTTTGCAAATCTAATTCTTTTTTCCCATTCTACAAAAGGAAATTGAAAAAACGTATCAATTTCCCCGTCCCCGTGATATTTTCCCGTCCCTGTGATACCGTCCCCGTGATACGCGTCCCCCTGATACGCAAAATATTCATGGTCAAAAATTTGGCGTCATCTAAAATTTTATTACTTTTGTAAACTGAAAGGGGTATTTTCCCTATTCCCATTTAACATTTACTTTTTTCTTACCATGAGAATAATACTATTTCTGTCCTTCCTGCTGATGCTGACTGGTTCTGTTTCAGGTCAGACCCATAAGGTGACACGCAAGCCAAAGACCTCTGTTGTGGCCCCAAAGCCTAAAGCGCAGACTAAAACGACACCTAAAAAGACCAAGCCTGTATCCAAGCCTTCCATCCCAGCTCAGAAGGATCGAAGTCATCCTGAGTCGCAGTATACTTCTGAGCCTTCAACCGAAGTGGGGTCATCCTCTTCTTCCTCTTCCTCTGGTATTTGTAGTAAATGTGGTGGACGAGGTGTGGTGCAATGTTCAAACTGCAACGGTACAGGAAGCTATAAAGAAGGCGGTGGCTGGGACGAAGATGCAACCGAAAAGACCTGTGGTATATGTATGGGCAAAGGAAATAAAACTTGTAGTGATTGCAATGGTACCGGCAAAATATAGGTCTTATAATGTAATATAGTATTTGATTATATATTTACATGATATGTCTCACAAATGGAATGCAGGTAATATTTTTTTGGGGGTTCTGGCGATAGCGACAGTAAGGGATTGCTTGGAGGTCGTTTTAGAAGGACGAATTCTTTTGCAATATGACGACCCTTTCTATTCCCTTAAAAATTATTTCCTGCATTTCAATTCGTTTTATTTCCTTGTTTATGTATCATTGTCGTTAATCCTTTTTCTTTTTGCAAGAAAGAAGGTAAGCGTCTCTGAAAGTTTCCTGGTGGGCGCACTTGCCATGATGCTCATTTGGATAGGACCATTGTTCGATTATTTCATTTTTGGAACTTTTGACATGTTCTATCCCAGAGATCCGATGGATGTGATATGTAATCTCCACCATTTAGCAGATCCCTTTTATGATTTCGAAGGGCTTTCGCATGGTATGCGGGTAGAAATTATACTTGTGTGTCTTGGTGGTATGGGATTTTTATGGTATAAGACAAGAAAAGTCGTACTTTCTGTTTGTGGAGGAATATGCCTTTCACTGACTTCTCTTGCCATAGGCTTAATCATACCGTTTGTCACTCAGTACTACGAATTCGGATTTAACTTCGGCTATCATCCGCTATATAATAGCACCTTGCTGCACCAAGGTTTTGTCGTGCATGGAACACCTTCCAAAATAGCTTTGATTTATTTGTTTTTATGCTTGGTTCTTTTTTCTTTGGCGTATTATCTAAGAAATCCCAAGTACTTTATTGCAGTTCTCAAAAATTTCAGATGGTCAAGAACAGTTCATTATCTCTTGCTTTTTGGGGGTGGAATGATGTATATTTACAATCATCCACCGCTTGATAATCAAGTATATGCTGGAGATTTTGGTTTCCTCTATACAATATGGTCTCATCCTATTGATATTTTTGGCATCTTCATGGCTTCAGTGGCCGTTTTTTTGTCATTTCAAAGTGCTGTCATCTTAAATGACGTTTATGATTATGACATAGATGCTGTTTGCAATGCCGACAGACCTTTGGTGGCTAAAACAATGCCCTTACCGGAATATCTGTTGATTGGAAAAATATTTGCAATTTTAGCCCTGGTCATTTCCTTTTGTATCAATGAGACTTTTTCCCTATTCATGTTGCTCTATCTTCTTTTTGCATTCTTGTATTCTGTTCCTCCATTTAGATTGCGAAAGTATTTTTTTATCTCAAATCTTGAATTGGCGACAATATTTTTGTTGACTTTTCATGCAGGATCGACAGTGCTTGTTTCTTCTTATTGTTTTGAGAACATCCCTTCTTTTATAACATTTGGGTTGTTGGCAAGTTATATCCTCGCTATCACTGCCAAGGATTTCAAGGACTATGATGGTGACAAAAAATCGCATATTCAGACATTGCAGACCATTTTGGGAAAGAAAGTTGGAGGTGCCGTTACTGTGGTTTCCGTTTGTTGTGCCATTTTCCTGCCACTTTTCTTGTTTCATTTGACACAATTGTTGATTTTCAGTATTGTAATTTTCATCGCATTTCTTTTGGTTGTCCTGTTTGTTAAGGCTTACAAGCTGAAAGAAACTATTATTTTTTTGTTGTACTATTTGTATTTGGTGGTACTCTTCTATTTTATCATAAAATAACGCATCCCCCTGATACGCATTTAAAAATATCGATGATTCTCCAAAAAAAAGACTCTTTTTTTGGAGATTTTATTATAATTTATTACTTTTGTGGATAATTAACTATTCCTTGGCCATAATGGCAAGAATCAAACTACTGAGATATGGCAAAGCTAAATTTCGACACACGAGACGAACTCATCTCCCTCGATCTCGACCTTTTGGCCGCCGTGCAGGCCAGCGGCAGCTATTCAAGAGCGGTTTACATCAACAAACGTGAATTCATGCTCACCGTGAACATCTCCAAAGTGGAGGAGGCCCTCAACGCCTACCGACCCAAAGGATACCGCTTCATCCGACTGGGACGCAGCGTCATCATCAACCACCGCATGCTCACCCGGATCGAACTCACCAAGCAGATTCTTCTGCTCTCCGACGGCGACAAAAACGACATCCGTGTGCGTATACCCAAAAAGATACTCCGGCAGTACAAGGAGGCGGTTGCCTCGAAAGGCACACAACTGTAAACTCAAAAAACTATACAACGATTGCCATGGAAAACTATACAACAGTTAAGGAATTCATCGTCGGCCGCGAAGGCAATCAGCCCTTCACCATCACAGGCACCCGCGTAAGTCGGCACCACTGCGTCATCAAGACCGACGGTGAGAGATTCACCATCCGTGACCTGGGTTCCACTCATGGAACTTCTGTGCGCAATGAGGAAACGGGTGAGTTTGAGCTCGTTTCGGCCGATGAGGAGATGGCTATCACCCCCTTCACGCTCGTCTGTCTGGCCGAAAGCACACAAGACGGGTGCACCTTCTACCCCTACAGCCTTTTGCATCCCGACGACTACCGCATGATATTCGACTACTTGCGCGACAAGGAGGATGCTTTCGATACTGAACTCAACAACTTGGAGAAAAAAGTCTCCATGCAGAAAAAACTTGTCTTCGGACTCAACCTCGTGGTCTTCCTGGCAAGCTTTGAGTATCCGGGCATCCATGTCGACCAGGAAACCCGTATGTGGATGCTGCGCGTGGTGCCACTCGCCTCTACCGGATTCGCAGCCTTCTACGATGCCACGGCGGCCAAAAGACGCATCAGCGACAAACGCAACAATTTCCACCATTGCCCCAATCCTGCCTGCAGCAGAATGCTGAAATCGAGTGATATTTATTCAGGCTCCTGCAAGTGCATGAAAAAGAAAAAGAAAGATAAAAACAAATAATATTACTTTTAATTAAATCCAACAATCTATGAAACGTATACTGACTACCCTCGTCATGGCCTTGCTCCTTGTGACGGCCTCTTTCGCCCAGCATACCTATGCGCTGCTCGTGGGCGTGTCGAAATACGACATGCCTGCCGAATATGAAGCCGACAGGAATATGATGGCCAAACACATGAAAGAAATCAAACAGATTCTCAATCAGCAGAAAGACATCACTGTGGCCATTCTCACCAGCAAGAATGCCAATCCTGAGAACATCAAGAAAAAACTCAATGCCATCGTAAAACTGGCCAAACCACAGGATAAAATTCTCTTCTTTTATGGCGGGCACGGCGCTGAAGGCTCCTTGGCTTGCTACGGCGACATGCTGCCCTATACCGACCTGCTCGCACTCCTCACACAGGCACGCACTCCCAATGTGTTCTGCTTCCTCGAGGCTTGCCACTCGGGCAGCGTGAAGGACGCACTGTCAAAGGCCAATACCAGCCGGGTGAACCCCGTGTTCATGACTGCCGCCAGAGGCGATGAAAGCTCCATAAACTATATGCTCTACAACAGCTCCATCTTCCTTAGGTCGCTGACCAAGGCGCTGCGCGGAAAGGCTGATGGCAACAGCGATAAAAACCTTACCGTGAAGGAAATCTACAAGTATGTATACAATGATGTGAGAGACCATGTAAAGGCCGTCGATGATGCCGACCAGCATCCGCAGCTCATCGGCCCCTCCAAACTCTTCGATACGGTCATCACCAGCTGGTAAGTGGCGGTTCGTGGGCAAAGAGAAGCATTTCGTGCGACAAACTCCGTGGTCTCGGACGGAATGCTTCTTTTTTCTTGCGGAAAGGGCGCTCAAAAGTTATCTTTGCAACAGAAAACAAAATTATTAACCAAAAAACAGCATAATTATGGATACGAAATTTGAAAAAGCGCTGAGTAAGAAAAAAGAGACTGGCGTTGACAGACTGAACAGAATTTCACGTTTCCTCTCATCTGGATTCACGCTCGCCGCCGGTGCTGCTGCTGGTGCCGTGGTATATAAAGTGGTGGATGAAAAGTTTCATTCTTCGAAACCGGAAGAGAAAGCAGAGGACAACCCTCAGGACACTACGACTGGAGCAAAGGTAGAACAGACTGCTCCCGAGCAGGAAACCCAAAAGACAGAAACCCCAAAGGCCGAGGAACCCAAGGCCGAGGAACCCAAGGCTGAAGAGCCTAAGGCCGAAGAGCCCAAGACGGAAGAGCCTAAACAAGAGGAGCCGGGAGAGGAAATCACTCCGCAGGAGCGCGCCTCGTACGAGAAAGAGGCACAGGCTGAGGAGATAGACGAACGCGACACCGACGAGCCTGGCGGCTTCATAACTGGTGTCATGGGATATGGCACGGTAGAAGGTCCCGATGGTCAGGAGATGCTCGCAGCCAAAGTAATGACTCCTGCCGGCGAAATGCTTATCGTCGACCGTGACGGTGATGGCGTTTTCGACCTCGCGCTGACCACCGACGGACGGTACCTGCCGCCTATAGGCGAGGATGAGGATGGCAATCCTCTCTTCTTGGGCGACGTTATGGCGCAACATGACCTTACCATCAGCGACCTTCAGGACCTTGAGGAATCTTCAAGAGGATACATGGCAAAGCATGAGCATGATGAGCGGCTGATAGAGGAAGGTGAGGAAGGCGAAATAACCGATACCGGGAAATCTGACGATGGTGACGATGACGGTGCCGATGGTGATGACGGCGAACTGACGGCCATGAACCATAAAGAAGAGGAAACCGACGGGAAAAAGGAAAAAGAACCAGAGGATGACGAAGAGGATGACCCGGAGATGATTGAAGCCATGCGCCAACAGTTGGCCGATGATGACGACGATGATGATGAGGTCACCGTAACGGGTCATTCGAATCCTGAGGATGAGCCCGTCGATGATGACGATGATGATGAAGAAGACGCCGACATCGACACGCTCATGGCCGAACTGGAAGATGACGACGATGATTCCGAAGATGACGACGATGATTCCGATGATGACGACGACTCCGATGACGACGATGACTCCGATGACGATGATGGCGACGCCGAGGATGATGATCCCTTGTTGGCATAAAAAACTATCCTGATATGAGCCAACCAAAGCGTATAACCGAATTTAAGGAGGTTGAGGGAAAAGGCTTCCTCTTTGCCAAGACACTGAGGGCGGAAAGAGAATATGCCTTCGTTTGTCCCAAATGCGGCACTGAAAACATAGTGACCTTCGGAAAACCAGGTGTGAGAAAATATTTCTGCAAACAGTGTGAGGTGAAATTCACCGCATCGGTCAAAGAACCCAAAATAAATGAAGATTCCCCTTCGCCTAAGCCTTCCGAAAAACCGGCCGTACAACCCAAGGAAAAATCGGCCGTACAACCCGATGAAAAACCGGCTGAGGAACCCAAGGAAAAACCGATAGAAGCGGAGAAATCCAAGGATGACGTACACGCTCATGAGGGACACACCACCATCACCGACGACAGCCACTTCAAGAAAAAAGCCAGCGCCGCTTTGGTCTACGGGGGGCGCTTCGGCGGGCTCTTCGGCAAGAAAACGGTGAAAAGACTCAAATTTGGTGCCAATGTGGTAGGTCGCAACGATCCTTCAGAACCTTCCGACATCAATATCGACGATGATTACGTGAGCCGACGCTGCGTCGAGATTACGGTCTCCAAAATTCCCGGAGGTAAAAACGAACTCTATAAAATGATTCTGCTCCGAAAACCCGCCAACCCCATTCTAGTGAATAGCCAGCTGCTCACCATGGAGTCGGGCCCCATCTATCTCAACTACAACGACAAGATTACCCTTGGACGTACTGTTCTGACACTGAAAAAAGTTGATAAATAAAAACCCGAAACGATGAAAGTTCTCACAGGCAATGCGTACTCTTTCCTCCAAAGAGGACAACGCGACAACCAGGAAGATGCCCGCTGGCCCAACCGCGATATAGTGAAGGCCGGACAGCCTTTCTTCGTGGTGTGCGATGGAGTGGGGGGCTCGGAGGCAGGCGAAGTGGCCAGTGCCACCGTGTGCGAGGCTTTTGCACAGACTCTGGGACATACTGACTTAAGCCGCGATTTCAGCATGGCCGACTTCGGACGGGCTCTCGACTATGCTTACGATGCGCTCGACCGGAAAAGCCGCTCCCTTCATCAGGACGATATCGCCACCACGCTCACCATTGCCGTGTTTCATGGAGGGGGATGCACCATGGCCCATATCGGCGACAGCCGTATTTATCAGATAAGACCAGGAACGGGCATCATATACCGTTCCGACGACCACTCGCTCGTCAACGAGATGGTCCACTCCGGCATCATCTCGCCCGAAGAGGCTGTCGGACATCCCAGAAGCAATGTCATCACGCGCTGCATGAGACCTGTCGACGATGATGAAAACCGCTCTTCTGCCACCGTGGCGCTGATTCGAGATGTCAAGGCAGGCGACTGCTTCGTGCTCTGCACCGACGGGGTGTACAGCTGCATCGACGATGATGGCCTGGTCGACCTGATTACCGGGAGTCCTACTCTCGATGATGCCATACGCTCCCTGGCCGACAAGTGTGCCGGGAGCAGTGACAACAACACGGCTTTCCTTATACCCGTGAGCGAGACTGATGCCTCGCCGGCTGTCTCCCGACCACCGGTATCCGACGGCAGCACCGTCATTTCCTCGTGCAGCAATATGGTCACCGAGGTGGCCTCGGAGAAAAAGGCTCCGCAAGAGAACAGTTTCACCCGTTTCATCAAGAATTTATTCAAGTAAATAGTTATGAAAAAGTTGATAGACTATTGGATTATATTGATAACAAATTATAGGAAAGACTTGTAATGGGGGCTGTAGAATGGCAAAAGATTTAATTGACATC
>CACYUZ010000007.1:0-82457 GCA_902777645.1 uncultured Prevotellaceae bacterium | reverse complement strand
TAACGCACCGCAAAGGTACAAACTTTTAGGGACCGGTCAGGGATGATAGGTCCCTTTTTTAATCCCTCTTATACAGACACACTTCTTGGGACAGTATCTTTTTCTTTGCTATAAAATAACGTGGATATTTACTTAGCAAAGAATGAATAGCAAACTTGACTTTATCCAAAGGATAATCCAAAATGACAGTATTTGTTATTGGTGTCGGGTCTAAAAATGACATTGTCTTTTTTTGGTATTAATATGGCGTTTGAATAGTTATGATTGCAAAAATACATTGTTTTGTTGATATGACAAAAAAAAGAATAAAAATGTGCCTATTTTAGCTATACAAAAAAGAGCACCCTCTAAAAGAAAAATCTATTTTCCCCATCAGACCTCATTATTATTTTATGTCTTGTAGGGATGAAGGATATTATTTTCATCTATGATAAATAGATTTTTATCAAATTGTTCGCTATTTTCCTCAATGACACCACCTGACAGAATACCGTGAAGGCTTTGATATCCTATGATATCACCATTGAAATAGCCAATATTAATAACCAAAATTTGTTCAGACGGAGAAAAACAAAAGAGAGTTACTTGCGTAACTCTCTCATTTTGGTGCGCTTCAGGATGGGCTTGAACCAACGACCCCCTGATTAACAGTCAGGTGCTCTAACCAACTGAGCTACTGAAGCAGCATTTTTGAATTGCGGTTGCAAAGGTAAGGCGATTTTTTGAATCCTCCAAACTTTTTTCGAAAAAATTTCGTGTATTTGAAAAAAAACATCAAATTTCCTGCTTTAAAAGGCTGAATAAGGCATGAAAGATGTAATTTTGCACTGTGAAATCATTCCGACCCATTATGATGAGAAAAATGATATTGCCGCTCCTGCTGCTCTCAGCACTCGGAGCCGGCGCCCAGGTGAAGGACAGCCACAACTTTGAGGTGGCCAAACAACTGGAGACCCTCAACGCCATCTACAAGTCGCTCGACATGATGTATGTGGACAGCATCAACCCCAGCGACGTGATAGGCACGGGCATCAAGGCCATGCTCAAGAGCCTGGACCCCTACACCGAATACTACCCCGAGGAGAAGACCAAGAACCTGAAGGAAATCTACACGGGCAAGTTTGCCGGCATCGGCGCCCTGATACGCTACAACCTGCAACTGAAGCGCGTGGTGATAGACGAGCCCTATGAGGGCATGCCGGCCGCCGAGGCGGGTCTGCGCAAAGGCGACATCATACTGAGCATCGACGACGAGTCGATGGAAGACCAGAACGTGAGCTATGTGAGTCAGCACCTAAGGGGTGACCCCGGCACCAGCTTCATGCTGAAGATAAAACGGCCCTCCACCGGCAAGAAGATGCAGATAAAGATAACACGCCGCGTGGTGCAGATGCCCAGCGTGCCCTTTTACGGCCTGCGCTCCGGCGGCACCGGCTACATACACCTGAGCCAGTTTACCGAAGGTTGCGCCAAGGAGGTGCGCAAGGCTTTTATCGAGATGAAGGAGCAGGGCATGAAACAGCTCGTGCTCGACCTGCGCGACAACGGCGGCGGCTCGGAACAGGAGGCCGTGGACATCGTGAACATCTTCGTGCCGAAAAACAAGCTCATCGTGTCGAACCGCGGCAAACTGCAACGCGCCAACCGCGACTACCTGACCAAGGTGGAGCCTCTCGACACCGTGATGCCCGTGGTGGTGCTGGTGAACGACGGCACGGCCAGTGCCAGCGAGATTACGAGCGGCGCCCTGCAAGACCTGGACCGTGCCGTGGTGATGGGCACCCGCACCTACGGAAAGGGACTGGTGCAGATGAGCGTGGACCTGCCCTACAACGGCAACCTGAAACTCACCACCAACAAATACTACATACCGAGCGGACGGTGCATACAGGCCATCAACTACCTCCACTCGCAGGGCGGCTACACCGAGCATGTGCCCGACTCGCTCACCAAGGTGTTCCACACTGCAGGCGGCCGTGAGGTGCGCGACGGCGGAGGCATCACACCCGATGTGGTGATTGAGGCCGACTCGCTGCCCAACATCGCCTACTACCTGTCTACCTCGGGACTCGACTCCACCGAGGTGATGCTCAACTACGAAATCGACTACATTGCCGCCCACCCCACCATCGCCCCGGCGGCCGACTTCGCCCTCACCGACCAGGACTATCAGGATTTCAAGCAGCGGGTGATGAAGAGCGGGTTCAGCTACGACAACGAGAGCGAGCGCTACCTGAAGCAGCTGGTGAAGATAGCCCAGTTTGAGGGCTACTATACCGACGCCAAGGAGGCGTTCGACCAACTGGAGAGCAAGCTGAAGCACAACCTGGAGAAGGACCTCGACTTCAACAAGGACCAGCTGAAGAAAATCATCGAGGGCGACATCGTGGCGGCCTACTACTATGAGAAAGGCGCCATCGAGAACAGCCTGCGCGGCGACAGACAGATGGACGAGGCCCTCAAACTGCTCGCCGACCCCGAACGCTACCGCTCACTGCTCACACCGCAACAGAAATGAGAAAAAGGGCCGACCACAACATCCGCTTCATGTGGACCATCATGGGCCTCGCCTTCGTGGTGCTGCTCATCGTGATGCTTTTCATGGGCTGGGTGCTTTACGAGGGGGCTTCGGAATAATCGAGTAATCAGAGTAATCGGAGCATTCAGGCCTCCAAAACATATAAAAAAGGAACAAAAAACAAGAAAAAACGGCAAAATGTTGGTAGAATAAAGAAAAATGACTACCTTTGCACCGTTCAGTGGAATGAGGGGCTTTGACGAGCCCCTCATTTTCATTATAAATTTCATTAATCACACAGAATGATAGACAGAGACGTCGTAAAGAATTTGGTAAATGAGTGGCTCGAAGACACCGAGTACTTCCTCGTGGACATACAGATAAGTCCCGACAACAGAATCGTGGTGGAGATAGACCATGCCGACGGGGTGTGGATAGACGACTGCGTGGAGCTGAGCAAGTATATAGAAGACCGTCTGGACCGCGACAAGGAAGACTTTGAGCTCGAGGTGGGCAGCGCCGGACTGGGACAGCCCTTCAAGGTGCCACAGCAATACATCAACTTCGTGGGCAAGGACGTGGAAGTGCTCGACGCCGACGGACGCAAGACAAAAGGCGTGCTGAAAGAGGTAGACGGCAACCGCTTCGTGGTGACCACTAAGGAGAAAGTCACCCCCGAGGGCAAGAAGCGCCCCGTACTGACCGACGTGGACAAGACATTCGAGATGGACAAAGTAAAATACACAAAATATCTAATAAGTTTCAAGTAAAGCTATGGCAGCAAAGAAAACCGATCTGATTCCGAATATGATCGAAACGTTCAAAGAGTTCAAGGAAACCAAGAACATTGACCGCACCACGCTCATGAGCGTGCTCGAAGAGAGCTTCCGCAGCGTGATAGCCAAGATATTCGGCAGTGATGAGAACTTCGACATCATCGTGAACCCCGACAAGGGCGACCTGGAAATCTACCGCAACCGCACCGTCGTGGAAGACGGCGAGGTGACCGACGAGAACAAGGAGATAAGCCTGACCGACGCCAAGAAGATAGAAGACGACTACGAGGTGGGCGAGGAAGTGAGCGAGGTGGTCAACTTCGAGAAGTTCGGACGCAGAGCCATCCTCACCCTGAGACAGACCCTCGCCTCCAAGATTCTGGAACTGGAGCACGACTCTCTCTACAACAAGTACAAAGACCGTGTGGGCCAGGTGGTGAGCGGCGAAGTGTATCAGATGTGGAAACGCGAGGTGCTCGTCGTCGACGACGAGGGCAACGAGCTCATCCTGCCCAAATCGGAGCAGATACCGGCCGACCAGTACCGCAAGGGCGAGACCATCCGTGCCGTCATCCTGCGGGTGGACAACGAGAACAACAACCCCAAGATTATCCTCTCGCGCACCAGCCCCATGTTCCTGGAGCGGCTGCTCGAGGCTGAGGTGCCCGAAATCAACGACGGCCTCATCTCCATCAAGGGCATAGCCCGCATGCCGGGCGAGAGAGCCAAAGTGGCCGTGGAGAGCTACGACGAGCGCATCGACCCCGTGGGTGCCTGCGTGGGCGTGAAGGGAAGCCGTGTGCACGGCATCGTGAGAGAGCTGTGCAATGAGAACATCGACGTGATCAACTACACCTCGAACATCAAGCTCTACATACAGCGCTCGCTCAGCCCCGCACACGTATCGAGCATCAACGTCAACACCGAAGACCACAAGGCCGAGGTGTATCTCAAGCCCGAAGAGGTGTCGCTGGCCATCGGCCGCGGCGGACTGAACATCAAGCTGGCCTCCATGCTCACCGGATTCACCATCGACGTGTTCCGCGAGATTGGCGAGGATGAGGCCGAGGAGGACATCTACCTCGACGAGTTCTCCGACGAGATTGACCAGTGGGTCATCGACTCCATCAAGCGCATCGGACTGGACACCGCCAAAGCCGTGCTCAACGCCGACCGCGAGATGCTGGTGGAGAAAGCCGACCTGGAGGAAGACACTGTCGACGACGTGCTGAGAATACTCCGCGCCGAGTTTGAATAAATGCCCGCAAACGGGCTACTACCACATTTTTTTTAAAACAAAAAACAACTATAACGAGAATACATGGGTGTCAGACTGAACAAAGTAATAAGAGAATTGAACATAGGACTCCAAACGGCAGTTGGATTCCTGGAGAAGAAACCGGAGCTCGGCGAAGTGAAAAGTGAGCCCAGCTTCAAAATTACCGACGAACAATACCAGGCGCTCGTAGAAGAGTACAAGGGCGACAAGGCCGCGAAAGACCAGGCCGGACAGCTCAAGAAACCGAAGGAGAAGAAACCGCGGCCCGCCGAACCCGTCGACCACAAGGCAGAGACACTGCTCAAGGACACGAGGCAGAAGTTCACGCCCCTGGGCAAGATAGACCTTGACGATGCCAACAAGCGCGGGATGTCGAGCACCCCGAAACAAGAGCCTACCCCCGCGGCTGCTGCCGAGAGCCCGAAGGTAGAGGAAACCGTCGACACACCTGCCGCAGTGGAGCCGGCTGCCGAACCGCAAGCCGCACCGGCCGCCGAGCCTCAGAAGAAGGTGTATGAGACACCGAAGACCGCCAGTAAGCCTGATGCCGAAGAGGTACAGCCCGCCGCTCCTGCCAAGGAGGCTGAAGAGGCCCCGCAGCCTGTGGCTGCCGAGGAGAAGAAACCCGAACCCGCCTCAGCACCGGCTCCCGAAGCGAAGGAGGAGAAACCCGTCGAGGCAGAGAAACCCGTCGAAGTGGAGAAGCCTGCCGAGGCACCTGCTGCCGAGGAACAGCCCAAGGAGTCGGCTCCCGAGGAGCCTAAGATTTTCTCCCTGCCTTCGGAGCACACCAATGTGCCCAAGGTGAACGTGCTGGGCAAGATAGACCTCTCGGCCATCAACCAGAGCACGCGCCCCAAGAAGAAGACCAAGGAGGAGCGCAAAAAGGAGCGCGAGGAGAAAGCGCAGCAGCACAACGGCGCCGGCGGCGAGAAGAAGAAACGCGTACGTATCAATAAGGAACGCGTAGACATCAACGCAGCCAGCCAGGGCGGCGCACAGCCCGGTGGCGGCAAGAACAAGAACAACAACAATGCCGGTGCCAACGCCAATGCAGGCGGCAAGGACAAGAAGAACAAGAACCGCAAGCGCAACCAGAAACCTCTCGAGGTGAACGAGGAGGATGTGGCACGCCAGGTAAAGGAGACGCTGGCACGCCTCACCACCAAGAACCAGAACAAGAAGGGCGCCAAGTACCGTAAGGACAAGCGCACCGCCGTGCAGGAGAAGCTCGAAGAGGAGCGCGCCGAGCAGAAGGCAGAGAGCAAGATACTGAAGTTGACCGAATTTGTGACGGTGAGCGAGCTGGCCACCATGATGAACGTGCCGGTGACCAAGGTGATAGGCACCTGCATGGCTATCGGCATCATGGCCAGTATCAACCAGCGCCTCGAAGCAGAGACCATCAACATCGTGGCCGACGAGTTCGGCTTCAAGACGGAGTATGTGAGCGCCGCCGTGAGCGAGGCCATACAGGAAGAGGAAGACGACGAGAACGACCTCGTGCCCCGCGCACCCATCGTGACCGTGATGGGACACGTAGACCATGGTAAGACCTCGCTCCTGGACCATATACGCAACACCAACGTCATTGCCGGCGAGGCCGGCGGCATCACCCAGCACATCGGTGCCTACAATGTGAAGCTGAAAGACGGACGCCGCATCACCTTCCTCGACACCCCGGGCCACGAGGCCTTCACCGCCATGCGTGCGCGTGGTGCACAGGTGACCGATATCGCCATCATCATCATCGCAGCCGACGACAGCGTGATGCCCACCACCAAGGAGGCCATCGCCCATGCCCAGGCCGCCAATGTGCCCATGGTGTTCGCCATCAACAAGATAGACAAGCCGGGTGCCAACCCCGACAAGATACGTGAAGACCTGGCCAACATGAACCTGCTCGTGGAAGAGTGGGGCGGCAAGTACCAGTGCCAGGAAATAAGCGCCAAGAAAGGCATCGGTGTGGACGAGTTGCTCGAGAAAGTGCTGCTCGAGGCCGAGATGCTCGAGCTGAAGGCCAACCCCAACCGCAAGGGCACCGGAAGCATCATCGAGTCGTCGCTCGACAAGGGACGCGGCTATGTGTCGACCGTCCTCGTGTCGAACGGTACCCTGAAGGTGGGCGACGTGGTGATAGCCGGCACCCACCACGGAAGGATAAAGGCCATGTTCAACGAGCGCTACCAGCGCATGACAGAGGCAGGACCGGCCGAGCCGGCCATCATCCTGGGTCTGGACGGCGCACCCACCGCCGGCGACACCTTCCATGTGATGGACACCGAACAGGCCGCCCGCGAGATAGCCAACAAGCGCGAGCAGCTGGCCCGCGAGCAAGGACTGCGCACACAGACCCGCGTCACCCTGAGCGACATCAGCCACCGCATCGCACTGGGCGAGTTCAAGGAGCTCAACCTGGTGGTGAAGGGCGACACCGACGGCAGTATCGAGGCACTGAGCGACTCGTTCATCAAACTCTCTACCGAGAAGATCAAGGTGAACGTGATCAGCAAGGCCGTGGGACAGATATCCGAAAACGACGTGAACCTGGCAGGCGCCTCGAAGGCCGTGATTGTGGGCTTCCAGGTGCGCCCGTCGGCAGCCGCCAAGAAACTGGCCGACATAGAGGGTGTGGAAATCAACACCTACTCCATCATCTACGACGCCATCGAGGATGTGCGCTCCGCCATGGAGGGTATGCTCGACAAGGTGAAGAAGGAAGTGGTGACAGGCCACGTGGAGGTGCGAGAGGTTTACAAGATATCGAAGGTGGGCACCGTGGCCGGCGCCATGGTCACCGAGGGCAAGGTGCACCGCACCGACAAGGCCCATCTGGTGCGCGACGGTATCGTGATACACACCGGAAGCATCAATGCCCTGAAACGTTTCAAGGACGATGTGAAGGAGGTGGCCACCAACTTCGAATGCGGTATCAGCCTGGTCAACTTCAACGACATCCAGGTAGGCGACATGATCGAGACCTTCATGGAGATTGAGGTTCAGCAGAAACTGTAATGGAAGACAAGAAGAAACAAGACGAAGAACTATCGAACGAGTATGTCAGGAGGGTGGCCGAACAAAAGTATGAGTTCGGCTTCACCACCGACGTACACACCGAGATTATAGACAAAGGCCTCAATGAGGAGGTAATACATCTCATCTCCCGGAAAAAGGGAGAGCCACAGTGGCTGCTCGACTTCAGACTGAAGGCCTTCGCCCACTGGAAGGAGATGCAGACTCCTGATTGGGGACATTTGCATCTGCCCGACATCGACTATCAGGCCATCTCCTACTACGCCGACCCCACAGCCAGAAAGCCCAAGAACAGGGAGATAGACCCCGAGATGGAGAAGACTTTCGACAAACTGGGCATACCCCTGGAGGAGCGGCTTGCCCTGAGCGGCACGGCCGTCGACGCCATCATGGACTCCGTGTCGGTGAAAACCACCTTCAAGGAGAAGCTGGCCGAGAAGGGCATCATCTTCTGCTCCATCGGCGAGGCCGTGAAGGAACACGGTGACCTGGTGCGCCAGTATCTGGGCACCGTGGTGCCCTACCGCGACAACTTCTTCGCAGCCCTCAACAGCGCCGTGTTCAGCGACGGCTCGTTTGTCTACATACCCAAAGGCGTGCGCTGCCCCATGGAACTGAGCAGCTACTTCCGCATCAACGCCCGCAACACAGGGCAGTTTGAGCGCACACTCATCGTGGCCGACGACGACGCCTACGTGTCGTATCTCGAGGGATGCACCGCCCCCATGCGCGACGAGAACCAACTGCATGCCGCCATCGTGGAGATTATCGTGAAAGACCGGGCAGAGGTGAAATACTCTACCGTGCAAAACTGGTATCCCGGCGACGAGAACGGCAAGGGCGGCGTGCTCAACCTGGTGACCAAGCGCGGCGAACTGCGGGGCGCCGACTCAAAACTCTCCTGGACACAGGTGGAGACAGGCTCCGCCATCACCTGGAAATACCCCTCGTGTGTGCTCCGCGGCGACCGCTCACAGGCCGAATTCTACAGTGTGGCCGTGACCAACAACTACCAGGAGGCCGACACCGGCACCAAGATGATACACCTGGGAAGAGACACCAAGTCGACCATCATATCGAAGGGCATCTCGGCCGGACACAGCCAGAACTCCTACCGCGGACTGGTGAGAGTGGCCCCCCATGCCGACAATGCCCGCAACTACTCATCGTGCGACTCGCTCCTGCTGGGCAGCGAGTGCGGTGCCCACACCTTCCCCTACATGGACGTGCAGAACCCCAGCGCCATTGTGGAGCATGAGGCCACCACATCGAAAATCAGCGAAGACCAGCTCTTCTACTGCAACCAGCGCGGCATACCCACCGAGCAGGCCGTGGGTCTGATAGTGAACGGCTATGCCAAGGAGGTGCTCAACAAGCTCCCCATGGAGTTTGCCGTCGAGGCACAGAAGCTGCTGAGCGTATCGCTCGAGGGCACAGTGGGATAACACACAAACAAAAAACCAAGAGAAAAGACTGTTATGTTGGAAGTAAAAGACCTGCACGCATCGATAGCAGGCAAAGAAATACTGAAAGGCATCAACCTCACCATACGCGACGGCGAGACACATGCCATCATGGGACCCAACGGCTCGGGCAAGAGCACACTGAGCGCCGTGCTCGTGGGCAACCCGCTCTATGAGGTGACAGCCGGACAGGCCACCTACAACGGCAAGGACCTGCTCGCCATGAAACCCGAGGACCGTGCCCACGAGGGCCTGTTCCTCTCCTTCCAGTATCCAGTGGAGATACCGGGCGTGTCGATGACCAACTTCATGAAAGCCGCCATCAACGAGAAGCGGAAGTATGAGGGCAAGGAACCGCTCAACGCCGCAGAATTTCTGAAAATGATGCGCGAGAAGCGCAAGATTGTGGAACTCGACGCCAAACTCTCCAACCGCTCGGTGAACGAGGGGTTCAGCGGCGGCGAGAAGAAGCGCAACGAGATTTTCCAGATGGCCATGCTCGAGCCCACCCTCTCCATCCTCGACGAGACCGACTCGGGCCTCGACGTCGACGCCATGCGCATCGTGGCCGAAGGGGTGAACAAGCTGCGCACCCCGCAGTCGTCGTGCATCGTCATCACCCACTACGACCGCCTGCTCGAAATGATACGCCCCGATGTGGTGCACGTGCTCTACCAGGGCCGCATCGTGAAAACCGCAGGCCCCGAACTGGCCAAGGAGATACAACAACGGGGCTACGACTGGATAAAGGCAGAGATCCATGAATAGCGAACAGCAATACATACAGCTCTTCGAGGAGTGCCGCGGCATAATCGACGCGCACGCCGCCCCTGTGCTCAACGAAGCCCGCACCGAAGCCTTCGACCATTTCAGGCAGCACGGATTCCCCACCCGCAAGGTGGAGCGCTACAAGTATACCGACATGGGCACCCTCTTCGCCAAGGAAGACTACGGTCTGAACCTGAACCGCCTTGACATACCCGTGAATCCCTACGACGCCTTCAGATGCGATGTGCCCAACCTGAGCACCTCGCTCTATTTCATGGTCAACGACAGCTTCTACGACAGGCTGCTGCCCAAGAGCGCGCTGCCCGAGGGAGTGGTGGTGGGCTCGCTCCGCAAGGAGGCCCTGCAGCGGCCTGAACTCATCAGTAAATACTACGCCCGGCTGGCCCACACCGCCGACGACGGCATTACCGCCCTGAACACCATGTTGGCCCAGGATGGACTGCTGGTGTACGTGCCCGCCGGCGTGAAGGTGGAGCGCACCATACAGGTAATCAACATCCTCCGCTCCGACGTAGACCTCATGGCCAACCGCCGTGTGCTCATCGTGGTGGAAGACTGTGCCGAGGTGGGCCTGCTCTTCTGCGACCACACCGCCGACGACCGGCAGTTTCTCACCACCCAGGTGGTGGAGGCTTATGTAGGCAAGGGCGCAAGCCTCAACCTCTATCAGCTCGAGGAGACACACGCCCGCAACACCCTGGTGGGCAACAGCTATATAGCCCAGGAGGCCGACAGCCACGTGAACCACTTCACCGTGACCCTGCACAACGGGGTGACGCGCACCCGCACCGACCTGCTGCTGCAGGGCGAGGGTGCCTCGTGCGAGGTGTGCGGCTGCGTGGTGGCCGACAAGCAGCAGCGTGCCGACCACAACACCCTCATCGACCACCAGGCGGCCCACTGCACCAGCAAAGAACTCTACAAGTATGTGCTCGACGAGCAGGCCGTAGGAGCCTTTGCCGGCAAGGTGCTCGTAAGGCCGGGTGCCCAGCAGACTTCTTCGGAAGAGACCAACCAGAATCTTTGTGTGGCCCCCTCGGCCCACATGTACACCCAGCCCATGCTCGAGATCTACGCCGACGACGTGAAATGCTCGCACGGCAGCACCGTGGGACAGATGAACGACGCCGCCCTCTTCTATATGCGGCAGCGTGGCATCAGCCTCGAGGAGGCCCGCCTGCTGCTCGAGGTGGCCTTCGTGAACGAGGTCATTGAACGCATGCACCTGAGCCAACTGCGCGACCGCCTGCACTATCTTATCGACAAACGGTTCCGCGGCGAGCTCAGCAAGTGCGAGGGCTGCCAGCTGTGCCGATAACGACCCAAAAGACTCCGCCCATGTACGACATCGAAGCCACGAGGAGCGACTTTCCCATCCTCTCACGCACCATCTACAACCGCCCGCTGGTCTATCTCGACAATGCCGCCACCACACAGAAGCCCCTCTGTGTGCTCGACGCCATGCGCGAGGAATATCTCAACGTGAACGCCAACGTGCACCGCGGTGTGCACTACCTGTCGCAACAGGCCACCGACCTGCACGAGGCTGCCCGCGAAACCGTACGGCAGTTTATCAATGCCGCCAAGACAGAGGAGATTGTCTTCACACGCGGCACCACCGAGAGCATCAACCTGGTGGTGAGCTCCTTCTGCGACGCCATGATGCGCGAGGGCGACGAGGTGATAGTGAGCGTCATGGAGCACCACTCCAACATCGTGCCCTGGCAGCTGCAGGCCGCCAAGAAGGGCATCGCCATCAGGGTGATACCCATGCACGACAACGGCGAGCTCGACATGGAAGCCTACAGCACCCTCTTCAATGAGCACACGCGCATGGTGAGCGTGGCCCATGTGAGCAATGTGCTCGGCACGGTGAACCCCGTGAAGGAAATCACCCGCATAGCCCATGAGCACGGCGTGCCGGTGCTCATCGACGGCGCACAGAGCACCCCCCACTTCAAAGTCGACGTGAGAGACATCGACTGCGACTTCTTCGCCTTCAGCGGCCACAAGATGTATGGACCCACCGGTGTGGGCGTGCTCTACGGCAAGGAAGACTGGCTCGACCGCCTGCCTCCCTATCAGGGCGGCGGCGAGATGATAGAGAGCGTGAGCTTCGAGAAGACCGTCTTCGAGCGACTGCCCTTCAAGTTCGAGGCCGGCACTCCCGACTATGTGGCCACCCACGGACTGGCCACCGCCATCGGCTATCTGAACCGCCTGGGCATGGACAATATCAGCGCCCACGAGGCCGACCTCACCGCCTACTGCATGAGCCAAATGCAGACCATCGACGGCATGCGCCTGCTGGGCACCGCCCCGGGCAAGGACGCCGTGGTGAGTTTCCTCGTTGGCGACATACACCATCTTGACATGGGCACCCTGCTCGACCGCTTGGGCATAGCCGTGCGCACCGGCCACCACTGCGCGCAGCCGCTGATGGACCGTCTGGGCGTGGCAGGCACCGTGAGAGCCTCGTTCGCCCTCTACAACACCCGCGAGGAGATAGACAGGCTGGTGGAGGGCATCAAGCGGATAAGCAAAATGTTCTGACCCATGCTCAAGAGCCATTACTACGACCACCTGACCGAGGCCGGCTGCGACGAGGCCGGACGCGGCTGTCTGGCAGGCAGTGTCTACGCCGCCGCGGTGATATTGCCCCCCGACTATACCAACGACGAGCTCAACGACTCAAAAAAACTGACCGAGAAGAAACGCTACCTGCTCCGCTCACAGATACAGCACGACGCCCTGGCCTGGGCCGTGGGAGTGGTCACCCCGGAGGAGATAGACAAGATAAACATACTCAACGCCAGCATCCTGGCCATGCACCGTGCGCTCGACCAGCTCAGCGTGCGTCCCGAGGCCGTCATCATCGACGGCAACCGCTTCAAGCCCTATCAGGACCTGCCCTACACCACCATCGTGAAGGGCGATGCCAAATACCTGTCGATAGCGGCCGCCAGCATCCTGGCCAAGACCTACCGCGACGACTACATGAACGAGCTGGCGCAACAGTATCCGCAATATGGATGGCAGGAGAACAAGGGCTACCCCACCCGCCAGCACCGCGAGGCCATCCGCCAATGGGGCGTCACTCCCCTGCACCGCAAGTCGTACAACCTGCTGGGCGACCTCCGCCAGCTGACCTTCGACTTCGGCGACTGACCCCTCACCGTCAACACAACGGCGCATCGGCCCTGCCCGCGCCGAAAGCATCATTATGAGCAAAAACCACAACCACATACCACCCACACAGCCACAGCAGCACGAGAAGCGGGGCCTGCACTCCCAAAGCCTGGACCTGATGCGCTTCCCGCTGGCCGTCGTCGTGCTCACCGTGCACGTATCGTCCATCACGCAGCTATCCGGCAACACCTATACCGCAGGTGCCGAAGCCTTCAGCCGCTTTGTGGAGATTTTCCTGCACAACCAGAGCGTGCCCATCTACTTCTTCATCGCAGGCTATGTGTTCTTTTACAAGATGGAGATGAACCGGCAGCAATACACCCGGAAACTGCACAACAGGGTGAAGTCGCTGCTCATTCCCTATCTCATCTGGAACACGGTGGGCATACTCCTGATAGCCGCAAAGGCGCTGGTGAAAGGCGACGGAGAGTTCTACCCAACCCTAAGCAACCTGCTCTCCTGCTACTGGATGTACGACGGTTCGCTGTCGGGCCGGCAAGCCGAACTGGGCATCTACCCCATCGACCTGCCCCTCTGGTTCGTGAGAGACCTGATGATAGTGGTGCTGCTCACCCCGGCACTCTACTGGATTATACGCCACGCACGGCACTACTGGGTGTGGGCACTCGGCATAGCATGGCTCTTCAGGTGGCAACTGTCCAGCCAGCACCACGCCCAGATGCTCACTGCCTTCTTCTTCTTCTCCTGGGGCGGCTACATGAGCATTTTCAAGAAAGACATGATACGCGAGTTCGGACGGCTGCGCAATGCCTCGTTCATCGCCTATCCGCTGCTGGGCGTCGCCGCATGCTACTGCGCCACGGCCGACACCGGCTGGTTCAACCAGGTGAAAGACCTCTACATCCTGGCCGGACTCATTGCCGCCTACAACCTCTCGGCCCTGCTGCTCACCCACCACGTGGTCAAGGTGAGCCCCTTCCTCTCCTCGGCAAGCTTCTTCATCTACATCACCCACTATCTCATGATAGGCCCCGTCATCCGGAAAATATTCGGCCTGCTCCAACCCAGCGGCACCCTCACCGTCGTCATGGTCTATCTGCTCTGCATCACACTCATCACCTGCATGCTGCTGGCGCTGTTCTACCTGATGCAGCGCTACACCCCAAAGCTGCTGCGGGTCACCGCAGGCAGGAAATAGGAAGAAGAATAAGATTTTTTCAAAAAAAAATCGGTATTTAGCAAGAAAATACCTAACTTTGCATATTTGATGGGCCACCCTCTCACAAGAGGGAGGCTATGTTCCGCGTATGTTGCTGGACATCAGCGCAAAAGCATGAGCATAACTTTCAAAAACAAGTATCGTATAGCCACTGCAAAACTCTTGCGGTGACCCCCATCTGTGCACCATGGCCAACCCCACAAACCCCACTTCCAACCCTCTTTCGTGGTATCCCATGCGGGTGACCTACGGCCGGGAAATGAGCATCAAGTCGTATCTCGACGAGCTGGGCGTGGAGAATTTTCTGCCTCTCCAGTATCAGACTGTGGAGCACAATGAGACCCGCACCCGCAAACTGCTGCCGGCCGTTCGCAACCTGATATTCGTCCACTCGAGCAAGGAAGTGATAACACGTCTCAAGCACGAATACGCCAGGATAGAGCCCCTGCGCTACATGACGCGCACACTCAGGAGCGAGAACGGCCGTAAAGAGATACTGGTGGTGCCCGACGACCAAATGCAGAACTTCATGCGGGTGGCCGCCGTTCAGGACGAGCGTGTGCTCTATCTGAAGAAGGGCGACTACCTGAACAAAGTGGGCAAGAAGGTGAGAATCGTCGACGGGCTCTTTACGGGGGTGGAGGGCAAGATACTCCGCATCAACAAGAACAAGAAAGTGGTGGTGGAGCTGGAAGACATCGTGTCGGTGGCCGTAGCCTTCGTACCCTCACAGTTTATCGTAGAAAGAGAAGAAGAAAGCTGACCGACCATGCGTCCCACTGTATCGGTTATCATCCCTGCTTACCAGGCAGCGCCCTACCTGCAGCGCTGTCTCGACTCGCTGCTTCAACAGACACTGCGCGACATGGAAATCGTGGTGGTCGACGACGGCAGCACCGACGGCACACCGGCTCTCATGCGGACCTATGTGGAGAAAGACGACCGTATCGTGAGCCTACGCCAGGAAAACGGTGGTGTGAGCAGTGCTCGCAACATAGGATTGGAACGGGCCAACGGCGAGTGGATAGCCTTTGTGGACGTGGACGACTGGGCTGAGCCACAATACCTGTCTTCGCTCCTTCCACAGGAGGCCGGCACCGACTTTGTGGTGAGCGGCCACACAGAGCACCGCAGCGGCCGCACCGACATCCACGAGCCGGCTCTCTGCGAGAGCGTCCCGCTCAGCCAGGCTGCCTCCGTGATAGAGGCGCTGGAGGCCGGCTACTACCTGAACACCCCTTGGGCCAAGCTGTACCGCAAGGACCTCATCGACCGCCATGGTCTCCGTTTCGACCCAGCTTACAGCTACGGCGAGGACAAGCTCTTCGTATACCGCTACTTGAGCCACTGCGCTACGGTCCAGGTAACTGCGGACACTTACTACCACTACAACAACCAAGCAGGCGGACTGTCAAGAAAGATTTACCCGCCGCGTATTATATGGAAATGGAACGAGGAGATGCTCGACACCATGTCGCAGGCGGGAGCCACTTTCGGCTGGCCGCTCCAAGTGACTGAAGCGATGCGCAGCCGCTCGTTCACCTATTTCACCCTCTATATGGCCGACAGCATCTACCACCAGCCACTGCGGGGCCGTGAGCGCCGCAGTCTGCTGAGCGAGGTCTATGCCCGCCGCCGCAACCAGCGGCTGTTCGACCTGCGCCACTGCACTGGAAAAACCCAGTTGCTGGCCGCCCTGCTATACAAAACAAACTCACCCGCCCTGTCGCACATCGTCTACACACTGTTGTGCGGGAGAGGTGGCAAAGGAATGATGAGATGAAAATACTATTTCTCCTGATGGTGCTGCTTTTCTCGGCAGCCATCATACGATACAACGGCATGAAGCGGTTCATCATTTACCTGACCGCCATACTGCTGCTGCCCTACTCTATCTCCGCGCAGAGAAGTCCGAACATCACAGCCAACGAGGTGCTGGCCCTAGCCTTCTTCATCTCGGTGGCCCTCAGACCGAAGCAGGCCGCCGAGGCCCTGCGCAGGTGTCCGTGGTATGTGTGGACCGCACTCTTACTGGTGTATCTGGGCCATCTGGGCACCGCCGTGATGGACTACCGCCTGCCTTTGGCCAGCGCTATGGTGAAGGCCCACACCCACTTCTTCGACTCGTTCATGCTGCTGGCGGTGGGTTATTTCTCCCTCTATGACAACCTCACCCTCTACCGCCTGAGAAAATACTTAGTATGGGCCTCCATCATCGTGGCCGGCTACGGCATCCTAACCTGCGTGGTGGGCGTAGACCCCTACACCCAGCTGGTGGAGCGCACGTTCAACGTGATTTCCGACTTCACCCCCCTGCGGAGCGCAGACCGAACACGCGCCTGCTCCGTCCTCTTCAACTCACACGGTTTCGGATTTTTCTGTGCGGCAGCCTTCCTCACCCTGCTCCTGCTCTACCGCCGGAACATCCTGCACCGGCCGCTCCCTCTTTCCGCCCTTGCTCTCCTGCTCATGGGCACCGCCAGCTCGGGCAGCCGCTCATCGATGCTGGCACTCCTGCTGTCCGCCGCCTTCATCTGCATGGTCACCTTCACCGGCATGCAGCGCATCAAGGCCCTTGCGGCCACCGTGATGCTGGTAGCGGCAGTGCTGCTCACACCTTTCCTACGCCAACGGGTGGAGCCGTTGATGGACGCTTTTCGTACGGGTGAGGTGCAGACAAAAGGCAGCAACCTCGAGCTTCGCAAGAACCAGCTCGACATAGCGCTGATATTCCACAGGAAGAGCCCCACCTGGGGCAACGGCTACGACTACTATGCCGAGGTGCTCGTGCCCGACAAGAAACTTATCGGCGACGAAGGTCTGGCCGGTGCCGAGAGCTACCTCTTCATGCTGCTCATCGAAGTCGGCACTGTGCAGATAGTGCTCATCTCGCTCTTCGTGCTGTGCCTTGCCCTCTTCTTCCTGAGCCGGCTGCGCCAAAATCCCATCTATGCCACCTGGGGGCTTTCTGTCCTGGCACTGATGGTGTTCGTGGCACTTGCATCCGGCATGTCAATCAACTGGAAATACTCATTGCCGCTGATAGGAATGGCTCTTAAGGCCGTTGTGAACAGCGACAGGAAAAAAACCGCTGTCACCGCATGAACATACTCCTGATGGCCACCTTCTCGTATGCCGGCATGGGGCCCTATGTCTGCAAGATCTTCAACGAGTTCTCCCACGATAACGTGTACGGCTTCTTTATCGACGACCAGCAGCACTACTACCAGAAGAACCTGCGGCCGGCAAAGCCTGACAACATAAAGATAGTGCAATTCGACAGCAACAAGCTCAACAAGCTGCTGCTGCTCATCGACACGCCCCGCCGCATCAAGCGGGCCTTCCGCCAGTTCTGCCGCGAGAAAGAAATCGACGTGGTGCATGTGCTGGCCAGCGGTGCCTCCCACTACAAGATGATAGGCGAGGCAGCCAGCACGGCCAGTCTGCTGCAGACCGTGCACGACCTGCAGCCCCACGAGGCCAAGAAAGCCTGGCACAAGATGCTGCGCCAGCACATCATCTACAGCAAGCTGGGACGTCTCTACAGCCAGGCCCCCATTCTGGTGACCAACAGCCATGAGCAGTATGACACGCTCAAGAAGCTCTACCCCTCAAAGGAAATCTACTACCACTCCTTCCCCAGCCTTGTCACCCAGGAGGTGGCCGACGGCCAGATGGAGGTGGCCGAGGCCAAGGACGCCGGTCCCTACATTCTCTTCTTCGGCAGAATAGAGAAATACAAGGGCATCGAGCTGCTCTACGAGGCCTATATACAAAACCCCTACCTGCTGGACAACTACAAGCTGGTGATAGCCGGATCAGGCGATGTGTATTTCGACATCGACAGGCGCTATGCCGACCGCGTGGTGCTCATAAACCGCTACATCGACGACCGTGAGATAGCCAGCCTGTACCGAAATGCCGCCTGCGCCGTGTATCCCTATACATCGGCCACGCAGTCGGGCGTACTCTCACTCTCATGCTACTTCCAGACGCCCTCACTCGTCTCCGATGTGCCTTTCTTCGCCGGGCAGGTGCGCCAGGCTCCCATTGCCGATACCTTCGCCAACGGCGACGCCGGTTCCTTGAGCACCGCTCTTGAGAAGTTGCTGCGGCAGGACCAGGCACCGATGAGAGCCGCCCAGAAGGCCTACTATGAGAACGAGTACAAGGAGGGACAGATCAGACAACAACTACTCAGCATCTATGGCAAGTATCAAGGCCGACATTGAGGCAAACAGGGGCAACATGCGCTCCATGGTGCTTGTGGTGGCGTTCAGAATGAGCCACTACTTCACCCAAAGCCGCACACGCAGGGTGGTGGGATTTCCCGTCCGCCTGTGCTACAAGTTTCTCTCCGAGTGGGTGTACCGTCTGCAGCTCAAGGATGTCACTTCCGTAGGACCGGGCCTGCAGATATACCACGGAGGGTTCGGCACCTTTATAGGTCCGCGTGTGGTGCTGGGCGCCAATGTGAAAATAAGGCACAACACCACGATAGGCGGCAAGGACTTCGACGGCACCGGCCCCCGCCCCGTGATTGGCGACAATGTGTCGATAGGGCCGGGATGCATCATCCTCGGCGGTATACACATAGGCGACAACGCCCGTATAGGCGCCGGCTCGGTGGTGGTGAAAGACGTGGAGCCCAACTAGGTGGTGGCCGGCAATCCGGCCCGCCACATCCGATACACCGAATGAGCGGACACAGCCGATGAAAGACAAGAGAGTGTCGGGGTTCAGCTGGAACTTCCTGGAGAACATCGCAACCCAGGGCATCCAGTTTATAGTGGGTATCGTGATGGCACGCCTACTCACCCCCGACGACTATGGTCTGATAGGCATACTGATGGTGTTCATATCCATCTCCACCGTCATCATGGATGCCGGTTTCATCAAAGCGGTGATGCAGAAGACCGACCGCACCGACGACGACTTCTGCACGGCGTTTTACTTCAACGTGGGTGCAGGACTGCTCCTCTTCTTGCTGCTCTGCTTCTGCTCGCCGCTCATAGCACAGTTCTACGAAAAACCCATACTGAGTCCGCTCACCAAGGTGGTGGCCCTGCAACTGGTCATCAACTCCATCTTACTCGTGCAGCGGGCCAAGTTTACCATAGCCCTCGACTTCCGCACACAGGCCGTCATCGCCCTGACGGCAGCGCTGATACAGGGAGTCGTGGGCATCGGCATGGCCTACAGCGGCTGCGGTGTATGGTCCATCGCCTGGTCGGGAGTGGCGGGCGCAACGGCCAACTGCCTGCTGTACTGGGTGTTCGGCAAGTGGCGCCCGAAGCTTCGTTTCTCGCACGCCTCTTTCAGAGAGATGTTCAGCTATGGGTCGAAACTGCTGGCCTCACAGCTGCTCGACGTGACGTGGAAAAACATCTACCCGCTCATCATCGGCAAGCGGTTTCCGGCTGCCGAGCTGGGTTTCTACAGTCGTGCCAACCACTATGTGAAGCTGCCCTCCACCACCTTCTCGGGAGTGATAGAACGCGTCACCTTTCCCATGCTTGTGGAGGTGAAGCACGACGACGCCACCCTGCACCGCCAGTTCAGCATGCTCTTCAAGCTCTCGGCCTACATCTTCTTCCCCCTGATGGCCGGTTTCGCCATACTGGCACGTCCGCTCATCATAGAGATGCTGACCGAAAAATGGGAGCCCTGCATCATCTACCTCCAGATTCTGTGCATGGGACTGATACTCTATCCGATACACGCCCTCAACATGAACCTGCTGCAGGTGAAGGGCCGCAGCGACCTCTTCCTGCGGGTGGAGATTATCAAGAAAGCCGTCGATGTGACCGTGCTGCTCATCACCGTGACGATGGGGGTGAAGGAGATGTGCATCGGCCTGGCCGTGGCCTCCTATATCTCCTGGATAATCAATGCCTACTACACGGGCAAGCTCATCAACATAGGATTCCTGCGCCAAACGGTGCTCGTACTCCCCACCACCCTCTATACCCTCTTGATGTGGGCCTCGATAGAAGGCGTGAAACTGCTCATACACAACTATCTGCTGCAGCTCCTCGTGGGCATCGCCGTGGGAGTGGCTGTCTACTACCTCGCAGGACGTTTGCTCAAGTCGGAAGAACTGGCTTTCGTGGAGCGGAAGGCACGGGAGCAGTTTGCGAGCAAGGCCCAAGACAACCACTAAACACAAAACAATGGACCAACCTCTACTCAGCGTAAGCCTGATTACCTACAACCAAGCCAAATTCATACGCCAGTGCCTCGACGGCATTGTGATGCAGCGCACCACCTTCCCGATAGAAATTCTGGTGCACGACGATGCCTCGACCGACGGCACACAAGATATCATAAAAGAATATGCCGCACAATACCCTGACCGTATCCACCCCATCCTGCAGACGGAGAACCAACACTCCAAAGGGGTGAAGATAGACATGGAGTTCAACTACCGGAGGGCACGGGGAAAATATATAGCCACCTGCGAGGGCGACGACTTCTGGACCGACCCCGACAAGCTGCAGCGGCAGGTCGACATTCTGGAAAAGAACCCTCACTACTCAATGTGCTGCCACGCATGCGCCATACTTGAAGAAGAGACCCAGAAACTGACCCAACCCAAACCCCTGTGCGCAGGGACTCCGGGCATGGAGTTCGACTATGCGCGGAAACGCGAGTTGGGATGGTTCTTCCACACACTCAGCGTGGTGTTCAGGCGCGGCCTGCTCGACCCGGGGCAATGGAAGGAGTTCGGCTACTACCGCGACGTTCACCAGTTCTACTACCTGCTCAAGCACGGCAAGGGCTATTATCTGGAAGACGTCATGGGCACCTACCGAGAGCATGCCGGAGGGGTGTACCGCGGCATGGACCGCGAAAAGCAGATACAGACCGACCTCAAGGTGTTCGACGAGCTCTATGCCCGTGAAAAGGACCCCCTGCTCAAGCGGGAGATGGAAGAGCAGCTCAAGGAGCTGGCCTTTCTCTGTCTGCGCCACCGCAAGGCCGGTGCCTTCTTCAGCTATACCCGCACACTGCATCCACACCCCACCTGCAGCATGTACCTGGCTACGGCCGGCCAACTGGCCTCCTACTACCTCAAGAAGATGACCGGAAGAAAAGGAGTCAATAACGAACAGAAAGAATATCAATAATAAACAAAACCATAAGAAAATGAAAGTCAAGATTTTACCCGTGCTGCTCATCTGTATGGCAGCCGTGTGCTCCTGCAGCACTGAGAACATCGCCTACATGGAAAAGAACACTGGCAGCAGCGCCAACATCACCGAGAACTTTGATGCGCGCATCAAGGTGAAAGACCTGCTCACCATCAGCGTGACCTGCTCGCAGCCTGAGATTGCCTCACCCTTCAACCTCACGGTCTCGAACCCCACCACCAACCGCATCGGTTCCAGCTACACCGTGACACAGCCCACCCTGCTTCCCTATCAGGTGGACAACGACGGCTACATCAAATTCCCTGTTATCGGCAAGCTGAAAGTGCTCAACATGACCAAGACCGAGGTGGAGCAACTCATCACCAACCGTCTGGCCGACTACATCAAGAACGAGGTGCCCACCGTCACCATGAGTTGGCTCAACTACAAATACTCCGTGCTGGGCGAGGTGGCACGCCCCAATCAGTATACCTCTGAAACGGGCAAGGTGAATATCTTCGAGGCCCTCTCTGCCGCCGGCGACATGACCATCTACGGCCGCCGCGACAATGTGAAACTCATACGCGAGGGCAACGACGGCAAGCGCACCACCGTGGAACTCGACCTGACCCGCGACGACATCGTGGCATCGCCCTACTATTATCTCCAGCAGAACGACATCGTCTACGTAGAGCCCAACAAGGCACGCGCCAAGAGCTCCAACATCAGCTCAGCCACCACCATCTGGCTCTCCGTGACCTCCATTCTGCTCTCAGCTGCAGCACTTGTAGTGAACATCACCAAATAACACCCCATTCATCATGAAAGATATCGAAACTGACTATCTGGACGAGAAGCCCTCGCGCCTTGACCTGAGAGGATGGCTGCTCAAGTACTGGTCGTACAAGCTGCCCATCGCCATCATCTGCGGCACCTGCCTTCTGATAGCGGCCATCTATGCCCTGGTGACGCCCTCCACCTACAAGGCGAAGGCCACCATCACCATCAACGACTCGCAACGAGGCGGCGCCAAGAACAGCGGTCTCTCGCAAGACAACATCTTCTCCACCGCCAACGACTGGATCAACACCGAGAACGAGATAGAGAAACTCAAGTCGCCCTCACTGGTGGAGAAAGTGGTGATGAGAATGAAGCTATACACCGTCTACACCACCGGCGGCAGCTTCCGCAACAAACTGCTCTACGAAGACATTCCCGTGACGGTGGACATCAACGAGACCAGCCTGGAGGAACTCACCACCCCCATCACCATGGACCTGGAGGTGAACTCCACCAACAACATCGGCGTGAGCATCAAGGCCAACTACCAAGGCGAGCCCTGGGAGAAGGAAACCGCCATCAACAAGTTTCCGCAAATCATCAACACCCCCATGGGCGACCTGGAATTCCTGGGCAATATGGATGCCTTCCGCCGCTTCGGAGAAAAGCTCCACATATCAATTGTGAATCCCTCCGACAAAGCCCGCGAATGCGTGACCCAACTCACGGCCATGAATACCTCACGCAGTACCTCGATAGTGAATCTGGAATTCAACAGCCGCAACAGAGCCTTGGGTCTGGAATTCCTGTCTGAACTCGTGAGATGCTACAACATCGAGTCGAACGCCGACAAGAACAGGATAGCCATGCGCACGTCCGACTTCCTGAAAGACCGTCTCGACATCATCAGCAAGGAGCTCAACGCCACCGACACCCGTCTGCAGGACTACAAGCGCGGAGCCGGCGTGACCAATATGTACGACGACACGAAGACAAGCTTGGAAGAAGAGGCTCGCTACGGCAAGGAGGCCCTCGATGCCGAAACGCAGATGCAGCGCATCAACTCGCTCAGCGACTACATCCACAAGCCTGAGAACATCGGCAGCCCCATTCCCGGTGCCACCGGGCTCACCGACCCCAACCTGGCCGGTACCATCAACAGCTACAACCAGCTGGTGGCCGAATACCAGCGCCTGGCCACAAGTTCATCGGAGAACAACCCTGTGCTGAAGAACCTGAAGAACCAGATGGAAGCCGGTTTCAAGGGCGTGGAGATAGCCCTCAAGAACGCCTACGATCAGGCCGCCATAGCCAGAAACAAGCTCAGCGGCAAGGCCGGTCAGTACAACCAGCGTATCTCGAAGACTCCTGTCGACGAGCGCATCATGACCAGCATCACCCGCCAGCAAGACACCAAGTCGAGCATCTATCTTGACCTGCTCCAGAAGATGGAGGCCACCGCTATGGCGCTCGACGCCATCACCGAGGATGCGAAAATCATCAACAAGCCCTATGCCGCCCAGTGGCCCACCTCACCGAAGAAGAAAGTGATCCTGGGCGTGGCCCTGCTCATCGGTCTCTTCCTCTCACTGCTGTGGGTGTACTTCAAGGAACAGCTTTCAAAGAAGATTGCCGACACGCACACCATGCGCAACATGCTGGGCAACGCCTTCCCCATCGTATCGATGCGCACTGACCGCAAACTCTCCGAGAACCAGAAATTCGGCAATATGCGCACCATCGTGCGCTCTATCCTGAACCGCACACAAGGCAACACGGTGCTTGTCACTTCCTACAACCAGGAAGACGGCAAGAGCCTCGTGGCCACCGCACTGGCCGAGAACTATGCCAAGACAGGCGCCAGGACCCTGCTCATGGCTGTGAGAAACGCCGCCAGCGAGGAGGAGCGCCGCAACATTGCCTTCTATCTGGAGCCCTCCGACAAACACCTGGCCGAAGACCTCACCTGGCAGTCGGAACGGATGGACAACCTGTGGACACTGCCCATCACGCTGAGCACCGACGACCTGGTGGCCTTTGTCTGCGACAAACGCCTCGACAGTGTGGTGAAACAGCTGAAGGAGAAGTTTGATTATGTCATCATCGACACCGTGGCCATGAAAGACGTGCCCGACGAGATGACACTGGGCAAGTATGCCGATGTGGCCGTGATGGTGATGAAACCAGGCAATACCGACAAGCGTGCCATCGAGGTGCTCTACAATGCCAAGGAGAACGACCTGCTCCCCCACACACTGGTTGTCATCAACGAGCAATACTAACATCTCGGGAGCCTGCCTCCAGCAAGGCTATCCCGACCCTCTCTCCACAAAAACGAAATGAGAAAATACACCACAGGAAATGAGCTGATAAAAGGTGCTGTCGTGCTGGGCGATTTTGCCATCCTCAACCTGCTTCTGGCGGCTTTCTACCAGCTATTCCCCGAACTGCTGCCGTCCTTCTTCGACCGTGAGCCCAAAATCGTTATCATCATGGCCAACCTGTCGATGATTCTGGCACAGATGTGTGTGGGTACCATCATACACAAACGGCGCATCAGTTTTGAGGAACTCTTCACATGCGTCTTCAAACTCTGCTTCCTGCAGTTGGCCGTTATGATGTTTGTCTTGCGCCTGCTTTGCGACGGAGGAGGATTCTTCGAATTCACCATCGCATTCGGCCCGACCCTGTTCGTGATGATACTTCTCTCGCGCCTGGTGGAGAAAATAATGATAGCCCGCTTCCGCCTGGAAGGCAAAAACACACGCAGCATCATCTTCATAGGCAACGACCCCTCGGTGGTGGAACTCTACGACAAGCTCATATCCGACTCGTCGACAGGGTACAAGGTAAGAGGCTACTATGCCGATGAACTTATTCCGCAATGTCCTGACGGCATACCCTTCCTGGGCGATATCGACGACCTGAACCAGATGATGGCAAGCTACTCGCTCACAGCCATCGAGAAAGACACGACCCACAAGAAGCGCCGGCTGCGCGAACTGAACATCTCACCACTCGATGAGGTGTTCTGCAGTCTCTCGCACAGCGACTACGACGAGATTGTGAAAATCATGAAGTTCTGCGACCAGAACGTGGTACATTTCTACTATGTTCCACGCACCTTCGGCAACTATCAGCTCAATCTGCGTCCGGAGCGGCTGGGCGACAGCATCGTGTTCACCAACTACTACGAGCCCCTGTCGCGCCCGCTGAGCAAAGCCGCCAAGCGTGGCTTCGACATCATTTTCAGCTTCGTGGTGTGTCTGTTCCTGCTGCTGCTCGCCCCCCTTATCATCTGGAAGATCAAGAAAGAGAGCCCCGGCCCCGGCATCTTCAAGCAAGACAGGACCGGTCTGAACGGCAAGACCTTCGTGTGTTACAAGTTCAGGTCCATGCACATGAACAAAGATGCCGACAGCCGCCAGGCCACGAAAGACGACCCACGGAAGTTTCCTTTCGGCGACTTCATCCGCCGCACCAACATCGACGAGCTGCCCCAATTCTTCAATGTGCTGAAAGGCGACATGAGCGTGGTGGGTCCCCGTCCACACATGCTGAAACACACCGAGGAGTACGGCCGCATCATCGACCACTATATGGTGCGCCACTTCAGCCGTCCCGGCATCACCGGCTATGCCCAGATCATGGGATGCCGGGGTGAGACAAAGGATGTGAAGGAAATGGAGGAACGCATCAAGAAAGACATCTGGTACATAGAGCACTGGACCTTCTGGCTCGACATCAAGATTATCTTCAAGACCGTGCTGTCACTGTTCACCCACGACGAGAAAGCCTACTGACATGGTCAGGGACCGGTGTATCTATTCCTTCAACGGAGCCCTCTACAAGATGACGGGGGTGCAGAAGGTGATGCTCGACATCCATCATGCCGTGAGCAACACCTACGAGGCCTACATAGCGGGCACAATCCCCTATGACCGCATACACAAGGACATGGGCGTGAAACCTTCCGAATACAAGCGTGTGCGCAATCCCTTCATGTTCTACCGCTCCATCGTCATCGTCCACGAGCGAAAATACCTTTGGGTGTTCTGGCTGCTCAATCACCTGCTGCTGCAGCGCATCAGGATTGTGTACATCCACCACAACATCTTCTCCAACCTGCGCCGGGCCTCCATCATGCCCCGGACGGTGGTATCCATCTCCGACCGCTGCACCGAAAACCTGACCCAATACTTCAAGGTTCCGCCCAGCCACATACACAAGATACACAACTGCGTGGCCGACATCCATCCGCCCTGCCACCGCACACCCTCCGGCGACACCATCACCCTTCTCTATCCCGCCCGCATCAACGACGTGAAGCGGCAGCCCGAAATTGTGGAGCGTCTGCGAGGACGTCTCAACAACAACATCCGTATCCTTTTTGCCGGCGACGGTCCTCTTCTTGAGGAGCTTCAGAAGGTCACCGCCAGCAGTTCTCAATTCACCACCTTGGGATATGTCAGCGACGTACCCTCGCTAATGCAGCAGAGCGACTACATGCTCCTGTTCTCCAAGCATGAGGGACTGCCCATCACACTCATCGAAGCCGCCATGTGCGGTCTACCCATCGTGTGCAACGATGTAGGTGGCAACACAGAGATAGCCGTCGACGGCAAGAACGCCTTTGTAGTAAACGATTGGGAGGACCTAATAGCCACTATCAACCGTTTGGCAGAGACCAATAGCAAGCGATATGGAGAGATGTCGGAAGCCAGCAGAAAGATTTACGAGGAGCACTACACCTTCGATACCTTCAAAAAAAACTATCTGGCACTATTAGACAGCTTGGATTGACATGGTACCCCTTCTTGTAGAGAAAATCATCCAAAGCGACAATCTGACAATGGAAGAGTTGCTGGAAAGGAAAGGCAGCATCTATACTTTCCTCAACCCCGTATCATATCTCAACGCGCAGAAAGCCAAGTCCCTCTTTCATTCGTTCGACGGCATCTTCGCCGACGGGTCGCTCTTAGTGAAGGCCATACGCCTGCTTTACGGCAAGAAAGTGACCCGCCGCAGTTTCGACATGACCTCACTGGCTCCTACGCTCCTACGCCATGCCCTCCAAGAGGGCAAGCGTATTGCCATCATAGCCAGTAAGCAGGAAGAAGTGGAACAGGCTGTGAGCATCATCCGCGACCAATATCCCGGCATCCATATCACCTATTGGCGCAACGGCTATTTCTCGTCCGAGGCCGAAATTGAGGCCGAAGCGCGGCATATAGCCAGCATGGCACCCGACTATCTCATCGTGGGCATGGGCATTGTGCTGCAGGAAAAGATGCTGCTGTGTGCCAAAAGGGAAGGATTCGGGGGAATCGGCTTCACCTGCGGCGGCTTCATCCACCAACTATGCGGCGGCAAAGACTATTATCCGGAGTGGATAGACCGCCATAACCTGCGGTTCGTGTACCGTATGTACAAAGAGCCGCACACACGGAGCCGCTACGCCAATGCGGCCGTCATCTTCCCACCGGTCTTCACCGGTGAGCGGATAGTCCATCTGTTCAAGCACAAACCATCTCTATGACAGAAGACATCAAGTTCTCGCTCATAGTGCCCGTATACAACGTGGCGCAATACCTGCGGCGCTGTCTCGACAGCATAGCCGCGCAGGACTATCACAACTATGAAGTAATCTGCGTGAACGATGGGAGCACTGACAACAGTCCTGCCATTCTCGCCGAATACGGCACCGATAACCGCTTCACCATAATCCACCAAGAAAACAAAGGGCTCGGAGGAGCCCGCAACACCGGCCTGGCGCACTCCTGCGGCCACTATGTGTGGTGCATCGACAGCGACGACTGGATAGCGTCCGATTCGCTATCGCGCATCCATGCCGCCATCAAGAGTCGCGAGAAGACAGGCGTGGTGATGGTAGACATGACTAAAATCTATGAAGATGGCAGCAAGAGCACACTGTGCGTGACCCGCGACTTCAATCCCGACGAGTTACTGACCTGCTGGAGCCTCACCCGCCACCTGCTGCTATATGAGGGGCTCTATGCCGCCCAGGCAAGAATTTTCCGTGCTGACATCATCAAGGGGTTCCGTTTCAGCGACGGATTCTATGAAGACATCCCCCTCATCACACTCTTTGCCAAACAAGACTTCCCCATTGTGTACCTAAGGGGCGAGGTATACTATTATTTCCAACGGTCGGGGTCGATAATGAAAACTGTGGACCGAAGGATACTGGATGTATTCCGTCAATTCCGGCTGGTGAATGACTATCTGCAAGACGACAGCCGTTACACAGCGCTCAGGGCCCATTTCTTCTACTACCTTTCAGCCATCACCTACGAGAAGTGCCTGCAGTGCGGCGACCCCTCCCTGCAGGCCGAAGCGAGACGCCTCTTCAGGGAGGGGAAGCGCGGACAAGCCAGTCTGTGGCAAGTGCTGAGAAAAACGGATATCACACTGCGGCGCAAGCTGAAACTGGTATACTATTACTTTAAAATGTCATGAAACCAGCCCGATACTTAGGCAGGCAACTGGAGTTTTTCCTGCTCAACTACATCACCGCACACGTACCTTTCTACTGTTTCAGGAAGGCTGTTTACCGCTTATGCGGAGCAAAAATAGGCTCGCGCACCATCATCGACATGGATGCCTATGTGCTGAGTCCAGAACTACTGCGCATAGGCTCGCACACCCATATCAACCACGACTGTATGCTCAATGCCGAGGGTGGCATCATTATCGGCGACAACGTGTCGATTTCCCACCATGCACGCATCTGTTCCTCCAGCCATGCCTACAACACCCCCGACTTCAAACTCCGCCAGGCCCCCATCCGCATAGACAACAACGTTTGGATAGGTCTTGGCGCCATGGTGCATCTGGGCGTGCACATCGGCGAGGGTGCCGTCATCGCTTCAGGTGCTGTGGTAACGAAAGACTGCAAGCCCTGGACCGTCTATGGTGGTGTACCGGCCAAGGCGATTGGCAAACGTGAAATCAGTGAGGTGGCGTACGACTGCACATTATTCCTCCATACACATGGACTGAGAAAGCCCTATTTGCGATAACAAAACTATGACCTTAAAGCAAATTATTCTTTACAACAACATGATGGCCTTTGGAGAGAGGCACACATGGGCAAAGCCTCTGCTCCCTCATTTCTTTTGGCTGAAGAAGAAAGCGAAGAAATTTTTCGCAGCCAAAGATTTTTACTTTGAAGTAACAGCCTGCGAGCACTGTAACCTGCAGTGTGCCATGTGTTCCCACTATTCGCCACTGGCCGACAAGTCGTTTGTAGACACCGGAGAGCTGAAGCGAGACCTCTCGTGGCTGAACAACCTTTTTGAGGGATACCGGCTCACCTGCTGCATTTTGGGGGGAGAGCCACTGCTCCATCCCGACATAGCGGGAGTGATGCAAACCTGCCGCGAAGCCATGCCAAAAGCCCGTCTCCAACTATGCACCAACGGTTTGTTGCTCAAGAAAATGGACGAGCGTTTCTGGCAATCTCTTCACGACAACGACGTGCAGCTCATCGTTTCCTCCTATCCCGTGGAGATAGACTACGAATGGATACAGAAGAGAGCAGCCCTAAGCGGTGTGGACAAGGTTCAACATGACAATGCCGTCGTCACCGGATTCGTCAAGGGCGTTCTCAGTGAGCAAGCCGGCCACAGCCACCGCAACAGCATCATTTGCGACGCCCACCACCGCATCCATACCCTGTCGCACGGCAAACTGTACACTTGCCACTGCTCAGCCAACATCCATCTCTTCAACCGCTATTTCCATACACACCTTCCTGAAGACAACGGTGTGGACATCTACGGAGTCGAAACAGCCCGTGATCTGCTCCGCAAGATGGAACTTCCCTGCTCCCTATGTGCTTATTGCCGGCCCGACCAGTTTATCGTGAAGCCTTGGACCCACTCAAGAAAAGACAAGCATGAATGGATTGAAGAATAAGGGTCAGCCTTTTCAATTTGTAGAAATAATTATTTAAAAATAATTAATAATCAATGCTTTTCGCAAGAATTAGTTGGAAAAGAAAATGATAAATAGTAATTTTGCAAAATATCTAAGCATCAGAATAGAAACAAGAGACCACGCAATATGAAAAGATTTTTCACTACCATCATGGCTGTACTTCTCGTAGGCCTTGCATTTGCCGGCCCAGTCGACAGAAACACAGCCCGCCAGATAGCAGATGAATTTGCCAAGCAGCGCCATCCTTCTGCTACACTGGAAGCCGTTTCCACCAGAAACTCCCGCCGTGCCGGTGCTGCAGAAGAGGGATCCTACTACTATGTGTTCAACCTGAGCGATGACAATGGATTCGTGATTGTGTCGGGCGACGACAATTGTCCCGCCATATTGGGATACACCGACCAGGGCTCCTTTGACCCTGCCAACGTGCCCGACGGCCTCGCTTTTATGCTCAACATGTACGAGGAGCAGATAAAGGGACTGGAAAGCTACAGTCAAAGCGCTGAAGCTGCCGAGGGTGAAGAAGAACATGCCGCGCCACGCCACAGCATGTCGCTGGCCCGTCATGCCATCTGCCCAATCGACTCTTTCTTCTTCTTTTCCACCCCTCCCTACAACTATTTCTGCCCCGCCGATTCCAATGGCACCCATGAAGGCTCTGGCTGTGTGTCGGCAGCCCTGTCACAGTTGATGGCCTATTGGCAATATCCTGCAAAGACCAAGGCTATTCCCGGTTATGTCTCAGACCCCTATGTGATTGAGGACATCCCCGCTCAGCCCATCGATTGGCCTAATGTGCTGAGAAACTACAGTTTCAAATACTACTACAACACACCCGATGAGCAGATTGATGCTATTGCGAGCCTCATCTATAGGATTGCCGTGAGTGTGAAGACCGACTTCGGCACGGGCACCGGTGCACCTATAAGCAACATCAAGGATGCCATGATCAACTATTTTGGCTATTCGCCCGAGATGATATTTACGTATCTGTCCGACGTGGGTATGAATGCGGTAGAAGACATTGTCTACAATGAGCTGCTGCAGGAGCGTCCTGTACTGATGGGAGGACACCGCCACAATGTAGACCCGCTGAGCCCCTCAGGCGCCCACTTATGGGTGATTGACGGCTACGAAAAAGACGATCTTTTCCATGTGAACTGGGGATGGAACGGTCACATGAACGGTTATTTCCGCCTTGCGGCTTTCAGTCCGTACCATCATGAGATGGTGTGGAACTACATGAACGGTCTCTACATGCTTTACAACGTGAAGCCAGCAGGTGTAGAAAGCTATGCACAGGATGAGTCTACCATCACCAAGCGTCTCCGCAACGTGGGTCTTACAGCCACCTACACCGCTCCGAGAACCTTTACGGTGAAAGTTCAGAACGTCTTGTCACAGAAGACAACATTCGACCAAGGCATTAGCATCTACGACACCAACGGTCAGTTGGTTGAAATCATTCAGGGCGAATCAGTGACACTGGAGCCCAACGAGACCGCATCATTCACCTACAACCCCAATTTCTCCTCGTATGCCTCCGCTCATTACAACATCTATCCCGTGAGCAGGGTATCGGGTCAGGAGAAATGGGAAGAAGACGAGTGCTACGATATAAACGCCTATGTCGATGCGACGGTCACCGCCAACAAGACCGGCTATTACTCTCTCGTCAAGGCACTGTCTATCAATTCTATCGAGCGCGAGGACCATGGTCCCATCTATGTGGGTGCACCGCAGATTCTGAAGGTTAATGTGACCAACAACACCAATGAGAAATACGGACGTTGGATAAACCTGTATGCCAATGGCGACCTGGTGCAAGTGCGCGGCGGTCATGTCCCCGCCCACACCACCACCGACATGTATTTCGGTTATGAGCCCACCCAGGAAGGCACCACTCACCTCACCTTTGCCCTTCCCAGGTCGGCAGGTGCCCAGACACTGGCCAACTACGACATGGAGGTGAACCCTGTAATCTCTTATGGTACACTCGACATGGAAGTGACGGCAGAGAACACCGATGCCACCAACGACACCCTCATCTACGGCAACACCTTCCGTGTGAAGGTGAAAGTGACCAATAAGGGCAAAGTAGACTACCACGACTACATCAACTTCATTCTGCGCTACAACATCCAGCTCGACACTGCCAAGCCGCTGGTAGACATACCTGCCGGCGAGACCCGCACCTTCGAATACGAGTTTGTTGGATTGGAACAGGGCAACAAATATCGTTTCACCACGTATTACAAGAAAAACAGCAAGGCCGACTTCTCGGGTGTGTTCAACCACTGGTTCAAGTGCAGTACCTTCCCGGGCTACCGCTATTGGACAGCCGACGGCAAGGAATACACCAGTGCTCCCACACGCATACAGTACACGGTGCCAGAAGAGGCTGTGGCCGTGAGTTTCATCGGCAACAACAACCAACCCACGGGTGTAGTGATGAACAGCAACCCCAACACCATCTACTATGTGACCGGTCCCTACTATGAGTATCTCAATGCAGGCAATGTGGTAAGAAACCTCACCGCCCGCGAGATAGTGGTGCATGAGGACTATCCCTTCTACGTACCTCTGCATTTCACTGCCAGGAAAATCAGCTACACCCGCAACTTTGCCCAGGGCTTCGGTCAGAATGGATCCAACTGGTCTACATTGGTGCTGCCCTTCGCTCCGCAGACCGTCACCGACACACAGACAGGCAAAGAAATCGACTGGCACCGCAGCTCCAACGAGGTGGGCAAAGACTTCTGGATAAGAGAATTCTATGCTGAAGACGGCAACACGCTCTATTTCAAGGATGCCAAGGAGTTCAACATCTACCGTCCTTACATCATCGCTGTGCCCGATGCGACCTTTGGCGAAGACTTCGACCTGACGAACAGAGACATCGAGTTCAGTGCCACCAACTATCCCATGAAACCAAGCTTCGGTGCCTTCTCCGATGCCTACAACTACAATTTCGAAGGCACGGTGACCGGTATGAGCAGTGCAGGGCTGAACTGCTATGTCCTCAATGAGGGCGACGGCGGCAACGCCTTTGTCTACACAGAACAGGCTCCCGACCTTGCCCCCTTCCATGCCATGTTCACCAGTCTGTTCAAGCACGACAGTCAGTCGGGTCCGCTGCGGATAGCCCACTACAAAGAGGACAACGGACAGACCAGTATCGGCAGCAGCCTGGCAGGCACCGCTGTGACGCCCTATGGTGTGTTCACACTCGATGGTAGGAAGATAGCCATTGGAAATGAACCTGTGCAGGACATCCTTCAGCAGCTGCCGAAGGGCATCTACATCATCAACGGCCGCAAGTATGTGAAATAATCATCACACTTATACGACAATCAAAAAAGCGAGGGACTACGCATAGTGCCCTCGCTTTTTTGATTATTTTTTCAGTGCATCGCCGAAGTCAAGCTTCACAAAGAAGTGGCGTTCTCTTTTCTCGGGCGGCGGCTCCTGCATATAAGTGGGGCCGTAGAGATTCAGGCAGTAGGCATGCGGGTCGGCCATGGAGAGGAACTCGGTGTCCTCGAATTTCACCAGATGATAGTCGGCGAAGACTGCAGTCGGCAATAATTCCCCTTTATAGAACTTTCTGCTCGCAGGTAAGGTGACATAGGCACCGTCTTTCTTGTGTCGCGATACAAAATGGTCCCACATTGCCACAAACCGTTTGTGCGAGACGAAAGAGAAGCAGAAGCCCACAAACTTTCTGATTCTGTAATACCATTTTGATGCTGTGGTAGCACTCATATAGGCATCCATCAGCTCATTGGGGTAGAGATAATACTGCTGGCAGGTGGAGATGATTCGCCAACAGTCGCTAACCATGCCGTCAAGCCTTCTTACGAGCGGAGAGTCTGAAGCATTCTCCAATATGAAAACATCTACCCAGATACCTTTTTCGAAGGGTGATTTCAAGTCTTGCAGTTCCAGCAGGGTAGTTCCCTTGAGATACACTTTTCCGAAATAGGTCTTTGTATCCTTGTCACCATAGTCAGGTGCCTCGAGCACATATTTTTGTCCCAGGTCGGTCTGAAAAATATCCTTAAAGCGTTCCCAGTCTTTTCTGCGCATGGCTATATCGATGTCATCATCCCAAGGTATGAACCCCTGGTGCCTTATAGCTCCCAGGATGCTGCCACCAACAAGCGTATAACGTATATCCCTTGCCATGCACACATCGTGTATATCCTGCATCATGCCCAGAAGCACGGATTTGAGGTCATGCAGCTCCTGCTCGGTCACCTCCTGCAGCAGAGAGCTTGAGGCGGCCAGTCTGTTCATGATGTCACGGGCTTGCCAATTCATAATCTATATACTATAATAAAACAAAACTCACACTTGTGCGAACAAGAACTGATGGCCGTCGAACCACCACCGGGCCAACCGGTAGCGTATGAGCCTGGAAAGGATTTTTATCACCGCATACCTCCCTGCGCCCGATTTTCTCACCACCTGCTGCAGCGTACTGCCTTTTTCCACTTCGAGAGCAGCCAGCACCCCTTTTTCTTTATCTGTGTAATGCATCCACACGTCTTTGTCGGAGGCCATGTCTCTCCACATTCGCAGATGCACGGGCGAAGCAACGATATTCTCGTCGTCTATGCGGATATACGCCCTCAACCGGCCCTTCTCATCGTGCGCCCTGACGGGGCGGAGAGTCATGAGATGGTCCACCTGTGCTATCACGATGGTACGGCCAGCCGCCACGACGGTGGTGAAATCGACCTGCGGTGCCGGCTGGCAGAACTCCTGGGCCGCCCTGTACACCATATAGATTTCCTCTTCCGACCTCACGCCGCAGAGCACACCGTCGTCGCGCACGCCAATGAGCAGGCGTCCGCCGTCGGTATTGGCAAAGGCAGAGATAGTGCGGGCCAGTTTGGCAGAGTCGGTTATCTTATATTTGAAGTCCTGCCTTTGGTGTTCGCCCTCTCCTATCCATGCCGCCAATTGCCGTTCTGTGAGATGCGAGGTGTCGGTCATCGTGTAGTGCAGCGGAATATCAGAAACTGTTGAGCCACGCTTTCAGTTCCATAATCATCTCGATATGATATTTGAACCCGATGCTGCTGCCCCATCCGTGTCCGCCGTCGGGGTACACATGCAGCGAGGCCGGCACATCGTGGCGGTACAGCTCGGTATAGTAGTTCACACCGTTGGCGGGCGGCACGCCCTGATCGTCGTCGCTCAGGGCAATCCATGCGCGGGGTGTGTTGCGCGTCACCAGTTGGTCGCTGCTGAATCTTTTCTCCAGCCGTTTCTGGTTGCCCTTGCCCAGGAAGTTGTCGTGCGACCCTTGGTGGGTGAACCCGTTCATCATGGTGATGACGGGATAGAAAAGAATCTGGAAGTTGGGCTTTGCGTTCTTTTCAGCGGTATTGGCCACCACAGAGGCCAGGTGTCCTCCCGCCGAAGAGCCCATGATGCCTACATCCTTTACATCCACATGCCAGCTGGCGGCATTGCGCCTCACCAGTCGGATGGCCTCCTCGGCATCTACTATGGGCACCTCATAATGCCCGTGAGGCATACGGTACTTGAGTACGACGGCGCAAATACCGATATTCTGGAAAAACTTGCCCCACTCTTTTCCCTCCTTGTCGAGTGCCAGATGGTCGTATCCCCCTCCCGGGCATATCACGACAGCCCTTCCGGTGGCCACTTTGCGGTCGGGTATGTATACCCACACTTTGGCAGAGTCTCTTGGGTCGCCGTTCTTATTGGGTGCCCCATACGGCCACAAGTTTATCTCCTTTACATTTTGTGCATTTCCCGACACGGCGAAAAGACAGAGCAGAGCCGTGAGCAAAAACAAAATCCGTTTCATTTCCTGAATAAAAATAATATGGTGTTTGAGTTGCAAAGGTAATGTTTTTTTTGTAATATTGCAGTCGCTTTAGGCATATTAACATCCAAAACAACTTATCGAAATGCGAAAAGTCATATTTCTTCTTTTGCTACTCTGCACCGCATCCCTGCAGGCCAAGGTGCGTCTGCCCCATGTGATAGGCGACAACATGGTGCTTCAGCAGAACACCCAAGCCCGCCTTTGGGGATGGGCCAAACCCGGAAAGAGCGTCAAGGTGAGCGTCTCTTGGTCGGACATCACCTACAGTGCCAAGGCCGGCAAGGACGGCAAATGGCTGGTGAGCGTGGCCACACCTGCGGCCAGCTACACACCGCTTTCCATCACCTTCGACGACGGTGAGGCCACCACCCTCCATGGTGTGCTCTCGGGCGAGGTGTGGGTATGCGCCGGCCAGAGCAACATGGAGATGCCGGTACGAGGTTTCGGCAACTGCCCAGTAGAGGGCTACAACCAGGCAGTGACCGATGCCGTCCACTCCAAGGGCATCCACTATGTGAAGATACCCAGCGTGATGTCGATGACCCCGCTCGAAGACGCCCAGTGTGAGTGGCGCGAGTGCAATCCCTTCACCGTGGGCGAAGCCAGCGCCGTGGGCTACTTCTTCGCAAGGGTGATGAACCGCACGCTCGATGTGCCCGTGGGCCTCGTCATGGCCAATAAAGGAGGTACACGCGTGGAGAGCTGGCTCACCCGCGAGAATCTGCAGCGCCACACCACCGAGACCCTCGACTCGCTCGAGATGGTGAAACGCTTCTCCTGGGACTACCACCGTCCCCTCCTTTGGGGCAACGGCACCTTCAACCCCATTCTCAACTACACCGTGAAAGGCATTCTCTACTACCAGGGCTGCTCCAATGTGGGCGACCCCGGCAACCAATACTCCGAGCGTCTGGCCCTGCTGGCAAAGCAGTGGCGCGAGCAGTTCGGTCTGGGCGAGATACCCTTCTACTTCGTACAGATAGCACCTTACTACTATGACGACGATGTGAACGGTGTGAGCGGAGCCCTGCTCCGCGAGCAGCAGCAGCGCGCCGCCAGCCTGATACCCAACAGCGCCCTTGTGTGCACCAACGACCTGGTCTATCCCTGGGAGACGCAGCAGATACATCCCTGCCAGAAACAGCCAGTGGGTGAGCGCCTGGCCTACATCGCCCTGAACAAGACTTACGGCATGCACACGCTCATGTGCGAGAGTCCCTCGTTCAAGGAACTCACCATCAGCAACGACACCTGCTACGTGCGCCTTCAGAACGACTACGACGGCATCAGCCGCTACGAAGACATCCAAGGATTTGAGGTGGCCGGTGCCGACAAGGTATTCCATCCCGCCAAAGCCTACTACTACTGGACCAAGGGCATCATCATCACCTGCGACGAGGTGAAGCAGCCGGTGGCCGTGCGCTACTGTTTCCGCAACTTCCAGCTCGGCAATGTGGCCAACCAGGCAGGTCTGCCGCTCTTCCCCTTCCGCACCGACAATTGGTAAGCCGTCTCACTCCCCCGAATGCCTATGGGTCATCCACTGGAAAAGCACCTGTACTGCCCGCTCTGCGGGAGCCCCTCTTTCCACACTGCAAGCTTCAAGAGCCGCAAGTGTGGAAATTGCGGCTTTGAGATGTTCATGAATCCGAGCAGCGCCTGCGTGGCCGTGATTGTAAAAGACGGGGCCCTGCTGGCTGTACGCCGCAAATATCCGCCTGCCGAAGGCACACTCGACCTGCCCGGTGGCTTTGCCGATATCGGCGAGACCGCCGAGGAGAGCGTAAGCCGTGAACTGCTGGAGGAGACGGGTCTCAGGGCCGAGAGCATCCACTATCTGTTCAGCCTGCCCAACCTCTACCACTATTCCGGCATCGACATACCCACGCAGGACCTTTTCTTCGCCTGCACGGTGGCCGACACCGCAGCCCTTTCGGCCCACGACGACGCATCGGAATGCCTGTGGATACCGCTGGCGCAGGTGCGTCCCCTCGATTTCGGTCTCCAGTCGGTGCGCCGGGGTGTGGAGCGTTTTCTCTCCGCAACCCATTTTGCCGACGGACAGCCGTTCGTCGACGGCCAAGAGGGACAAAAAACTTAAAAATATAGAAATTTCACCTTTATAATAAGGTATATAATAAGGTATATCGAAAAGTTTTCTTACTTTTGCGCCCTAAATAACTCCAAGAAAGATGACACAAGAAAATCTGGTTATAGTAGAGAGTCCCGCAAAAGCCAAAACGATAGAGCGTTTTTTGGGCAAAGACTATAAGGTCATGTCAAGTTACGGACACATCCGCGACTTGAAGAAGAAAGAGATAAGCATAGATATGGACACGCTGTTGCCCTACTATGAGATACCCGAGGAAAAGAAGAAACTGGTGGCCGAACTGAAGAGCCAGGCCCGGAAGGCCAAGCAGATATGGCTGGCATCTGATGAAGACCGCGAGGGAGAAGCCATCTCCTGGCACCTCTGCGAGGTGCTCGGACTCGATGAAAACACCACCAAGCGCATTGTCTTCCATGAGATTACCAAACCCGCCATACTGGAAGCCATCGAGCATCCCCGCCAGCTCGACATGAACCTGGTCAACGCCCAGCAGGCACGCCGCGTGCTCGACCGCCTGGTAGGCTTCCGCCTCTCGCCCGTGCTGTGGCGCAAGGTGAAGCCCTCTCTCTCGGCCGGCAGGGTGCAGAGTGTGGCTGTGCGCCTCATCGTTGAGCGCGAGCGCGAGATACAAGCCTTTCACAGCGAGCCCTACTACAGGGTGAACGCCGTGTTCCTCCTGCCCGACGGCGAGGGAGGTGTGAACGAGGTGAAAGCAGAGCTGAACACACGTTTCAGCACCTTGGAGGACGTCTCCGCCTTCCTCGAGAAGTGCAAGGATGCCCATTTCACCATCCAGACGGTGGTGAAGAAACCCCTGAAGCGCACACCGCCCGCCCCCTTCACCACGTCGACCCTCCAGCAAGAGGCCTCGCGCAAGTTGGGATTCACGGTGTCGCAGACCATGATGGTGGCCCAGCATCTCTATGAGAACGGTTACATCACCTACATGCGTACCGACTCGGTCAATCTCTCCGCCCTCTGCATCAATGCCAGCAAGGAAGATATTACCAAACTCTACGGCAAGGAGTACAGCAAGCCGCGCAACTTCAAGACCCACTCCAAGGGCGCCCAGGAGGCTCACGAGGCCATCCGCCCCACCTATATGTCGAACGCCATGATAGAGGGCACCAATCAGGAGAAGCACCTCTATGAGCTGATATGGAAGCGCACGGCCGCCTCGCAGATGGCCGATGCCTCTATCGAGAAGACCACCGCCACCATCAGCATACAGCCCTCCAAGACACAACAGTCGCTCGAAGAGGTTTTTGTGGCCACCGGCGAGGTGGTGAAGTTCGACGGTTACCTCAAGGTGTACCGTGAGAGCAACGACGACGAGACCAACATCGAGGAGCCCTCGCACGCCTTGCCTCCCATGGAGGAAGGCCAGGACATGGAGCGCAAGGAAATCATCGCCACCGAGCGGTTCACCCAGGGTCCGGTGCGCTATACCGAGGCCAGCCTGGTGCACAAGCTCGAGGAGCTGGGCATTGGCCGTCCTTCCACCTACGCCCCCACCATCAGCACCATTCAGCAGCGCGAGTATGTGCAGAAGGGCGACAAGAAGGGCGAGGAGCGCTCCTACTCTATCCACACCCTGAAGGGCGACAAGATATCGGTGGCCCACAAAAAGGAAATGGTGAGCAGCGACAAGGGCAAGCTCCTTCCTACCGACATCGGCATTGTGGTGAACGACTTCCTCATCGAGTATTTCCCCTCCATCCTCGACTACAACTTCACCGCCCGTGTGGAGAACCAATTCGACCAGATAGCCGAGGGCAAGGCAAAATGGGACAACATGATACGCCACTTCTACGATGAGTTCAACCCCATCGTAGAGAAAACCATGAACATACGTGCCGAGCACAAGGCCGGCGAGCGTCTGCTGGGCAACGACCCCAAGAGCCACAAGCCCGTCTATGTGAAGATAGGCCGCTACGGCCCCATCGTGCAGATAGGCAGCGCCGACGACACCGAGAAGCCCCTCTTCGCCCAGTTGCCCAGCGAGCTGAGCATGGAGAGCCTCACCCTCGACGAAGCGCTCGAACTCTTCAAACTGCCCCGCCATCTGGGCGAGCTGGAAGGCAAGGAGGTGATGGTAGGCACCGGACGTTTTGGTCCCTATATCCTGCACGACAAGAAATATGTGTCGCTCCCCAAGAGCGAAGACCCGCTCAAGGTGTCGCTGGAGCGTGCCATAGAACTGATAGAGGAGAAACGCAAGCAGGAGCAGCAGCGCCACCTGAAGACTTTTGAGGAGGACAGCAAACTAGAGGTTCTCAACGGCCGCTACGGCCCCTACATCAACTACGACGGCACCAACTACCGGCTTCCGAAGGCACTTCATGCCCGTGCTGCCGAACTGACCTACGAGGAATGCATGAAAGTGGTGCAGGCTGCCCCCGCGAAGAAGAAATAAATGCAGCGCATCATCATCATCGGCTATATGGGAGCCGGCAAGACCACCGTTGGAAAAGCATTGGCCAAAGCGCTGGGGCTTGACTTCTACGACCTCGACTGGTATATCGAGAGCCGTATGAGGAAGACAGTGCCCCAGCTCTTCGCCGAGCGGGGCGAGAGCGGTTTCCGCGAGATAGAGCACCGTCTGCTCCACGAGGTGGCCGAATTTGAGGATGTGGTGCTCAGCTGCGGAGGCGGTACGCCCTGCTTCTTCGACAACATGGAGTATCTGAACCAGCAGGGCGAAACCGTGTATCTCGATGCCACCCCCGAGGTGCTCTTCAAGCATCTGAAGATGGGCAAGACGGTGCGTCCGCTGCTCAAGGACAAGACACCCGAAGAGACAGTCGCTTTCATCCAAAAGCAGCTCGGAGAGCGCAGGCCGTTTTATAAACAGTCGAAATACACGCTCGACGTGAACCTGCTCGACAGCTACGAGAAAATCAACATCTCAGTATCAAGGATACGGGACCTCCTGGGTGTCTAGGCAAAAACCTGACATCTCCGAATACTCCGATTACTCCGAATACTCTGATTACTCCGATCATTCCGATTACTCCAATCATTCCGATTACTCCAATCATTCCGATTACTCCGATAATTCCCCAAAAGCATGAAAAAGTGGACCATTGAAGACTCGAAGGAACTGTACAACATCAACGGATGGGGCACTTCCTATTTCGGCATCAACGCCCAAGGCGATGTATATGTTTCTCCCTGTAAGGATGGAGCAGAGATAGATATCAAGGAAATTGTAGACGAACTGGCCCTGCGCGATGTCACACCCCCTGTATTGCTCCGTTTCCCCGACATTCTCGACAACCGTATCGAGAAGACCGCCAGCTGTTTCAAGCGTGCCGCCGAGGAATACAACTACAAGGGCGAGAGCTTTGTCATCTACCCCATCAAGGTGAACCAGATGAGGCCTGTGGTGGAAGAGATTATCTCGCACGGCGAAAAATTCAACCTGGGTCTTGAGGCCGGCAGCAAACCGGAACTGCATGCCGTGATAGCCGTGCAGTGCCAGAGCGACTCGCTCATCATCTGCAATGGCTATAAAGACCAGAGCTACATAGAATTGGCCTTGCTGGCCCAGAAAATGGGCAAACGCATCTTTATCGTAGTAGAAAAGCTCAACGAACTCGAAATCATAGCCCGTGCCGCCAAGAAGCTCAATGTGAGCCCCAATCTGGGCATCCGCATCAAACTGGCCACCTCGGGCAGCGGCAAGTGGGAGGAGAGCGGCGGCGACGCCAGCAAGTTCGGCCTCACCAGCAGCGAGCTGCTCGAGGCGCTCGAGATACTCGACAAGAAAGGCATGCACGACTGTCTTCGCCTCATCCACTTCCACATCGGCTCTCAGATTACAAAGATACGCCGAATACAGGCTGCCCTGCGCGAGGCTTCGCAGTTCTACATCCAACTCCACAAGATGGGCTACAATGTCGACTTCGTCGACTGTGGCGGCGGTCTTGGCGTTGACTACGACGGCACCCGCTCGCCGAGCAGCGAGAGTTCGGTGAACTACTCCATCCAGGAGTATGTGAACGACTGTATCTACACCTTTGTCGAAGTGGCCGACCGCAACGGCATCCAGCATCCCAACATCATCACCGAGAGCGGCCGCTCGCTGGCCGCCCACCACAGTGTGCTCGTTATCGACGTGCTGGAAACAGCCTCACTGCCCGAGATGAACGAGGAGTTCGAACCCGAGGCAAACGCCCACAAGCTGGTAAAAGACCTGTATGAGATTTGGGACAACCTGAACCCCCGCACTATGCTGGAAGACTGGCACGACGCCGAGCAGATACGCGAAGAGGCGCTCGACCTCTTCAACCACGGTATCATCGACCTGCAGACACGTGCCGAGGTGGAAAGCATGTACTGGAGCGTATGCCGCGAAATCAACAGCCTGACCAAGCACCTCAAGCATACACCCGAAGAGCTGAAGACGCTCGACAAGACCCTGGCCGACAAGTATTTCTGCAATTTCTCACTCTTCCAGTCGCTCCCCGACTCCTGGGCTATCGACCAGCTGTTTCCCATCATGCCCATACAGCGCCTTGACGAGCGTCCCACCCGTAGCGCCACCCTGCAGGACATCACCTGCGACAGCGACGGCAAGATAGCCAATTTCGTGACCAACCGCAATGTGTCGAACATACTGCCCGTGCACACCATCCGGCGCAATGAGAACTACTATCTCGGTGTGTTTCTGGTGGGTGCCTATCAGGAAATCTTGGGCGACATGCACAATCTCTTCGGCGACACCAACGCCGTGCATGTATCGGTGCGCAACGGCAAGTATCAGATAGACCAGATTATCGACGGCGAGACAGTGGCCGAGGTGCTCGACTATGTGCAGTACAACCCGCGCAAACTGGTACGCCAGTTGGAGATATGGGTCACCAAGAGTGTGAAGGAAGGCAAGATTTCGCTCGAGGAGGGCAAGGAGTTTCTTTCCAATTACCGCTCTGGCCTCTATGGTTACACCTATCTTGAGTAAGACATGGGCGAACGGCTTCACATCGTAAAAGTAGGCGGTGCCATCGTCGAGGACCCGCACTCCCTTGAGTTGCTGCTGGGCCGCTTCGGCCAGCTGGAAGGCAAGAAGATACTGATTCATGGCGGCGGCCGGCTGGCCACCACCATGGCCACACGGCTGGGCATAGAGAGCCGCATGGTGGAGGGGCGCCGCATCACCGATGCCCCCACCCTCGAGGTGGTGACGATGGTATACGGCGGCCTGGTCAACAAGCGCATCGTGGCGCGCCTGCAGGCCATGGGTACCAATGCCATCGGACTGACCGGCGCCGACGCCGGTATCATCCTTTCGCACAAACGCGAAGTGAAGGAAGTGGACTACGGCTTTGTGGGCGACGTGGACCGTGTAGACGGCACATTGCTCTCCACCCTTCTGGACCATGGCCTCACCCCCGTGATAGCACCGCTCACGCACGACGGACAGGGACAGATGCTCAACACCAATGCCGACACCATGGCCCGTGTGGTGGCCGAGGCACTGGCTCAGCACTATGAGGTGTCGCTTGTCTTCTGCTTCGAGAAAGCAGGCGTGCTGTCCAATCCCGACGACGAGACTTCCGCCATTCCCTTCGTCAACAAGACCCTTTTCCAGGACCTCAAAGCCCGCGGCATCGTGAGCGGCGGCATGATTCCCAAAATAGAGAACGCACTTCAGGCTGTAGACCACGGTGTGGCCCAGGTGCTCATCACCCGGGCCGACCTCCTGAATCAGGAAGGCGGAACCCTTGTGGCACAACAGCCACAAAACGTTAAAGAAGTTTAAATCCATCTTCGAGTTTTTCCCCTATCTGTAACTTTTCACATCTTCCAATCGTCACTAATAAAGAGAGAAGATGAATACTGTCAGTTTTCGAAACGATATATTGCCGCTTAAAGACGTGCTCTATCGCTTGGCACTCCGAATTACTCTCAACAAAGAAGAGGCCGAGGATATCGTGCAGGACACACTGATAAAAGTATGGAACAAGCGTGCCGATTGGGCCGACATTGCCTCGATAGAGGGTTTTTGTCTCACCGTGTGCCGCAATCTGGCTCTCGACCGGGTGAAGCAAAGCAGCCACCGCACCGCCCCGCTGGCCGACTTGGGTCAGGCGCAGGACACAGGGGCCGGTCCTTACGAGCAGATGATACAGCGCGACCGGATATCGCTGGTGAAGCGCATCATCGACACCCTCCCGGAGAAGCAGCGCAGTTGCATGCAGCTTCGCGACTTTGAGGGGAAGTCCTACAAGGAGATAGCACAGATTATGGGTGTGAGTGAAGACCAGGTGAAGGTGAACATCTACCGCGCGCGCCAGGCCATCAAGGAAAAATACAAAGATTTGGAAAGTTATGGATTATAAGTATATAGAACAACTGCTTGAAAGGTATTGGGAATGCGCCACTACCCTTGAGGAGGAACAGATTCTCCGCACGTTCTTCAGCCAGAAGGATGTGCCGGTTGTTCTGCTGCCCTATAAAGATCTTTTCACCTACACGGAGACGGAGAAGACGGATATCGTGCTGGGTGACGATTTCGATGCCCGCGTCCTCTCGATGATAGAGGATCCCGCTCCTGTCAAGGCCAAGACCATCCGTCTGACACAGCGTCTGAAGCCGCTTTTCAAGGCAGCTGCCGTTGTGGCCATCTTCCTCACGCTGGGCAATGCCATGCAGGTGGCCTTCCAGTCGCGTAATCCTGTCGACACGACCGATATGGCCTCCGTGGAGCAGATGAAGGAGGGTGTCTCGGTGGCGCAGCAGGTGGATACAGCCAAGCAGGATTCCTCCAAGCTGCAGACGAGCGTCCAGCTCTACAGATAGAACATTTCAATGCTTTCTCTATAATAATCAAAGTTTAGTAAAACAAAAAATGAAACTGTGAAGTTTCACTCTCTCAAAATTTTTTCATAACATACAAGCAATGAGAAGGAGCCCCGACAGAGGCTCCTTCATTGTTTTCAGGGCGGGTTCAGCCCCGCTATTATTCATACTTAGGAAATATTTCCTCCTGTGCCGGTTTCATGCGCATGTGCAGTTGCCACAAGGCCGGCAGGAGGATAAGGAGCGAGAAGATCACACTGAGCGCTATCCGCTTCCAGTCGCCGCCAAAGAGGTCGCAAATGGGTTTTTCTGAGAGATTGGGCAGCAGATTGTACACCACATAGACCACCGTGTTGTTCACCCAGTGCACCATAATGCCGGGCAGTATGCTGCGTGTGCGTTCGTACATCCATCCCAGGAGGAGTCCGATGAGGAAGGCATGAGGCATCTGTGCCGGATTGAGGTGCACCAATGCGAAGAAGAGAGCCGAGAGGGCGATGGCTCCCCACCGGCTGTCCATGCGCTGGAGCAGGCTCCTCAGCACGGCGCCGCGGAACACCACTTCCTCTACAAGGGGTGCGAAGATACAGATGGTGAGATACCCCCATCTCGACGACATCACCTTAGTGAGTTCCTGGGTAGAGAAGTCGGGCAGCGGCAGCAGTTCCTGATACACCTCCGAAGGGATGAGTGTGCCCAGTGCCGCCACTCCAGCCCAGAAGAACACCCCCCAGGGCTTTGTTCTGAGATAGGTGGGCGAAGCCACGCACCACTTGAGCGAGAGGAACATCACCAGCAGTATCACACTGTATACGGCCGATGTGATGATGAGCAGCGTGGCGGTGCCCGGCACGCCCCCCATAAGGGCCGCCTTTACCGCCGTGATAAAGTCGTGTCCGTCCAGCATGGAGGCCACGGTGAGCACGGCATAGGTAGCCATGAGCTGCACCAGGATGAATACGATGATATAGGTCAGAGCTTTTCGCATAGCTTTAGGGATGTTTTTCAAACCATTCGATGGCCTCCTGGCGGTCGTGCTGCAGTTGCAGTGTCAGCTCGGCCGCATCGTGAAAGGTGCGTTCCTCCCGGAGGCGGTGCATAAAGTCGACACGCAGAGAGCGTCCGTAGAGGTCGCCCTCGAAACCGAGCACATGCACCTCGAGCGAGAGTGAGTGGCCGTGGAAGGTGGGGCGCGTGCCGATGTTCATCATGGCCTCACGGGGTGCCTTCTCCTCCTCTATCCAAGCCCTCACGGCATAGGCACCGGGAGCGGGCAGCAGTTTACCACTGCCTGCCGTGTCGATGTTGGCAGTGGGGAAGCCCATTTTACGCCCCTGCCGGAATCCGCCCACCACACGGCCTGCCAGGGTATAGCAGTAGCCAAGCGAGGCAGCCGCTTTCTCCACATCGCCCTCGGCGAGACAGCGACGTATGAGCGATGAGCTCACCTTCTCTCCCGCCACCGCCTCCTCATTGCAGGCTGTCACGGTCATACCCAGGCGCTTTCCGAAGGCGGCATAATCGGCGAAGCCCTCGGTGCGTCCGTGGCCGAAGCGGTTGTCGTAGCCTATCACGAGATGCCTCACACCAAGCGTGCGGGCCAGTATCGTCTGCATGAAGGTCTCGGCGTCCATGGCCGCCATCTCGCTGTCGAAGCGCAGCACGGCGCACACCTCCACTCCGAGCTGGTCGAGCAAGTGGAGTTTCTCGTCGAGGGTGGTGAGCAGTTGCGGTGTGAAGTCGGGAGCAACCACCTGCCGCGGATGTTTCTCGAAGGTCACCACGCAGGAACGCAGGCCCTCTTGGCGGGCCAGTTCCATCACTTGTCCGATGACGTGGCGATGGCCGGCATGCACTCCGTCGAAGAAACCCACTGTGGCCGCACAGAGTTTTTCGGCCGCTTTTTCCGCTCCTGTTATGTAAACTGTCTCCATTGGCCTGCAAAGTTAATGAAAGACGAGCGAAAAGCCAAATTCATTTGCGCTTTTCCGAGACACATTAAGTTCGGCGACAGCCAAAGTTAATGAAAGACGAGCGAAAAGCCAAAGTTAAAGAAAAAAGTTTGTCGGTATGGGCAAGCTTTCGTATATTTGCGATGAGAAAACAACAAATCAACAAGCGACAGCACTATGACAGAAGGCAATCTTGTGAAAGCATACGGCCAGCGCGTGAAGCGCTACTGCCAGACGATGGATTTGAAAGACGACCCGGCCCTGATAGCCGAATACCGCCGTCGCCACACCAAAGAGGAGGCATGGCCAGAGATACTGGCCGGCATCCGCGAGGTGGGTATCCTCGACATGGACATCTACATCCTGGGCACCCGCCTCGTGATGATTGTGGAGACACCGCTCGATTTCGACTGGGACACGGCGATGGCCCGTCTGGCCACCCTGCCCCGCCAGCAGGAGTGGGAGACCTACATGGCGATATTCCAGCAATGCCGTGAAGACGCCACTTCCGATGAGAAGTGGCAGATGATGGAACGGATGTTCCACCTCTACGAGGCCGGCGAGTAGCCCTCGCCGGTGGTGAGCCTGCGCTGTATGTCGTCGAGGATGGCCGTCACCTCCTCCACCGTCTCCGCCCTAAGCAGGGCGATGCGGGTGGGGCGGAAGTTGGGTATGCCCTTGAATACAGGTGTGGCGGCCAGATGTCGGCGTGTGTGCAGGATGCCGCGGTACTCGTCGATGCGTTCCACATTGAGCAGCAGTTGTTCCTTGAGCACCCCTATTTTCCAGGCCAGGTCCATGGATCCGTCGTCGGGTGTTCCGTCGAGCAGCTGGCGCATCTCCCTGAATATCCAGGGCCGTCCGAAGGTGGCCCTTCCCACCATCACACCGTCCACGCCATAGCGTTCGAAGGCTGCCTTGGCTTCCTCGGCCGAGGTGATGTCGCCATTGCCGATGATGGGTATGTGCATGTGCGGGTTGTTCTTCACCTCGCCTATCAGCGTCCAGTCGGCCTGGCCTGTATACATCTGCGAGCGGGTGCGCCCGTGGATGGTGAGCGCCTGGATGCCGCAGTCCTGCAGTTGCTCGGCCAGTTGGGTGATGATGAGGTCGTTGCAGTCCCATCCCAGCCTTGTCTTTACGGTGACGGGCACTTTCACAGCCTGCACCACCTTGCGGGTTATCTCCAGCAGGAGCGGCACGTTGCGCAGCATACCGGCTCCGGCGCCCTTGCCGGCCACCTTCTTCACTGGGCACCCGAAGTTGAGGTCTATCACATCGGGGCCGGCCTGCTCCACGATGCGTGCCGCCTCCACCATATCGTCTACGTTTCGTCCGTATATCTGTATGCCCACGGGGCGTTCCTCGTCGCTGATGGTCAGTTTGTCGATGGTGCTCTTCACGGAGCGCACCAGCGCCTCGGCGCTCACAAACTCGGTATACACCATGGAGGCCCCGAAGCGTTTGCAGAGGAATCGGAATCCGATATCGGTCACATCCTCCATGGGGGCGAGCAGCACGGGTTTCTCGCCCAGGTCAATATTTCCTATTTTCATATTCTTTTCATTTCAGCAGATGGTACATGCCGCCTGCCAGAGTTCTGATGACCCCCTTCATCTCCAATTGGAACAGGAGGGCGGTGAGGCGTCCGATGGGCACATTGCTCTGCACGGAGAGCATGTTTATCTGCAGGTCGTTGTTTTCCTGCAGCACCTTCACCACCTGCTGCTCCTCGGGGGTCAGTTCAGGGAAGAGCTGGCGCGGTATGCCCTGCTTCTGCGCTTTGGCCAACTGTGCGTCGCTCTCCCATCCCATGGTTTTGACAAACATCTCGGCGCCGGTGAGCAGTGCCGCCACATTCTTGGCGATGAGGTTGTTGCAGCCTTCGGAGTAATTGTCGCCCACACGTCCGGGGAAGGCGAACACCTCGCGGTTGTACTCCCGGGCCAGTTCGGCGGTGATCAGGCCACCGCCGTGGGCTGCCGACTCCACCAGGATGCAGGCATCCGACATGCCCGCCACGATGCGGTTGCGGCGCACGAAATTCATTTTGTCGGCATTGGTGTGGGTGGTGAATTCGGTGAGCAGTCCACCCTGCTCCACCATCCGCCTGGCGGTGGGTTTGTGGCGGGCGGGGTAGAGGTCGTCGAGTCCGTGGGCCAGCACGCCCACAGTGGGATAGGCACAGGCGAGGGCTTCGGTATGGGCGCAGATGTCCACACCGTAGGCCAGTCCGCTCACCACGAGCACCTCGGGACACCGCTCGCGCAGTTCGGCCATGAAGCGGCGTATGAGGTCCTGCCCGTAGACGGTGCATCGGCGGGTGCCCACGACACACACCACGCGGCGTGCGTTGAGGTCGGCCGAGCCTTTGTAGTAGAGCACCAGGGGTGCGTCGTCACACTCCTTGAGGCGCTGCGGATAGTCGTCGTCGGCCAGGGTGAGGATACGGATGCCGTTTTCCCGGGCATACGCTTGTTCGGCCTTGGCCTGCTCCAGCCAGGGAGCGATGCCCTTGAGGGCCTCCACCACGCGGGGAGCGGCATCGGGCACACGGTCGGGCAAATCCTGGCAGTGCTCCACAATGTCGGCGGCATTTCCCACAGCATCGTACAGGTAGCGTGCCTCAGCCAGGTTGAAGAATTGCTGGCGCGCCAGTGCCATGGCGCATATCTGTTCTCTATCGTTCGATTTCATGATTGGATAAAGTCTTTGAAGGCTTCGTCGTAGAGGTCGCTGTTGGCCAGCCGTCCGTCGACGAGGCACACCAGTTCCACCTTGCTGCGGAAAGCCAGTTTGTTGTCGCTTGCGCGGAAGATGTCCTGATAGAACACATACCTCAGCCCCTCTTTCTCCAGGGCCAGGCGCGACACCATCTCATCATCGCAGCGCAGGGGTGTCTTAAACTGCATCGACATGCGGGCCACCACGGCGTCGTGTCCCTTGGCGTGTGCTTCGGCGAAGCTGAATCCCAGGCTCCGCAGGAAGAGGTGGCGTGTGTGCTCGATGTAGTGCAGGTAGTTGGCATTGTTCACGATGCCCTCGATATCGCATTCATAGTCGCGCACTTCCATGCGCGTCTCGTATACATACTTCATGTGCGGTCTTTTTTCAAATATTCATATCCTATGCGACAGCGCAGGCAGTCTTTGCGGTCGCAGTACATTCTTTTCAGTTGCAGCAGTGCCTGACTGTCGCCGGCATTGTCCACGTGCAGTCCGCACTCCTCCCACATACGCACGATGTGGTTGTTTTCGGGTTCCAGCTGTTCCAGAAAGTCGAACGCCCTGTCGCACAGCTTTTCATCGCCCAGATGCCGTCCGTAGGCGAAGAGCATGGGTATCACCGTGTTGATGATGAGTCCACGCCGTGAGGCCGGCGAGAGATGCTTGGCATTGCGGCGGCTGGGATGCCCGAAACTGTAGTGTGTCTGCCAGTAGGGCGTCACTCCCACGTTGAAGAGCCGGTAGAGGTCTTTGGCCGTGGCACAGTCGAGCAACTGGCTCAGTCCAGTGCGGTTGGTGGTATAGAGGGCCACCAGTTGCGCGATGCGTATGTGGGGGAAGTTCTGCGGGTGCATGCGCAGGAATTTCCACCGTTTGTAGTCGAGGGGGCTGAGACCGAATTTATGCGCCAGGTAGCGGTACTCGTTGCGCAGGCGTTCGAAATAGCCCTCTTCAAGAGCGGCGGGAGCATAGCGCTCGTGCAGCGCCTCGGTCTCGAGCAGTCCGGCCTGTCCCATCATGATGGCCTCTATCTGGAAGGCATCGTCGCGGTGATGGTCGAGGGCTCTGAGGGGCATGTTCATGGCCCATGCCTCAAAGGCATCGCCGTTCACGCCGAACCCGAAGGTGCGTGCCAGGGTCACGAAGTAGGCTGTTTCCCATGAGCCGTCGCATTGTTTCACCCGCTGCTCGATGGCCACGGTCTTCTGCTCCAGGCGCTCCGTCTGCAGGGCGCTCAGCCAACTGTGCACCATGAGTCGTGTGAGCGAGGGTATGAGTTTGTAGCAGGGCGGATAGTGGTCGGTGCCTATCAGTTCGTCATAGTGCTCGCTGATGCTTTCCGGCACGCTTATCTCCACCTGTGGCAGCAGGTTGCCCGAACTGGTGCGCACCTCTTCCACATCGGCGCGCCCCACCACATGGAGCACCACATTGTCGTAGGCGGCATCGCGGTCGTGCCCGTGGTGGTACCAGTCGGAGGCCTTGTCGTGTATCTCCACGTTGCCCACCCACAGGGTGCCGTCCACCTTCACCTTGGCGTTGAAGAAGTCGGGTCCTGCATTGCGGTTGTGCAGTCCGGGATCTATCACCTCAAGCCGCCGGTGGTCGGTGGTGTGCAGCTCTGCCTGTGGGAAGAGTCTGTGTTTCCAGCAGTAGTGCAGTAGGAGCTCCATCGTATCTTTTCTTTGGTTGTAGAGAATTGCTGAGGAGGCTGTATAGCCACAACTATTCTTGCGAACATTTGCAAAGGTAATGAAATTATTGCAAAGAGAAGGGGAGAAACTTTTTAAAAACGTCAAATATTGTTATTCTAAGCCTAAAGTCAATTTGGCTATAAAAGATTTTCGCTACCTTTGCATAAGGTAGGATGCACCCCAGCAAAAAAAATGAATGAATTCTGAAGATTTTGTCCGCTTAAGGACAAAATCGTGTCCTGCTTTCGGTAAATCCCCGAAATTTTATCTAAATTTGCAAACAAAAAACAGAAGGATATGAAAATAGCACTGATAGGTTATGGCAAAATGGGCAAAATGATTGAGCAGATAGCCCTGGAGCGCGGCCATGAGATAGTGAGCATCATCGACATCGACAACCAACAGGATTTCGACTCCCCGGCATTTGCCTCGGCCGACGTGGCCATAGAGTTTACCGCACCGCAGGCTGCCTACGGCAACTACCTCAAGGCGTGGGCGAAAGGCGTGAAGGTGGTGAGCGGCTCCACCGGCTGGCTCAAGGAGCATGGCGACGATGTGCGGCATGCCTGCACCGAAGGCGGCAAGACGCTCTTCTGGGCATCCAACTTCTCCATCGGCGTGGCCGTGTTCTCGGCCGTGAACCGCTATCTGGCCAAAATCATGAACCAGTTTCCGCAATACGACGTGGAGTTGGAGGAGACCCACCATGTGCACAAGCTCGACCATCCCAGCGGCACTGCCATCACACTGGCCGAGGGCATCCTCGAACAGCTGGACCGAAAGAAAGCCTGGGCCGAGGACACCACCGACCCCGACCTGCTCCGCATAGACCATATCCGCCGCGGCGAGGTGGCCGGTATCCATACCATCCGCTACGACTCCGACGCCGACTGCATCACCATCACCCACGATGCCCACTCGCGCAAGGGCTTCGCCCTGGGCGCCGTGTTGGCCGCCGAGTACACCCAGCAGCACGAGGGGCTGCTCACCACCAGCGATTTGTTCAAATTCTAAGACACAAACAACCGTATCATCATGATAGACAAGAAGAAAGCCAATCTCAATATGAAGAAACAGTGGGCGAAGTTTATCGTCGTCCTCCTTCTCTACCTCCTCTTCCTCTACTGGGTGAAGAGTTGGCTGGGACTCATCGTCATCCCCTTCATCTACGATGTGTATATCTCGAAGAAGATCAACTGGCAGTGGTGGAAGGATGCCGAGGCTCCCGTGAGGTTCGTCATGAGCTGGGTCGACGCCATCGTCTTCGCCCTCGTGGCCGTCTACTTCATCAACCTGTTCTTCTTTCAAAACTACGTCATCCCCTCCAGCTCGCTCGAGAAGTCGCTGCTCAGAGGCGACTATCTGTTTGTGAGCAAGCTGAGCTACGGACCGCGCATACCGCAGACCCCGCTCACCATGCCGCTCACACAGCACACGCTGCCCATCTTCGGCTGCAAGAGCTATATCTCATGGCCCCATTGGGACTACCGCCGTGTGCCGGGACTGGGCACCGTGCAGCAGAACGACATCGTGGTGTTCAACTATCCCGCCGGCGACTCGGTGATGACGGAGGAGAAATACCAGGCCGCCGACTATTACCAGTATTGCTATCTCTACGGCATGCAGAATGTGGAGGCCCCCAGCCAGCCCGTCGACTCGATGACAGCCCAGCAGCAGTGGGACTTCTACCAGAAGGTGCTGGCCAAAGGCGCCGGCATCATCAAGAACAACCCTAATGAGTTCGGCGACGTGATAAGCCGCCCCACCGACCGCCGCGAGAACTATGTGAAGCGCTGCGTGGGTCTGCCCGGGCAGACACTCGAGATCAGGAACAAGCGGGTGTATACCGACGGCAAGATGAACAAGGAGCCCGACAATGTGCAGTATACCTACTTTGTGAAACTCAAGCAGATGATACCCGACGCCATCATGGTAGACCTGGGCATCACCATGGAAGACATGATCAGCATGAACACCTACGGCTACATGCCGCTCACCAACCGCGCCGCGGCCGCCCTGAAACAGCGCACCGACCTGGTGGAATATGTGCGCGAGGTGACCGACTCCGACCATGTGGACACCGGCAAGACCTATCCCGTGGACGGCAACACCGGATGGACCCGCGACAACTACGGCCCGGTGTGGATACCCGCCAAAGGCAAGAGCATAGACCTGAACCTGCAGAACATCGCCGTCTACGAGCGCCCCATCCGCGTGTATGAGGGCAATGAGCTGGAAGTGAAGGACGGAAAGATATACATCAACGGAAAGGAAGCCAAGAGCTACACCTTCAAGATGGACTACTACTGGATGATGGGCGACAACCGCCACAACAGCGCCGACTCGCGCTACTGGGGCTTCGTGCCCGAAGACCATGTGGTGGGCAAGCCTATCTTCATCTGGCTCTCCGTGAATCCCGAGAACGTGGGACCCAAATACCGCTGGGGACGTCTGTTCAACATGGTCGACAACATCAAATAGGCCTTGGACAGCACCGCCCTCTCCATCACCTACCTCGGACCGGTGCAGTGGTACCAGAAACTGCACCGCTCTGAAAAGGTGTTCATCGACTGCCACGAGCACTTCGTGAAGCAGACCTACCGCAACCGCTGCCACATAGCCACCAGCCACGGCGTGCAGGCGCTCACCATTCCCGTGGTGCACGACTCGGCCGAAGACATTCGCGACATACGCCTCAGCGACCATGGGCACTGGCGGCACCTGCACTGGCAGGCGCTGCAGAGCGCCTACGGCGAGTCGCCCTTCTTCGAGTATTACGCCGACGACCTGCGGCCATTCTACGAGAAGCGGTGGACCTATCTCTACGACTTCGACATGGAGCTCACCCGCCTGCTCTGCTCGCTGCTCGACCTGCGGCCCCGTTTGGAAGAAGCGCCCCGCTACCTCACCCCCGAGGAATGGGCCGCCCAGGGCGTGGCCGACCTGCGGCAGGGCATCCGCCCCAAGAATCCGCCCGCCGACCCGTCCTTCCAAGTCCTGCCCTACTACCAGCTCTACCGCGACCGCTGCGGATTCAGGGAGAATCTGAGCATCGTAGACCTGCTCTTCAACGAAGGCAACGAAAGCATATTCTATCTATAACCCCCATTGCCTGCTTACTGGCCGCAACGGCCCATCAAGACAAGAAAAAAGAAAAGGAAAGGAAAAAAGAAATGAAGACAAGAAACCACATCACACTCGCACTCATCGTCACTGCCCTCACCCTGCAAGCCCATCTCTCCACCTGCACCGCCTCGCAAGCGAGGCTGACCGCAGCCACACAACAAGACACGCTGCCGCAACAGTCGTTTGTCTACGCCCACTCGGAAGACGGCTATGTGAATGTGCGTCGTCAGCCCAGCACCAAATCGGAAAAACTGGGCGAGCTGCACAACGGTGGAGCCGGCGCTCTCTATCTAGGCCGCGACGGCGACTGGCTGAAGGTGCTCTTCCACGGCGAGACGGCCTATGTGTACAGCCGCTATGCCCAGATAGGACAGGCTGCCGCCGAACCGGCCGCCACCGCCGACCGCCGCTACTTCTATATCGTCATTGCCACTTTCGAGAATGCCGAGTATGCCAAGAAGGCAGCCGACGGACTGCCCGACAACATGCGCCGACCGGTTTACCGCACCATAGTGGGCGGCAAGGAGAAATACCGCATCTGCGAGAGCTGTTTCACCTCTCGCGACAAAGCCCTCATACGCAAGAAAGAACTCGACTTGCGCTATGGCGAGAGCGACATCTGGGTGTGGGAGACCCGCAGTCTGGCCGACTGCCTCTACTGTCCCACCTCCACCCAACAGGGCTCTACCCGCATCACGCCCCTACAGCCGAAATAGGTAACGGCACCGTCTTTTCAACAACACTAAACAAATCCGCACTTCCGGTGATGGCCAGGCTGCAGCCGTTCCTCGGCACAGTAGGCATGCACCAGCGAGAGGTAGTCGGTGGGGGCACCATGCAGAATCTCATACACGGTGACCTTGCGCGCCACATTCTCTATCTGCGCCCCGCTGAATGAGTAGGCAGCAGCCAGCTCGGCACTCTCCACCAGGGCCAACTGCGGCATCATGGCATGCCAGATGTGCTGCCGCACCCCGGTATCGGGTTTCTCAAACTTTATTTTATAGAGGAACCGGCGCTCGAAGGCCGGGTCGAGATTGCCCTCCAGGTTGGTGGTGGCGATGAGGATGCCCTCCAGGTTCTCCATCTCCTGCAGGATGATGTTCTGAATGGCGTTCTCCATCTTATCGACCGCATTCTCCGCCCCCTTCTTGCGTGAGCCGATGATGGCGTCGGCCTCGTTGAAGAGCAGGATGGGCGCCACCGGCATCCGTTCCACCAGGTTGCGGTATTGGGTGAACACTGCCTGGATGTTCTTCTCCGAGTCGCCCACCCACTTGCTTTTTATCTGCGGCACATCCACGAGGAGCACCCCGCGCCCCGTCTTGCGAGCTATCTGGTATACCGTCTCGGTCTTGCCGGTGCCGGGACCGCCATAGAAGAGGCAGGCCAGACCGCTGTGGAAGCCTTTCTCCTTCATGCGACGGCAAATCTGCTGAAACTCTTCATTACCGACAAAACCGGTCAGTTCGTCGACCTGCCGTTTCAGCACTTCCGTATAGTATAGGGGCTTGGACACCAGGTCGGCAGGCCTTATCAGTCCGGCCACTTTCTCCTCGGCCTTACTAAGATTAAACTCTGAGAGCAGCTTGCCCTTGGCCCAGTCGGTGAGTCTGAAGCGGGTGGTGCAGGCCTGCCCGTCCTCACACACATACTCTATCAACTTGTTTATCTGAAGCGGGTGTGTTCCCATCCGCAAGGAATTTCTCACATTCACAAACTGGACCGGTCGAGCATACAGGTCGTCAAAATCGCCGAAGAGGATGTTGTTGTCGTCGTCGTTCACGCAGTAGTGGCAGAACATGACGAGCAGCATGACGTCCATCTCGTCACCGAGTTTCAGCTCTTTCAGGTTTCGCACAAACTGCAGGTCAGGATTGCTGTCGAGCAGTTCGCGCACATCCATCACGGCCCTGTCTGCCTTCAGGTAGCCTTCCTTGAGGTCGGTGAAGATGACATTGAGCCGGCTGAAGAGCTCATTGGCATCGAGCCCGGACAGCGAAGGCGGTGTATACACCCTGTTGTGCTTCAGTTCGTTTATCACCGGTATGGGCACATCGAAGCTCATTTGGTCGGAATCGCGGTAGCGGAGCAGCTTGTGCGACACCAGCTCGTCGATATCGTCGCCGAAGTGCAGCACGCTTATCTTGCTCACATCGAGATGTTCGGCCAGCTCGCTCATGAGGGTGTTGGCCGGTCCGTAGTGCATACAGAGCGAGAAGATGACCGCCTGCACAGGTGTCACGCCCATGCGCTGCGCCAGGTTCGCCACATATTTGTTTTGGAGCAGCTCTTCGCACATCTTCGAATTTTTCGACAGCGCCACGGTGTGTTCAATACTGTCGAGCAAGTCATAGGATTTTTTCTTTACAATCGTCTTTTTAGCCATAACAGTTACAATTTTATCATCCGTCGTCATCTTTTTACCAGGTCACGGATGCAATGATACGTTTTTTCCCCGAAAAGCACATATTTAAGGCAAATAAAATGCATTTATATTCTTCGTCACCTTTTTTGGACAAAACATTTTGCCAATTCAATTTAATTTATGAACTTTGCAACCGCATGCCGGCTGTGTGAAGCGAGGCAAGCAGGAAATGTAACGGTGTGAAGAAGACCAACACCTTTATTAATACTATATAAATCTAATTATTTATGGCAGAACAAATGAAAGTGAAAGAACTGCAGCAAGTTGTCGTACGCTTCTCGGGCGACAGCGGCGACGGCATGCAGTTGGCCGGAAACATTTTCTCCACGGTGTCGGCCTCTGTAGGCAACGGCATCTCCACATTCCCCGACTATCCCGCCGACATCCGCGCCCCGCAAGGGTCGCTCACCGGTGTGAGCGGATTCCAGGTACACATCGGATCGGGCAAGGTATACACCCCCGGCGACCAGTGCGACGTGCTGGTGGCCATGAACGCCGCCGCCCTGAAGACACAGTACCGCTTTGCCAAACCGCAGGCCACCATCATCATCGACACCGACAGCTTCGGTCCGAAAGACCTGCAGAAGGCCCAGTTTGCCAGCGACGACTACCTGAGCGAGATGGGCATCGACGCCGACCGCGTGGTGGCATGCCCCATCACCAAGATGGTGAAAGACTGTCTGGCCGACAGCGGCATGGACAACAAGTCGGTGCTCAAGTGCCGCAACATGTTTGCCCTTGGCCTGGTGTGCTGGCTCTTCAACCGCGACCTTAACCTGGTGGCCAACTTCCTGCGCGAGAAATTCGCCAAGAAACCCGCCATCGCCGAAAACAACATCAAGGTGGTGCAGGCCGGCTTCGACTACGGCCACAACGTGCACGCCAGCGTGCCCGCCACCTACCGCATAGAATCGACCTCTAAAGTGCCCGGCCGCTATATGGACATCACAGGCAACAAGGCTACGGCCTACGGCCTGATAGCCGCCGCCGAGAAGGCAGGTCTCAAGCTCTTCCTCGGCTCCTACCCCATCACCCCCGCCACCGACATCCTGCACGAGCTGTCGAAGCACAAGTCGCTCGGTGTCATCACCGTGCAGTGCGAAGACGAGGTGTCGGGCTGCGCCAGCGCCATCGGTGCCTCCTTTGCCGGTGCCCTGGCCGCCACCTCCACCTCAGGCCCCGGCATCTGCCTCAAGTCGGAAGCCATGAACCTGGCCGTAATCGACGAGCTGCCCCTCGTGGTAATCGACGTGCAGCGCGGCGGTCCCTCCACCGGTCTTCCCACCAAGAGCGAGCAGACCGACCTGCTGCAGGCTCTCTACGGCCGCAACGGCGAGAGCCCCATGCCCGTGCTGGCCGCCACCAGCCCGGCCAACTGTTTCGAGATGGCCTACGCCGCCTCGAAGATAGCCCTGGAGCACCTCACCCCCGTGGTGCTGCTCACCGACGCCTTCGTGGCCAACGGCTCGGCCGCCTGGAAGCTGCCCACGATGGACGAGCTGCCCACCATAGCTCCCCACTATGTGACCCCCGAGCAGGCCGGCCACTACACTCCCTATGAGCGCGACCCGGAGACGCTGGTGCGCTACTGGGCCATCCCCGGCCAGGAGGGTTACACCCACATCCTGGGCGGTCTGGAGAAAGACGGCCGCACAGGCGCCATCTCCACCGACCCCGACAACCACGACATGATGTGCCGTCTGCGCGCCGGCAAGGTGGCCCGCATACCGGTGCCCGACCTTGAGGTGGCAGGCGACGCCGACGATGCCGACCTGCTCATCGTGGGCTTCGGCGGCACCTACGGCCATCTCTACTCCGCCATGGAAGAACTCCGCGCCAAAGGCCACAAGGTGGCCCACGCCCACTTCAGCTACATCAACCCGCTGCCCGCCAACACCGCCGAGGTGCTCACCCGCTACAAGAAGGTAGTGGTGGCCGAGCAGAACCTGGGCCAGCTGGCCGCCTACCTGCGCAGCAAGGTCGACGGTTTCGTGCCCTACCAGTTCAACGAGGTGAAGGGTCAGCCCTTCGTGGTGTCGACACTGGTCGAGGCATTCGAGTCACTTATCAAGTAACCAAAAGAAAGGAGAAAACAACATGAGCGAATATACAGCACAAGACTATAAGAAGGGCCAGCCTCGCTGGTGCCCGGGATGCGGCGACCATTTCTTCCTCTCGTCGCTCCACAAAGCCATGGCCGAAGTAGGCGTGGCTCCCCATAACATGGCCGTAATCTCAGGCATCGGCTGCTCAAGCCGTCTGCCCTACTACGTGAGCACCTACGCCATGCAGACCATCCACGGACGCGCGGCAGCCATCGCCACAGGCGCCAAGGTGGCCAACCCCGACCTGACCATCTGGCAGGTAAGCGGCGACGGCGACGGCCTGGCCATCGGCGGCAACCACTTCATCCATGCCATGCGCCGCAACATCGACCTGAACATGATACTGCTCAACAACCGCATCTACGGTCTGACAAAAGGCCAGTACAGCCCCACGTCGCCCCGCGGCTTCGTGTCGAAATCGAGCCCCTACGGCACGGTGGAAGACCCGTTCCGCCCGGCCGAGCTGTGCTTCGGCGCCCGCGGCCACTTCTTCGCCCGTGCGGTGGCCACTGATGCGCCGAGCACCGTGGAGATACTGAAGGCCGCCTACCACCACAAGGGCGCCTCGGTGTGCGAGATCCTGCAGAACTGCGTGATTTTCAACAACGGCGCCTACGACCCCATCTACACCAAGGAGGGCCGGAAGAAGAACGCCATCTATGTGGAGCACGGCAAGCCCCTCGTGTTCGGCGAGAACAATGAGTTCGGCCTCGTACAGGAAGGCTTCGGCCTGAAGGTGGTGGAGATAGGCAAGGACGGGGTGACCCTGGACGACATCCTGGTGCACGACGCCCACTGCGAGGACGACACCCTGCAGCTGAAGTTGGCCATGATGGACAACGAGCACGGATTCCCCGTTGCCCTGGGTGTGATACGCGATGTGGAGGCTCCCACCTACGAGGCTTCCGTGGCTGCGCAGATTGAGGAGGTGAAGGCCAAGAAGCCCTATCACAACTTCATGGAGCTGCTCGCCACCAACGACACTTGGGAAGTGAAATAAAAATAACAGACAATAGCTTAAAAAATGGAGACCCACACCTGTGAAGTCTCCATTTTTTTATTATTTTTGTGGCATTATTACCTTTAGAATTATCAGAACACACCTAAACCCAACAGCATGAGAAAGAAAGCTACAACCCTGCTGGCACTGCTGGCACTGCTCCTTACATGGATGCCCTGCCAGGCCGGTACCGACAAAATCGTGGTGGCCTATGTGGCCTCGTGGACCACTGGCCGGCTGCCCGACCCCACCCTGATGACCCACATCAACTATGCCTTCGGACATGTGAAGAAGACCTTCGACGGTGTAGACATACAAAACCCCGACTTCCTGAAAGAAGTGGTGGCACTGAAGCAGCAGAACCCCAAGCTGAAGGTGGTGCTCTCCGTGGGCGGATGGACCAGCGGCAACTTCAGCGAGATGGCCGCCTCGGCCCAGTACCGCCGCGCCTTTGCCAAAGACTGCCGCCGCGTGGTAGACCAATACGGACTCGACGGCATCGACATCGACTGGGAATACCCCACCAGCAGCGTGGCCGGCATCTCCTCGTCGCCCGACGACACCGACAACTACACCCTGCTCATGCGCGACCTGCGCAAGGCGCTGGGCAAGAAAAAACTGCTCACCGCCGCCACCGTGGCCGATGCCAGGTATATCGACTTCAACAGCTGCCTGCGCTATATGGACTTTGTCAACATCATGGCCTACGACGTGGCCAACCCGCCCAAGCACCACACCACCCTGTACCGCTCGCCGCTCTCTGGGCGCATCACCGTGCAGGAGGCTGTCGAGGCCCATGTCAAGGCCGGCGTGCCGGTGGAGAAACTCACCCTGGGCATGCCTCTCTACGGCCGCGGCGACCACGACAACAAGGTGCTCGACCAGTATGTGAAGACCCGCGACGCCAAGGGTCTCTACACCGAGCAGTGGGACAGTGTGGGCCTGGTGCCCTATCTCACCGACCGCAGCGGCCAACTGGTGTGGGGCTTTGACAACGCCGAGTCGCTGGCCGCCAAATGCCAGTTTATCCTCGACAGGGGCCTGCTGGGCGGCATGTACTGGGAATGTACGGAAGACAACGCCCAGCTCGACGGCATGCAGACCATCTATCTGAGCCTGATGAAGAACGGCAAGGGCACACCCGCCCCGCGCCGCATGCTGGTGATGACCGACGGCACCGACAGCGACGACACCCGCATGGGAGTGAAATGGCTCACCGATACAGGCCGGAAAATGAATGTGGAAGTGACAGAAATGACCCCCGACGAAAGCTACGAGAAAGGCTGTCTGGACCACTACCACCTGATATACCTGCTCAATGCCAACCCCTACGACTGGAGCGAGGCATGCAAGCGCGAGTTTGAACGCTACATCGACGAGGGCCACGGCAGCTACTACTGCATGCCGCACGAGAAAAAAGAGGGATGGGGCTGGTATGACGACTTCTTCGACAAGGCCACCATCAACCCCGTGGCAGGCTCCGTGTTCTACGCCGGCGGCGAGTACATACCCCAATACTGGACCAACACCGCCAAGACCAGCCGCAACATCTTCTACCAGGGTAACGACAAACTGAGCCATCTGCCCATGGGACCCTTCCTAAAAATGGAGAAGGAAGCCCTGGGATGGCTGCTCAACGGCCGGTAAAGCACACTACAGCTTGCCGCCGAAACAGAGATCGCCGGCATCGCCGAATCCCGGCACAATATACTTGTGCTCATTGAGCCCCGGGTCGACTGCGGCGCACCACACAGTGGTCTCGTCGGGCATCGTGCGGCGTATGTGGTCTAATCCCTCGGGGGTGGCTATCACACAGCACACATGAATGTGCTTGGGCCGGCCCTTGGTGAGGAATGCCTTATAGCCCAGCTCCATGCTGCCACCCGTGGCCAGCATGGGGTCGGCTATAATGAGCGTCTTGCCCTCCAGGCTGGGTGTGGCCAGATATTCCACATGGATGCCCACCTCATGGTGCTCCTCGTCGACATACTCGCGGTAGGCGCTCACGAAGGCATTGCCGGCATGGTCGAACACATGCAGGAACCCCTGATGGAAAGGCAGGCCTGCCCTGAAGATGGTGGCCAGCACCACCTTGTCGGCCGGCACGTTCATATGCGCCACACCGAGCGGGGTCTGCACATCACGGGCCACATACTCCATGGTCTTGGAAATCTCGAAGGCCTCCATTTCGCCGATGCGGGTGATATTGTTGCGAAAGAGCAACCTGTTCTGCTGATAGTCTTTGTCGCGTATCTCAGCCAGATACTGATTCATGACAGAGTTGGTCTCACTGAAGTTGATGATTTTCATAGTGCATGGGGAATAACATTTCCGGCCACAAAATTATATAAAATTCTGCTATTCCGCACCTACAGCTTGAGGAAAAAACACCCGTCAGGGCATTTGTCTGTCAAAAAGGTCTTTTTTTGCTAAGTGTGTATAGCAAACAGACACAGGCGGCCCGAAATTTGTAAACTTTAACCTAAAAACAAGCTGCAGAAAAGAATTTTTGTTTTTGCACACCCCGCAATTCATCAGAAATTGCTACCTTTGCAGTGGAAAAAGATTGCAAGATTATAGTATTCAACAAATTATATAATATTATTTCAAATCATGGCAACATTTGACAAGTCAATCCTGACTAAGTATGGTATCACTGGTACCACCGAAGTGCTTTACAATCCCTCTTATGAGCAGCTGTTCGAGGAAGAGACCAAAGAAGGTCTTACCGGTTTCGACAAAGGTCAGCTCACCGAGCTGGGCGCCATCAATGTGATGACTGGTGTCTACACCGGCCGCTCGCCCAAAGACAAGTTCATCGTCGACGACGCCACCTCGCACGACACCGTGTGGTGGACCACTCCCGAATACAAGAACGACAACAAGCCTGTGACCGAGGCCACTTGGGCTGCCGTGAAAGAGATTGCCCAGAAAGAGCTCTGCAACAAGAAGCTCTATGTGGTGGACGGTTTCTGCGGTGCCAACACCGATACCCGTATGGCCGTGCGTTTCATCATGGAGGTGGCCTGGCAGGCACACTTCGTGAAGAACATGTTCATCCGTCCCTCCGAGGAGGAGCTGAAGAACTTCGAGCCCGACTTCGTGGTGTACAACGCCTCGAAGGCCAAGGTGGAGAACTACAAGGAGCTGGGTCTGAACTCTGAGACCGCTGTTGTGTTCAACGTGACCAGCCGCGAGCAGGTCATCATCAACACCTGGTACGGTGGTGAGATGAAGAAGGGTATGTTCTCGATGATGAACTACTACCTGCCGCTGAAGGGCATCGCCGCCATGCACTGCTCTGCCAACTGCGACATGAACAATGAGAACACCGCCATCTTCTTCGGTCTCTCCGGCACCGGCAAGACCACGCTGAGCACCGACCCGAAGCGCAAGCTCATCGGCGACGACGAGCACGGCTGGGACGACAACGGTGTGTTCAACTTCGAGGGCGGCTGCTACGCCAAGGTTATCAAGCTCGACAAGGAGAGTGAGCCCGACATCTACAACGCCATCCGCCGCGATGCACTGCTGGAGAACGTAACCGTGGACGAGAACGGCAAGATCGACTTCAACGACAAGAGCGTGACCGAGAACACCCGCGTGAGCTATCCTATCTACCACATCGAGAACATCGTGAAGCCGGTGTCGCACGCACCCGCCGCCAAGCAGGTGATCTTCCTGAGCGCCGACGCTTTCGGTGTGCTGCCTCCCGTGTCGATCCTCGACTCCGAGCAGACCAAATACTACTTCCTCTCCGGTTTCACCGCCAAGCTGGCCGGTACCGAGCGCGGCATCACTGAGCCCACTCCCACCTTCTCGGCTTGCTTCGGCCAGGCCTTCCTTGAGCTCCACCCCACCAAGTATGCTGAGGAGCTGGTGAAGCGCATGAACCAGAGCGGTGCAAAGGCCTACCTGGTGAACACCGGTTGGAACGGCACAGGCAAGCGTATCTCCATCAAGGACACACGCGGCATCATCGACGCCATCCTGAACCACTCCATCGACAAGGCTCCCACCAAGACCATTCCTTACTTCAACTTCACCGTGCCTACACAGCTCGAGGGCGTAGACCCCGCCATCCTCGACCCGCGCGACACCTACAGCAACCCCGCTGAGTGGGAGGAGAAGGCCAAGGACCTGGCCGGACGCTTCATCAAGAACTTCGTGAAGTACGAGGGCAACGAAGCCGGCAAGGCTCTCGTGGCTGCTGGACCGAAACTCTAATCGCTTTATATACAACCTTTGTTAGAGAGGGAGGCATGCGTGCCTCCCTCTTTTTTTGTAAATCATACATATACAGCCACTTCCCCCCTTCTTTCCCTATTTCACGTTTTTCATGTGTGCGCACACAGCAAATTTTTGACGTAAGTCAATAAAAAAGGCTTTTTCGGCACTTTCAGCCCTTCCCTTCATGGCCGGTAAGGAAAAAGACCGTATCTTTGCAGCGTATTCGTGAGAATACTCATTTCATTAGGTTAGTAGTTTGATAGATTTTAAGGTAAGATTATGTTATTAGATTCAGAAACAACGGTGATGTTGGCGATAATGGCCGTTTCGACCATTCTCTGTATTATCACTTTGGTAAGAACCAACGTCCGTTGAGTTGTTTTCAGGAGGCCGGTGTGAGCGATTCATATCGTCCTCTTTTTTTATCCCCCCAGTGGCAAAAAAATTGTCAAGAAACCCTAAACAGACCTTAAAAATCGGCGCAAAATCGATAAATTACATAATAATGTGCAGAAAACACGTTATAATTGCGGAATTCTGCTTAAATTTGCAGTCAAAAAACACAAAACGTCTGTCTGCGGAGAGGAGAGGAAAACCTATCTGCCGTGGACGATTGTGTGTTGAAAGTAAACGTTTTTGCTACCGATGAAGAAAATACAGATACGCATTGTACTGTTTGCCGCCCTCACCCTGCTGTTCAGCTCCTGCCTGAGCGACGATGAGGAAGAGGTAACCTATTACGGCGACGCCGCCATCACCACCTTTGTGCTGGGCACGCTGAACCGCACCGTACACACCACCACCTCGAGCGGTGCCGACAGCACCTACACCACCACGGTGTCGGGGAGCAACTACAAATGCTACATTGACCAGGTGAACCGTGTGATATACAATGCCGACTCGCTGCCCACCGGCACCGACATAGCCCATGTGCTGGTGACCATTACCGCCAAGAACGGCGGCACCATCACCATCAAGAATATAGACAGCGACACCCTGACCTACTACAGCAGCACCGACTCCATCGACTTCAGTGTGCCGCGCACCATCGCCGTGTATGCCTACACGGGCAACACCACCATTCATACCGACTACACCGTGCGGCTGAACGTGCACCAGAAAGAGAGCGACAAGTTTGCCTGGACAGCGAAAGGCACTTACAGCGCCTTTGAGAACACGCAGGGCATGAAAGCCTATGCACTGGGCGGACGCCTCTACGTGTTTGCCGCCACAGGCGGCCAGACCGCACTCTATGCCGCCGACGAGGCAGATGCCTCGTGGCAGCAACTCACCCCCGACTTCAACCTCGCGGTGCCCGCGGCCGACTACCAGAACACCGGTGTGAGCGGCGGCTATCTCTACCTGCTCACGGGCGGCAACCTGCTGCGCAGCCAGAACGGCAGCCAGTGGCAGACGGTGTCGAAGCCCGCCATCGCCCGCCTGCTGGGCGGCAGCACCTACGCCCTCTACGGCACCGACAGCGAAGGCCGCCTCATGGCCTCCTACGACGGCGGCACCACCTGGAAGGAAGAAGCCACAGAGACCAGTTGGCAACAGCTGCCCACCCGCGACATCTCGGTGGCTGTGCTCCCCTCCACCACCAATCCCGGCGTGGAGAACGTGGTGATAACGGGCAACCGCAGTCTGGAACTCTATCCCGATGAAGACCATGCCGTGGTGTGGACCAAGGTGTCGGAGCAGAATCCCAATGCCCCCACCAACACCTGGATGTATGCCGACGCCACCGACTTCCCCACCTATCAGCTGCCCCGACTGGCCAACCTCTGCGCCACAGCGAGCGGCAAGGGACTGCTGGCCGTAGGCGGCAAGGGACTGGGCACCTGCACGGAGACCGACTTCCAGCACTTCCACTACAGCTACAATGGCGGCATGCACTGGGTGACCGATGCCCCCTATGAGTGGCCTACAGGCTTCGCATGCGACAGCGGCTCCTTCGCCATGACCACCGACGAGCAAGGCCGCCTGTGGATGATATGCGGCGGCAGCGGCCAGGTGTGGAGCGGCGAGATGAGCCAGTACGACCTCGATGAGCAATCGCTCTGGATAACCGAATAAGCACCCGCCTACACCCCCGATGAGACATGCCCTGCTTATCCTCCTACTCACCATTGCCGCAGCTCCCGCTGCGGCACAGGGCGATGTGGAATACATGGCCGAGATAGGCGGCGGTGCAGGACTCATGAACTATATGGGCGACTACAACGGCGCTCTTTTCCACTCGCCGCAGCCCATGGCCACCGCCTTTGTGCGCAGGCTCTTCAATCCCTACACGGGACTGCGTTTCGGCATCGGGGCCGGCAAGCTGAAAGACTCGTCGAAAGGTGTGGAGACCTACTACCCCGCCACGGCCGATACCACCTACTCGTTCAGCAGCACCGTGATAGACGGCAACCTGACCTTCGAATACAACTTCTGGCCCTACGGCACCGGCCGCGACTACCGGGGAGCACAGCGTTTCACGCCCTTCCTCTTCATCGGCCTGGGCGCCACCTATGCCAAGACCGGCGACAAGAACACCTTCACCGCCAACCTGCCCGTGGGCGTGGGTGTGAAATACAAAATAGCCGACCGCATGAACCTGGGAGTGGAATGGGGCGTACACTTCACGCTGAGCGATGAAATCGACGGTGTAAAAGACCCCTACTATATAGAGAGCAGCGGTCTCTTCAAAAACACCGACTGCTACTCGGCGCTCAGAGTGACGCTCACCTACAGTTTCATGGCCAAATGTAGAACTTGTCATAATGCAGATGAATAACGATATAGACATGACCCGTATCCCACGCCACATCGCCATCATCATGGACGGCAACGGGCGTTGGGCCAAAAAGCGCAACATGCCACGCAGTTACGGCCACCAGGCCGGTGTCGACGCCGTGCGGTGCATCACCTCAGAGTGCACACGCCTGGGAGTGGAATACCTCACCCTCTACACCTTCTCGACCGAAAACTGGAACAGACCCGCCGAGGAGGTCTCAGCCCTCATGGGGCTGGTGCTCACCTCGCTCGAGGACGAGATATTCATGAAGAACAATGTGCGGTTCCGCGTCATCGGCGACACGGAGCGGCTGCCACAGGATGTGCAGGACAAGCTGCAGGCCACCATGGACCACACCGCCGGCAACACCGCCATGACCATGGTGGTGGCACTGAGCTACTCGTCGAAATGGGAACTCACCAAGGTGACCCGCGAGATAGCCCTCGACGTGCGCGACGGCAAGCTCCAGCCCGACGACATCAGCGAGCAACTCATCTCTGAGCGTCTGCAGACCCATTTCATGCCCGACCCCGACCTGCTGATACGCACCGGCGGCGAGGTGCGCATATCCAACTACCTGCTGTGGCAGATAGCCTACTCGGAACTGTACTTCTGCGACACCTACTGGCCCGACTTCAACGAAGAGAGCCTCCACCAGGCCATCGCCGACTATCAGCACCGTCAGCGCCGCTTCGGCAAGACAGGCGCCCAGATAGAAGAGAGCGAGACCCAACCATCCGACCAATAAACATCGACATAGAATGAAAAAGACAGGTAAAATCCTGACCCTGCTGACCCTGCTGGCCATTTGCCTTGGGAGCCATGCACAGGAAAAAATCGTCAACCCCGACATATCCTATGCGGGCACCCCCCGCGACTGCACCATCGGCGGCATCACCGTATCGGGTGTGGAAGGCTATGAAGACTTCGTACTCATAGGCATCTCAGGTCTGAAAGAAGGCCAGCACATCCAGCTGCCGGGCACCGAGGTGACCGAGGCGGTGAAACGCTACTGGCGGCACGGCCTCTTCTCCACCGTGTCGATCACGGCCGACTCCATCGTGGGCTCGCAAGCCTACCTGCACATCTACCTCACCGCCCGCCCGCGTATCTCCACCATCAACTACATCGGCCTGAAGAAGTCGGAGCGTGAGGACATGGAGGCCAAGCTGGGCATCATCAAGGGCGGACAGGTGACACCCAACATCATAGACCGCGCCAAATACCTGGCCAAGAAATACTTCGACGACAAAGGCTACAAGAATGCCGAAATCAGCATCACGCAGCGCGACGACGTGGCCAACAAGAACCAGGTGATACTCGACGTAGAGGTGGACAAGAAAGAGAAGATGCGCGTGCACCAGATTATCATCGAAGGCAACGAGCAGCTCTCCGACGCCAAGATCAAGGGCCGCCTCTTCACCAAAGGCGCCTTCTCGAAGACCCACGAGGCCAACAAGCTCTCCACCTTCCTGAAAGCCAAGAAATTCACCCCCGAGCGCTGGGAGACCGACAAGAAGAACCTCATCGACAAATACAACGAATACGGCTTCCGCGACGCCACCATCCTGGAAGACAGCGTGTGGAACTACGACGAGAAGCACGTGAACGTCTATGTGAAGGTAGACGAGGGCCAGAAATACTACATACGCAACATCAGCTGGGTGGGCAACACCGTCTATCCCACCGACTACCTGAGCAACGTGCTCGGCATGAAGAAGGGCGACGTGTACAACCAGAAACAGATGAACAAGCGACTGAGCGAGGACGACGACGCCGTGGGCAACAACTATTGGAACAACGGTTACCTCTTCTATCAGCTGCAACCCACCGAGGTGAACATCGTGGGCGACTCCATCGACCTGGAGATGCGTATCTCAGAGGGTATACAGGCCCACATCAACCGCGTGCGCATCAACGGCAACGACCGCCTCTACGAGAATGTGGTGCGCCGAGAACTGCGCACCAAGCCCGGCGACCTCTTCTCGAAAGACGCCCTGCAGCGCTCGGCACGCGAGCTGGCCTCGATGGGCCACTTCGACCCGGAGAAGGTGAATCCCGACGTGAAGCCCAACTATGAGGACGGCACCGTAGACATCAACTGGGAGCTGGAGCAGAAATCGAACGACCAGATAGAATTCTCGCTGGGATGGGGACAGACCGGTGTGATAGGCCGCGTAGGTCTGAAGCTGAACAACTTCTCCATGCGCAACCTGTTCAACAAGAACAAGGAGCACCGCGGCATCCTGCCCATCGGCGACGGCGAGGTGCTCTCCATAGGCGCACAGACCAACGGTACCTACTACCAGTCGTACAACGCCTCGTACAGCACCGCCTGGTTCGGCGGCAAACGACCCATCCAGTTCAGTGTGGGCGCCTACTTCTCGAAACAGACCGACGTGTCGAGCACCTACTACAACAGTGCCTACATGTACAACTACTACAACCAGTATGCCTACGGTCTGGGCAACTACGGCGGCTACTACAACAACTACGAGAGTTTCTACGACCCCGACAAGTATGTGCAGCTCTTCGGCGCCTCGCTGGGATGGGGCAAGCGCCTGCGCTGGCCCGACGACTACTTCACCCTCTCGGTGTCGCTGGCCTACACCCGCTACATGCTGAAAAACTGGCAGTACTTCCTCATCACCAACGGCAACTCCAACAACCTGAACCTGAGCGTGACGCTGAACCGCACATCGACCGACAACCAACTCTTCCCGCGCCGCGGTTCCGAGTTCACGGCCTCGGTGTCCATCACCCCGCCCTGGTCGAAATGGGACAACAAGGACTATGAGCACCTGGCCACCGACCGTCAGTCGGCCACCTACGTGCAGGAGCAGCAGGACAAATACCGCTGGGTGGAGTATCACAAGTGGAAGTTCAAGGCCAAGACCTATACCGCCCTGTCGAACGCCGCCAAGTGCTTCGTGCTCATGACGCGCGTGGAGCTGGGCATCCTGGGCAGTTTCAACCGCTACAAGAAGTCGCCCTTCGAGACCTTCTATGTGGGTGGCGACGGTATGAGCGGCTACAGCTACGGCTATGCCGAGGAGACCGTAGGACTGCGCGGTTACGAGAACGGCTCGCTCACCCCGCAGGGAGCCGCCGGCTACGCATACGACCGCTTCAGCCTGGAGCTGCGCTACCCCTTCCTGCTGGGCAACACCACCATCTACGGCCTCACCTTCCTCGAGGCAGGTAATGCCTGGTACGACACGAAAAAGTTCAACCCCTTCGATATGAAGCGCTCTGCCGGTGCCGGTGTGCGTATCTTCCTGCCCATGGTGGGCTTGATGGGTATCGACTGGGCCTATGGTTTCGACAAGGTATGGGGCACGAAGGGCGGCTCTCAGTTCCACTTCGTGCTGGGCCAGGAGTTCTAACCGTAGCTTAAAAATGATTAAAATCTGTTGGCACAATAAACCAGCAGAGCACATAAGCGTCATTAAAGAGAATTTAACCAAAACAAGACAGCTATTATGAAGAGAACAATCTTAGCAATGGCACTGGCCGTCGCAGCCATGACAGGCTATGCCCAGAAGTTTGCCCTGATAGACATGGACTACATACTGAAGAATATACCCGCCTATGAGCGTGCCAACGAGCAGCTGAACCAGGTGTCGAAGAAATGGCAGGCCGAGGTGGAGGCCCTGACCCTTGAGGCCAGCACCATGTACAAGAACTACCAGAACGAAGTGGTGTTTCTCTCTCAGGAGCAGAAGAAAGCCCGCCAGGAGGCCATCATGAACAAGGAGAAGGAAGCCAGCGAGCTGAAGAAGAAATACTTCGGTCCGGAGGGTGAGCTCTTCAAGAAGCGCGAGAGCCTCATGTCGCCCATCCAGGAGGAGATCTACAATGCCGTAGCCGACATAGCCGAGCTGCACGGCTACAGCAAGGTAGAAGACCGCGCCGGCAACAGCTACATCATCTACGGCTCACCGAAGATTGACATCAGCAACGAGGTGCTCGACAAACTGGGCTACGGCCACTGACCCCACTGATTTTCACCCCTACATGGTGCTGATTCACGAAATATTTTGTAAGTTTGCACCGCAATAGGAAAAAAACAAAAAAACATAACATTTACAAACACGAAAAGAAAATGAAGAAAGTTATCCTTATGTTGATGCTGCTGGCCCCCATGGCTCTGTTCGCACAGAAGTTCGGACACATCGACACCCAGTCCATCATCCAGTCGCTTCCCGAGTTTGCACGCGCCAATGGCGAGATTGAGGCAGTGGGCAAGCAGTATGAGAATGAGCTGAAAGCATCGCAGGACGAGCTGCAGCGCATGGCCGAAGAGTACGACAAGAACAAGAGCACGATGAACGAGACCAAGCAGCGTGAGACCGAAGAGCAGCTGAACCAGATGTACACCCGCATCCAGCAGCAGGCCCAGCAGAACCAGCAGGCCTTCCAGAAGACACAGGCCGAGAAGCTTCAGCCCATCTTCGACAAGGTGCGCAAGGCTATCGAGGAAGTGGCCAAGGCCGGCGGTTATGTCTACATCATGGAGAAAGCCAGCGTGCTCTACATCAACGAGGCCATCAGCAAGGATGTTACCTCCGAGGTGAAGTCACAGCTCAACAAGATGAAGTAAGAGACATCTCCCATACCCACACTACCGGGGGCAGGCATCAAAGGAAGCGCCTTCCCTCGGTTTTTTATCATTCATACAGTTATGACCAGACTATCCCTTTGGCTACTGAGCCTTTTCTTTCCCCTTATGGCAGGGGCGCAGGTGAGTTTCGGCTACTTCAGCTACGACCAGGTGCTGCGCTCCATGCCCGAGTATGAGATGGTGGAGCAGAATCTGGCCGACCTGCGCGCCCAATACGACGCCGAGCTGAAACGTGCCGAAGACGACTTCAACAAGAAGTACGAGGAGTTTCTGGAAGGTCAGAAAGAGTTTGCCCCCATTATCCTTCAGAAGCGGCAGAGTGAGCTCCAGGAACTCATGACGCGCAACATCGCCTTCAAGGCCGAGGCGCAGCGCCTGCTGGCCCAGGCCACCGACGATGCCTACCGTCCGCTCCGCACCAAGCTGCAGGATGCCGTGACGCGCATCGGCGAGGAGGAAGGCTATGCCTTTGTGCTGAACACCGACGGCAACACCCTTCCCTACATCAACCCCATGATGGGCACCGATATCACCGAGAAGATAAAAGAAGCGTTGCAATGACACCATTTCCTCAAGCGGCCGGTCCTATCGGCGTGTTCGACTCCGGCTATGGCGGACTCACCATCCTGCACGGCATACGCCAGCTGCTGCCTCACCACGACTTCATCTACCTGGGCGACAACGCCCGTGCGCCCTATGGTCCGCGCTCGTTCGAGGTGGTGTATGAGTTCACACGGCAGGCGGTGCGCCACCTCTTCGCCGAGGGTTGCCACTTGGTGATTCTGGGTTGCAACACCGCCTCGGCCAAGGCCCTGCGCAGCATCCAGCAGAACGACCTGCCCCAGTGGGACGCCCACCGCCGTGTGCTGGGCATCATCCGTCCAACCGCCGAGATTGTGGGCGGCCTCACCCACAGCCGCCATGTAGGCATTCTGGCCACCGAGGGCACCATCCGCAGCCACAGCTACGCCATGGAGATAGCCAAGCTGCATCCCGACATCCAAGTCACCGGGGTGGCCTGCCCGTTCTGGGTGCCGCTGGTGGAATACAATGAGGCCGACTCACCGGGAGCCGACTATTTCGTGAAGAAATACCTTGACCAGCTGCTGCATGCCGACAGTGCCATCGACACCATCATCCTGGGCTGCACCCACTACCCCATCCTGCTGCCCAAGATACTGAAATACACCCCTGCCGGCGTGCGTATTGTGCCGCAGGGCGAGTATGTGGCCTCCAGTCTGCTCGACTACCTGCAGCGCCATCCCGAGATGGCCGGCCGCTGCACACAGGGCGGCCATGTGAGATATCTCACCACCGAGAATGCCGAAAAATTCAAGGAAAGCGCCCAGATATTCCTCCACGAGCCGATAGAGGTGGAGCACATCGAGTTTTAGAATATATTCTATTGATTTTTAAGGAGTTGTGGCCCGCGCCGTCTATTCGCCAACCAATTGTTTGCCGAAATAGCGCACGGGATACCACACCGCCAGCCATCCCACTGCCATGACCGTGAAGAAGATGAGCACGATGTCGGTGAAGTGCACGCTCACGGGATAGGCATCCACCACAAACGAGCCGCTGCTGTCGCCCAGCGTCACCAGTCCGAAGCTCTGCTGGAGCCAGCAGAGCAGCAGTCCGAGCGCGATGCCCACCAGGGCACCGATGGCCGAAATCATGCGTCCCTCGTAGAGGAAGATGCGCGATATCTGCTTGCCCGTGGCTCCCATGTTGCTCAAAGTCTGCGCATCCTCTTTCTTGTCGATGATGAGCATGGAGAGCGAGCCGATGATATTGAAGCAAGCCACCATCAGGATAAAAGTAAGGAAGAGGTAGGCGATGGCCTTTTCTATGTTCATGATTTTGAAGGTGTCGGCCTGCTGCTCATAGCGGTCGAGCACCTGGAAACGGCCTTCGGCCATCTGCCGCATCTTCTTTTTCACCGCCTGCAGGTCGGACCCCGGCTTGAGCCGCAGCTCCAGCGAGGAGAGGCGTCCCTCCTGCCCGAAGAGATGGCGGGCGAAGGCCAGCGAGGTGATGATGTAATGACCGTCGTACTTGCCCTGCTGCACATTGAACACCTCGCCCGCCGATAGCAACGAGTCGGTCCGGAAGGCGGCGGTGGGGTCGCTCATGTCGAGCTGTCCCTCTTTCTCCGGCGCATAGATATGCAGATAGCCGGGCCATTGGGCACCGAGACCCATGCTTTGTGCCAGCCGTATGCCGGGAATGCCGTATTCCAGATTGGCAGCATGCAGGTCGAAAACCCCGTCGGGATAGAGGATCTCGGCGATATGGGTGAGCTGGTCGAAATTGTCGTCCACCCCCTTCACCATGACCATGGCCTGCCGGTCGAAGAACACGGCCAGTGCCTGGTCTTCCACACATTCGGTGGCCACGTCGACCTCGGCCATTTTTCTGATGTTCTGCAGGGCCGGATCATCGGCCGGTGCTGTCTTTCCCTTTACGGGCACCACCTTGAGCTGCGGGTCGAAGGAGGTGAAGAAGGAGGCCACGAGGTCGTGGAAGCCGTTAAACACGCTCATTGTCACCACAAGCGCCATGGTAGCCACTGCCACGCCTGCCATCGACACCGCACTGATGATGTTGATGGCATGGGTGCTCTTCTTGGAGAAGAGATACCTACGGGCTATGTAGAAAGGCAGGTTCATGGTGTGGCGGTATAAGAGCGAGGCTTATTTCTTGAGCAGTTCGTCGATATGGTCGATATAGTCGAGCGAGTCGTCGATAAAAAACCGCAGCTCCGGTATGATGCGCAGCTGGTGTCTCACCTTGGTGCCCAGCTCGTAGCGTATGGTCTTCTCGTTGGCATTGACATTGTTGATGATTTCCTCACCCTTCTCTGAAGGGAACACGCTGAGATAGGCCGTGCAGATGCTCAGGTCGGGCGAGATGCGACAACGGGTCACACTCACCATCACCCCGCGCATGGCTCTGGTCTGGCTCTGGAAAATCTGCGCCAGTTCTTTCTGGAGCAGGCGTGCTATACGGTTTTGTCTTGTTTCTTGCATAGTCAGTGTATGTTGTTTCTACTTGGATGCCCCCTCAAGAGGCATGGGCTGCAAAAGTACGGAAAAAAAAGGAGATAACGGCTTTTTGACATCATAATTATGCGGAAAAGCCTCATTTCATGCCGCTTTCGCCCGCCACAGCAAGGCACAACACCGTCAGGGTGCCGTGCGCCGGTGTATCAGCGTCAGACCGTCACGCAGGGGCAGGATGACCTTCTCCACCCGTGTGTCTTGGGCCAGATGGTCGTTGAAGCGCCGCACGCCCTGTGTCTGATGGTCGCGGTCGTAGGCAGGGTCGATGACATGCCCGTCCCACAGCGTGTTGTCCACCAGGATATAGCCGCCCGGTGCCAGCAGGCTGAGCGCCATCTCGTAAGTCTCCACATACGTCCGTTTGTCGCCGTCGATAAACACCATGTCGAACTGCAGTCCGAGCGCGGGCGCGCCTTTCAGGGCGTCGCCGATGATGAATTCTATCTTATGGGCCAGGCCCGACCCTTCTATCCAAGGCCGGGTGAAGTCTTCCAACTCGTCGTCTATCTCGAAAGTGTAGAGTTTTCCGCCCTCGGGCAGGGCACTGGCCATGCACAGGGCGCTATAGCCGCTGAAGGTGCCCACCTCGAGCACGAGCCGGGGCCGCAACATACCCACGAGCATACGGAGCAGGCGGCCCTGCAGGTGTCCGCTCGCCATGCGTCCGTTGAGCAGGTGCACATTGGTGGCGCGCCAGAGCCGGTACAGATAGTCGGGCTCCGGGTCTATATGCCGCTCTATATAGTCGTCGAGCAGGTCGGCGTGGCGTATCACATCGCTCATGCCTCCTGCCGCTTCATTTCCAGCAGCGCCTCTACGGCCAGCCGGTAGGAATCGAGTCCGAATCCGCATATCACTCCCTTGCAGGCAGCGCTTATGAGCGAGGTGTGGCGGAAGGCCTCCCGCTGATGCACATTGGAGATATGCACCTCAATTACGGGGCAGGTGATGGCCCGGATGCAGTCGTGCAGGGCCACGCTGGTGTGGGTATAGGCGCCCGCATTGAGCACGATGCCGTCGAAGTGGAATCCCACGCGCTGCATCTCGTCGATGAGCAGTCCCTCCACATTGCTCTGGTAGTAGTGCACCTCCACCTCTGGATAGCGCTGCCGGAGCTGCTGCAGGTAGTCGTCGAACGAGGCGTGCCCGTAGATATCGGGTTCCCGCCTTCCGAGGAGGTTCAGATTGGGTCCGTTGATGATAAGTATTTTCATCTGCTGGTGTTTCTTGGGTGGTGAAACGAAAAAAAAACGTAACTTTGCACGGTCACCGCACAGATGCGGCGGCGAGCGATGGCAAAAATAGGAAAAAAAATGGATACTCCCAAGAAAAGCCCCTCAAATGTAATGGGTGCCTACCAGCGTTACCTGAAATTGCAGTGCAATTTCAGTCCCAACACGGTCGACGCCTATCTGCGCGACGTGCAGAAGCTGCTGTCGTATCTTGCGGAAGAGGGTATCGCCGTGGAAGAGGTCCGCCTGCCCCACCTGCAGCACTTTGCCGCCGGCCTGCACGACCTGGGCATCGGTGCCGTGAGCCAGTGCCGCATTCTGAGCGGCGTGCGCTCCTTCTTCCGCTACCTGCAGACGGAGGGCTACATCACCGACGACCCCACCGAGCTGCTGGAGTCGCCGCAGACGGGCCGCCATCTGCCCGACGTGCTGAGCACGGAAGAGATAGACCGCATGGAGGCGGCCGTAGACCTGAGCAAGTGGGAAGGCCACCGCAACCGCGCCATCATAGAAGTGATGTTCAGCTGCGGGCTCCGGGTGTCAGAGCTCACCCATCTGAAACTGTCCGACATCTACGCCGACGAGTGCTACCTGCGCATCATGGGCAAGGGCAGCAAGGAGCGCCTGGTGCCCATCTCGGGCAGTGCCCTCGCCGAGCTGGAGTTGTGGTACGACACCCGCTGCCACATGGACATACGCCGGGGCGAGGAAGACTATGTGTTTCTGAACCGCCGCGGCAGCCACCTCACGCGCACCATGATACTCATCATCGTGAAGCGGCTGGCCCAGGAGGCCGGCATCCAGAAGACGGTGAGTCCGCACACGCTGCGCCACTCCTTCGCCACGGCCCTGCTGGAGGGCGGTGCCAACCTGCGCGCCATCCAGGCCATGCTGGGCCATGAGAGCATCGGCACCACCGAAATCTACACCCACATCGACACCACCACGCTGCGCAGGGAGATACTGGAGCACCATCCCCGCAACAGCCACCGGGAGTAGGGAAGACGCTTATTTTTTGTTTTTTTACATCTCTTTATTTTGTTATCCCTCCAAATTGCCGTACCTTTGCACCCCCGTTAGGACCACGCCTTTAGGTGAAAGCGGCGGAAGCCCTATCGGCAGACCACGAAATATCTAAAAATAAATACTATCCATGGCCTATTTATTCACATCCGAATCCGTGTCGGAAGGACATCCCGACAAAGTAGCCGACCAGATAAGCGACGCATTGCTCGACCAGTTTCTGGCTTATGACGACAAAGCGCGCTGCGCCATCGAGACTTTCGTCACCACCGGTCAGGTGGTAATCATGGGCGAGGTGCACTCAGAGGCTTACATCGACCTCCAGACCATCGCCCGCAAAACCATCAAGCACATCGGTTACACCAAGTCGGAATACCAGTTCGACGGCGACTCATGCGGCATCCTGACCGCCATCCACGAGCAGAGCGGCGACATCAACCGCGGCGTGGACCGCGAGGAAGAGGAGCAGCAGGGCGCCGGCGACCAAGGCATGATGTTCGGCTATGCCACCAACGAGACGGAGAACTACATGCCGCTCCCGCTCTATCTGGCCCATCTGCTCATGAGCACACTGGCCGACATACGCAAGGAGGGCCGCGTGATGACCTACCTGCGTCCTGACGCCAAGAGCCAGGTGACGGTGGAATACTCCGACGACCATGTGCCGCAGCGCATCGACACGATTGTGGTGTCGACCCAGCACGACCCCTTCCTCGACGACGACAAGGCCATGCTGGCCCGCATCAAGGCCGATGTGAAGGAGATACTCATACCGCGCGTGAAGGAGCAGATACACGATGCCCGTGTGCTGGCCCTCTTCAACGACCACATCACCTACCACGTGAACCCCACGGGCAAGTTTGTGATTGGCGGCCCGCACGGCGACACCGGCCTCACCGGCCGCAAAATCATCGTCGACACCTACGGCGGCAAGGGTGCCCACGGCGGCGGCGCCTTCTCGGGCAAGGACTCGAGCAAGGTGGACCGCTCGGCTGCCTATATGGCCCGCTATGTGGCCAAGAACCTGGTGGCCGCCGGTGTGAGCGACGAGATGCTTGTGCAGATAAGCTATGCCATCGGTGTGGCCAAGCCGGTGAGCATCTATGTGAACACCTACGGCCGCAAGCATGTGGCCATGACCGACAGCGAGATAGCCAAGCGCATAGGCGATATCTTCGACCTCACCCCCAAGGGGATAGAGAAGAAGCTGCTGCTGCGCCAGCCCATCTATCTGGAGACCGCCGCCTACGGCCATATGGGCCGCCGCTATGAGAAGAAGGTGAAGCGGTTTACGAGCCACTACCATCCCACCAAAGACATAGAGGTGGAGCTCTTCACCTGGGAGAAGCTGGACATGGTGGAGGAACTGCGCCGCAAATTCGGTCTGACCGACTAACCCACAGATGACAGCGAGCACAACCGACACCCTGCACCATGCCGCGCCGGCACCCCGACAGGTGCCGGCACCGCGTACATGGAAGAAAAGCACCGCCCAGGTGCTGGCCGAGTTGCCCGACAGCGCCACGCCGTGGCAGCAGGACAGCGCCGTGCAGGCCTACTTCCAACCCGGTCAGGACATCCGCTACAGCGAGCAGCCCGACACCCTGGGACTGCCTGGGCAGCGGGTGGATGCCCGCTATGCCCCTGTGCCGGCCGATATATGGAAAGACCCCGCCGCGCTGCAGAAGTGGCTCTCGCCCGACACCCCCGCCGACTCCGCCCTCCAGGCCCAGACCTCGAACCCCGGCATGATGGCCGACCCGCTGCCCTATCATCCCAGTGCCGACCCGCTGGTGGGCTCACTGCTGCTGGGCGGTTTCCTGCTCATCGTGCTGCTGCTCTCCCACTCGCGCAATTTTCTCAGCAAGCAGCTCCACAGCTTTTTCTACACCGCCAAGGCGCGTACCACGCAGATAGCCGAGCAGCCCCATGAGATATGGTATCAGTGCGTACTGAGCCTCGTGACCCTCGTTTTCTGCGCCATCGCTCTCTACTGCGGCCTCATCCACGATCTTCCCGCCGTCAGCTACACCCAGCCCCACACCATTCTGGGGGTGAGCCTGGCCATGGCGGGCGCATGGTTCCTGAGCCGCACGCTGCTCTACGGATTGGTGAACTGGGTGTTCTTCACTCATAAAAAGATTTTACATTGGAACCGTGCCGTACTGCTGCTTTCCGGTGGTTTCGGCGTTGCGTTGCTCCCCGTTTTGCTGTTGCATATTTTCGGTCAGCTCACCTGGCAGGCGAGTCTTGTTTACATGGTCATTCTGTTCATTTTAGTAGAAATACTGTTCATTTATAAGAGTTTTGTCACGTTTTTTAATAGAGCAAGTGATTTTTTGCAAATAATTTTGTACTTTTGTGCGCTCGAAATGATGCCTTTGGCTGGATTGGCGGGCTTTTTTGTGATGTATCATGATAAAATAAGAATAAATTTTTAGTACACTTATGATAAAGAAGATCCTTGTTTCTCAACCCAAACCAACGAGTGAGAAATCGCCCTATTTCGATATTGCCCGCGAGTTAGGCATAGATTTAGTGTTTCGTCCCTTTATTAAAGTGGAAGGCATCACGGCGAAGGAATTCCGCCAGCAGAAGATCAGTCTTCTCAACTACACGGCTGTGGTGTTCACCTCTCGCCATGCCATCGACAACTACTTCAAGCTGGCCAAGCTGCTCCGCGTCACCATACCCGAAGACATGAAATACTTCTGTGTGACGGAGACTATAGCCCTCTACATACAGAAATACGTGCAGTACCGCAAGCGCAAGGTGTTTTTTGGCTCCACCGGCAATGTGGCCGACCTTGTGCCCACGATGGTGAAGCACAAGACCGAGAAATATCTTGTGCCGGTAAGCGATGTGCACAACAACACATTGGCCCAGCTGCTCGACGCCAAGAAGCTTACCCATACCGAGTGTGTGATGTACCGCACGGTGAGCAACGACTTCACCCCGGAAGAAGTGGAGAGTTTCGACTACGACATGATGATTTTCTTCAGTCCCACCGGCATCAAGTCGCTCACCAAGAATTTCCCCAATTTCGAACAGGGAGACATCCGCATTGCCACCTTCGGACCTGCCACGGCCAAGGAAGTGGCTGCCCACGGACTCCGTCTGGACCTTGAGGCTCCCACGCCCGAGTATCCGTCGATGACGGCTGCCCTGCGCGCCTACCTCGCCGAGAACAAAGAATAAGGATGGAGCGTCTATCCCACAGACTTGGCAAGCGAGAGCGTCTGTCGGGCCATAAGCAGATAGACGCCCTCTTCGGTGGAGGCAGCCAGTCGGTCACCGTCTATCCCATCCGTGCCGTCTACCGCCTCTCGGCGTGCAGCGAGGGTCAGCCGCCGGTGAGGCTGCTGATGAGTGTGCCCAAGCGACATTTCAAGCATGCGGTAGACCGAAACAGGGTGAAACGCCAGTTGCGCGAGGCCTACCGCCTTCAGAAACAGGTGCTCCACGAGGCCATGCAGGCTCATGAAGGACAAGAACTACTTCTTGCCTTCATCTGGCTCTCCGACCAGCATGAGGAGACCGCCAGGATTATGCGGCGCACGGGCACCCTACTGCAACGCATCAGCGAACGCCTATGAACATGCTGCATCGTATAAGCCGGGGCATATCGCAAGCCCTTGTATTCCTGCTGCTGCTCCCCATCCGCTTCTATCAGCGGTGCATCAGTCCCCTCACACCGCCCTCCTGCCGGTTCACCCCCACCTGCTCGGAATACGCCCGCCAGGCACTTATCAAATACGGTCCGGTGAAAGGTCTCTATCTGGCCGTGCGGCGCATACTGCGCTGCCATCCCTGGGGCGGGAGCGGCTACGACCCGGTGCCCTGACTGCGCAGGGGCCAACGAGAAAAAACAGAAAATAACCATACCCAACCATGACAAAAAATTTTGTAGAAGAACTTAGATGGCGCGGCATGCTGGCCCAAATCATGCCGGGCACCGAAGAATTTCTGAACAAGGAGATGGCCACCGCTTACCTGGGCACCGATCCCACGGCCGACTCTCTCCATATCGGACACCTGTGCGGCATCATGATGCTGCGTCACCTGCAGCAGTGCGGCCACAAGCCCATCATCCTCATCGGCGGCGCCACTGGCATGATAGGCGACCCCTCGGGCAAGAGCCAGGAGCGCAACCTGCTCACCCAGGAGACCCTCTACCACAACCAGGAGTGCATCAAGCGCCAGGTGGCCAAATTCCTCGATTTCGAGGCTGAAGGTCCCAACAGCGCCGAGATGGTGAACAACTACGACTGGATGAAAGACTTCACCTTCCTCGACTTCGCCCGTGAGGTGGGCAAGCACATCACCGTGAACTACATGATGGCCAAGGACAGCGTGCAGAAGCGTCTGAACGGTGAGGCCCGCGACGGTCTGTCGTTCACCGAGTTCACCTATCAGCTGCTGCAGGGCTACGACTTCCTCTACCTCTACCAGCACAAAGGCTGCAAACTGCAGCTCGGCGGCAACGACCAGTGGGGCAACATGACCACCGGCACGGAGCTCATCCGCCGCACCCTGGGCATCGAGAACGAGGCCTACGCCCTGACCTGCCCGCTCATCACCAAGAGCGACGGCAACAAGTTCGGCAAGACGGAGAGCGGCAATGTGTGGCTCGACCGCAAGCGCACCTCCCCCTACCGCTTCTACCAATTCTGGCTCAATGTGAGCGATGCCGACGCCGAGCGCTATATCAAGATATTCACCAGCCTGGAGAAAGAGGAGATTGAATCGCTCATCGCCGAGCACCAGACCGACCCCGGCCGCCGCATCCTGCAGAAGCGGCTCGCTGAGGAGGTGACCGTGATGGTGCACTCGGCCGAAGACCTGGCCATGGCCCAGGAGGCCTCCGGCATCCTCTTCGGCAAGTCGACCAAAGAGGGACTGGAGCGTCTCGACGAGCAGACCTTCCTCGATGTGTTCGACGGTGTGCCCCACTTCACGCTCGACCGCTCGCTGCTCGGACAGCCCGCCGTCGACCTGCTCACCCGCGAGGAGACCAAGGTGTTCCCCAGCAAGAGCGAGATGCGCAAACTGGTGCAGGGCGGCGGTGTCTCCCTGAACAAGGAGAAGATCAGCGCCTTCGACCGTCTGCTCACCGCCGACGACCTGATTGGCGGCAAGTATCTGCTGGTGCAGCGCGGCAAGAAGAACTACTACCTCATCACCGTGAAGTAGTAGGCAGTGCCTGCCACTCCTGCCGGTTCCTTTCACCGGACCGGCAGGAGTGAGCCTCAGCAGGAGCGGGGCAAAAAGCCGCCTTTCAAGAAAAAAGGAAAGGAAAAATTTGGAAATGGCGTAAAAAACCGCTAACTTTGCACCGCTTTACAGCATGATTGTCCTATAGTGTAATGGCTAGCACTAGAGTTTTTGGTTCTCTCAGTCGTGGTTCGAGTCCGCGTAGGACAACTTTTCAGAATGCCAAATCATTGAAAATCAATGATTTGACATTTTTTGTATAATGAAATTGCTACACAAAAGGGATCTTCGTCACTTTTGTTGCAGAATCGGTCTCTTCAACCTCTTTGTTTTGTTAAGTTTTATCTAAATATAAATATTACATTATTTAACTGATATAC